>JBLHKZ010000089.1:0-19241 GCA_047618185.1 Limisphaerales bacterium
CGATTTTCTCGTGCGTGAAGTTTGCGACGCCTTCGCCTACTTCGACGACGCGGTGACGCCTCGCGAAAATCGATTCGTCCGTTACCTCTTCAAGCAGCTTGAGACCATTCGCGAAGAGCACTACGAAATGCACTCGGGGCATCTGCACGGCCTGTGCGAGGACGACGTGGAAATTGTTCTGAAGGAGCTCGAGGAGCTGATCGGCATTCGCGCGGCCAAGGAGAAGGTTCGCGAAATCGCGAATTACGCGCGGCTGCAGCAGGCTCGGGTCGCGCAGGGCATGGAGCCGATACCGACCAGCTACCACGCCGTTTACACCGGCAACCCCGGCACGGGCAAGACGACCGTCGCGCGATTGATGGGCCGCATTTTCAAGACACTCGGTGTGCTCAAGAAGGGGCATCTGGTGGAATGCGATCGCGCGGCGCTCACCGGTCAATTTGTCGGTCAGACCGCGCCCAAGACCAACAAGCTGGTCGACGAGGCGCTCGACGGGATCCTGTTCATCGACGAGGCCTACAGCTTGGCCAAGGGCGGACAGGACTACGGCGGCGAAGCGATCGACACCCTGCTCAAGCGCATGGAGGACGACCGCGATCGACTGCTGGTGATCGTGGCCGGCTACCCGCGCGAGATGGAGGAATTCATCAATTCCAATCCCGGCCTGCGCTCGCGCTTCAATCGATACATCGATTTCCCCGACTTCGAAGATCAGGAGCTTTCCCGGATCTTCGGCTCACTCTGCCGCAAGCACGGCCTCGCGCTGACGCCGGCCATGAAGGAAAAGACCGTGCACCATTTTCACTGGATGGCGCGCAACGCCAAACGCGATAGCGGCAACGGTCGCATGGTGCGAAACACCTTTGAAAAAGTCGTTCACGAACAGGCCGACCGCCTTTCGAAGGCCGGCATCTACGACAGTGAGGCGCTGGCGATTCTCGAGGCTCCGGATCTCGAATCACCGGCCGAGGGCGACTGGAAGGCGTATCGTGAATCCGGCCGCGGCTACATCGTGAAATGCGAATTCTGCGAGGCGACCTACAGCTGGAATCCCGCCGTCGAGTTGCCCGTCGCCCAGTGCGACAAATGCCAACGCAAGTTCAACACCGAGTTTGGAATGCTGATTGAGTAGGGGCGGGCGTTCATCGCTCGACCCGGAAGATCAAATCTCGTTTTCTCCTGTCTGATTCGTCGATCGATTCTTCCGATCCCTGGTCGTCCATCCGGTTGTTCCCAATGCTGTAGACAACGTAGCCTTGTGGCAGGCGTCGATAACGAAGAGGTTTGCCGTCGAATGGATCGGTGGGAACAGAGTTCAGATAGTCGGGAACCAGTTCGGACAACGATTCCGGCAGATTGCCGTCATTTGTGTGGCGCCAACGTTCGATGGCAATGGCCGTTCCCGCGCTTCGCAAGATTGCGGCGTGTTCCACGGTGACGTCAAACACCACGTCAAGAGCCGGATAAAAAGCGCCTGTTCCGGCATACCGGCGTGGATGGGCGATGCTTTCAAAGCGTGTTTTTACTTTTTTCGTCGTGATGAAGCAGGCGGGGAATGGCTGTCTTGACGCGTCGATGAGGTCCATCATCACGCCCAGATAGAACCGGTGATCTGCTTTCGTGTGCCTGGCGTATTCCCTCGATCTAAAGAACTTGAGCTCGTCGGCGGTGACCTTTTCGCCCTCGGCTAGAAAAGCCGCCCAGAGCTCCGGGGATCCGTTGTAGTAGGCCCGGGCGGAGCAAAGGTCGCCAATGAGCGCGCCGGTTATCATCCCGGGCTTCTTCCTTCCGATGAAAATCCTGGAGAGCCGTTTCAACTGCGAGTTGTCCAGGCGCCGACGATTGAGAATATGTTCCAGCGCTTCACAGCTGTAGCCGTCAATCCTCATGCGGAGCAACTGGGCGATGACTGTCGGCTCGGATGCAAGGGAATCAGCGGCCGCGAACGCGGCGGCGAATTGCTCGACCGCTTGATCCATGCGGTCGTCCTCGACAAGTCGCAGGGCTTCCAGATTGAAGAGCTGCCCCGCCCGCTTCAACTGCGAGTAATGTGGTGAAAGGAGCTCGAAGCCTTCTCGTAGATCGATCGGATATCGGCAGTTCTTGATCTTGGCGGCTTCGTGGAGAAGCTTCATCGCCGGTCGGTTGGTCGCGGAAAACTTTCGGATCGCGGTGATCGTTTTGGCCGGCAGAGGTTCGCCGCGCGGCGGCAACGCGCTCCGAACGACAAAAGGCAGGTCGGACTCGCCGGGCGGCGGGCTCGCCAATAACTTGAAAGCCTTCTGGTAGACATCCGCCGCGTTGTCGCCTTTGGGATAGGCGTGCCATTTCTCAAGCTCCTTCAGCGTGAACGGAAGACCCTGTTTGCGATGGGCCTCGATGCGGACATCCAGATTGGCCGCGATGGAGGCCGGTTGAGCCGGAGCGAGCAAGAGTGAAAGGCACACCGCGATAGCGAGCGAGGCCGTGCGTTTCTTGAATTGTCCCTGACTCTTCAGCATCGTCTACGCCAGATATCCTGGGCGCTCTTTTGCCTCAAACTCATTCAATTCTTCGAGCAGCATGGCGGCGGGAAAGTCCGGGTCGGAGTTCACGCATATCTCCTCGACGAACTCCTTGCCGTCAACGGTCAGCTTCGCGAGGTAAACGCCGGGGCGCACGGAAGGTCCCGTTCGCGATCGTGAAGAGGAGCCCGGCGATCGTTTGGGCGGGTCGGCGCGGAGATTCCACTGCACGCGATGCAAGCCGCCGTAGACCCAGTACGGATTTCGGGTGTCGACGCCGACATCGTAGAATTGTCCGATGTCCATGATGTTATGAAAATCCCAGGTTTGCCCGCGGTCGTAGCTCTTATAGAGCCCGCCGTCGCAGCCGAGAATAAGGCGTCGACCGTCGCGGGAGTTGACCCAGAGCGCGTGATGATCCGGATGAACTCGCTTGCCGCCGGTCTTGAAGGTCGCGCCGCCGTCGTGGCTTTCGTGAAAACTGACTCCCATCACGTACATATGCCGGTCGTCCGACGGATCCACAATCAGCTGGCTGTAATAAAATGGACGCGGATTGAGGCAGTTGATCCGCTTCCAACTCTCGCCTCCGTCGGTCGACTTGTAGATGCCGCCGGTGTCGTTGTCTTTCTTTCGGTCCTTCTTCTTCTCAACTTTCTGTTTGCCGGGATCGGCATCCTGCGCGACGGCGAACTCCGGGCTCACGCCGACCCACGAAACGGCGAGGATGGCGATGAGAAGGGCAGATAGGATCTTGTTTTTCATGACGGGAGAAGCGTTCCAATTCCAGACTTTCGGGTGAGTCATATTCGTGCTGGAGGCGTGGGAGGCAAGTATTATTCGGGGCTTTTGAATCGAGTCGCGCGAACGGCTTGGGCAGTCTTCGTCGTGTGAGCGACAATACTGAGATTCGCGCCATCACTTTTGATGTTGGCGGCACTTTGATCGAGCCCTGGCCTTCGGTGGGCGATATCTATGCGGAGGTCGCCGCGGATTTTGGGCTGACGAGTCTTTCGCCCGCGGAGCTCAATCGCGCGTTTGTCACCGCCTGGCGGGCAAAGCGGGATTTCGACTACTCGGAGTCGGCGTGGCTGGAGCTGGTCGCGGCGACGTTTGATCGACCCGCTAACAAGCTGCCATCGGGACTCTTCGACCGGCTCTACGCGCGCTTCACTGAGCCAGACGCCTGGCGCGTCTACGACGACGTCCTGCCGACGTTGGAAGCCCTCGCCAAATTGCCGGTCAGGCTGGCGATCATTTCCAACTGGGACGACCGGCTCCGTCCGCTGCTGGCAACGCTCGACCTCGCGCGCTTTTTTGAAAGCGCGACGATCTCCTGCGAGGCGGGCTTCGCGAAACCTGCGCCGGAGATCTTCGCCGCCGCGGCCGCTCGGCTCGCCCTGCCTCCGAACGCCATTTTGCACGTTGGCGACAGTCGTCGCGAGGATGTCGAAGGCGCCCGTGCCGCGGGGTTTCGGACTGCGCTGGTGGATCGAGCCGGTGGCGGCGGCGATCTCGATTCACTCGAGGCTATCACGGCGCTGATCGGCCTCGGAATGGTCGATTAGCTTGAATTACCGGACCGAAAGCCGCGCTTATACTTTTGTCGCGACATTGACAGAAACTTCCCGCTCATTAGATTGCCTAACGCGATCAGAGATGCGGAAACAGAATCGTTAATGGTCATGAATCAGAGAATTCACGATTTTGCCAGTTTCAAGAGTGGCCAAACAACTGGCGGCTCCCGTATAACGATTGCCGACGTTTGTCGTTCCCTTATCGACCGGTCATGAAAAAACTTCAGAGCCTCCTTTCCTTCTGGGATTACTCCACCCTGGGGAAGAAGTATGCGATGGCGCTCTCCGGCGCCGCGATGCTCGGCTTTGTCTTCGTGCACATGGCTGGCAATCTTTTGATCTTCTTCAGCAGTCCCGAGCACGGTCATCTGATTAATGATTACGCGGCCAAACTGAAATCGGTTCCCGAGGTGGTGTGGCTGGCGCGAATGGGTTTGCTCCTGGCGGTGACTGTGCATTTCACGACTGGCATCCAGCTTTGCATGGAGAATCGCGAGGCCCGGCCCATTCCCTACCAGCCTACTGAGAACGCCGGCTTTGGCACGAAACGAGCCTCCCGCTGGATGGTCGTCAGCGGCAGCATCGTGGCGGTCTTCATTGTCGTGCATCTGCTGCACTTCACGATTCCCTGGCT
The DNA here is from genome assembly GCA_047618185.1 of Limisphaerales bacterium. Taxonomy (GTDB): domain Bacteria; phylum Verrucomicrobiota; class Verrucomicrobiia; order Limisphaerales; family JAYPEY01; genus JAYPEY01. The sequence continues at coordinate 4,716 of JBLHKZ010000089.1, forward strand.
GCGCCCGGATTACGGCCACTTGCATGATTCGTTCGAACGCCATGACGTCTTCGCCATGGTCACGGCCGCCTTTTCGAATTCGCTGGTCTGCCTGTTCTATTTCATCGGCGTCGGAACCCTCTGCTACCACCTCAGCCATGGCATCAGCGCGATGTTTCAAACGTTGGGCCTGAAAACGAAGAAGCACGCGGCGTTGATCGAGGCCGTGGCGCCGATCTTGTCTGTGGCGCTGTTTGTCGGCTTCAGTGTCGTGCCGCTGTCTGTCTGGCTGGGAATTTTAAAAGTGGTAGAACACCAATGAAACTCGACGCTAAAATTCCATCCGGGCCGCTCGCGCAAAAGTGGGACCAGCACAAGTTCGACATGAAGCTGGTCAACCCGGCGAACAAGCGGAAGTTTGACGTCATCGTCGTCGGCTCCGGTCTGGCTGGCGCCTCGGCCGCGGCTACGCTTGCCGAGCTGGGCTACAACGTCAAATGCTTCTGCTACCAGGACAGCCCGCGGCGTGCGCACAGCATCGCCGCGCAGGGCGGCGTCAACGCCTCCAAGAATTACCAGAACGACGGCGACAGCGTTCATCGGCTTTTTTACGACACCATCAAGGGCGGCGACTTCCGCTCCCGTGAGGCCAATGTCTATCGCCTCGCGCAGGTCAGCGGAAACATCATCGATCAATGCGCCGCGCAGGGCGTTCCCTTTGCGCGCGAATACGGCGGCCACCTGTCCAATCGTTCCTTCGGCGGCGCGCAGGTTTCGCGCACCTTCTACGCTCGCGGCCAGACTGGCCAGCAGCTGTTGCTCGGCGCTTATTCCGCGCTTTCCCGGCAAATTGGCCTGGGTAATGTGCAGATGTATCCCCGCACCGAGATGCTCGAAGTCGTCGTCGCCGACGGCAAGGCCTCGGGCATCGTCGTGCGCGACATGGTCACGGGAAAAATTTCCTCCCATTCGGGGCACGCGGTCGTGCTGGCGACCGGCGGCTACGGAAATGTCTTTTTCCTCTCCACCAATGCCAAGGGCTGCAATGTCACCGCGACGCATCGCGCTTACAAGAAGGGCGCGGCCATGGCCAATCCCTGCTACACGCAGATCCACCCGACCTGCATTCCTGTCAGCGGCGAATACCAGTCCAAGCTGACGCTGATGTCCGAGTCGCTGCGCAACGACGGCCGCGTCTGGGTGCCGAAAAACGCAGAGGATTGCGGCAAGAAGCCCGGTGAAATTTCCGAGGAAGATCGCGACTATTATCTGGAGCGGAAGTATCCCAGCTTCGGCAATCTCGCCCCGCGCGACATTGCCTCACGTTCGGCCAAGGAAGCCTGCGACGAAGGCCGCGGCGTCGGGCCCGGCGGCCTGGGTGTCTTTCTCGATTTCAAGGACGCCATCGGGCGTCTCGGCGAACAGGCCGTGCGCGATCGCTACGGGAACCTGTTCGACATGTATGAGCGCATCACCGGCGACAACGCCTACGGGACGCCGATGCGCATCTATCCCGCCGTTCACTACACGATGGGCGGCCTCTGGGTGGACTACCATTTGCAGACCACGATTCCGGGATTGTTCTGCCTCGGCGAGGCGAACTTCTCCGACCACGGCGCTAATCGCCTCGGCGCGAGCGCGCTCATGCAGGGCCTGGCCGACGGCTACTTCGTGCTGCCCTACACGATCGGAAACTACTTCGCCTCGGAGAAGCCCTCGGAGCTTTCGTCCGACGCCGGCGAGTTTCGCCAGGCCGAGCAGGAAACAACCGAGCGCATGAACAAGTTGCTCTCGATTAAAGGCAAGCGGACCGTCACGAGTTTCCATCGCGAACTTGGGCAGCTGGTCTGGGACAAGTGCGGTATGGCCCGCAACGAAGCCGGATTGAAAGAGGCGCTGCAGAAGATTCCCGAGCTGCGTCAGGAGTTCTGGGAAAACGTCAATGTCACCGGCGAGAACGGCGAGTTGAATCAGAATCTCGAATACGCCGGCCGCACCGCCGATTTCCTGGAATTCGCCGAGGTGCTTTGCAACGACGCCCTGGCCCGCGAAGAATCCTGCGGCGGCCATTTCCGCGAGGAATATCAATTTACTAAAGACGATCCCGAGGTGAAGAGCGGCTTTACCAATGAGGGCGAGGCCAAGCGCCGCGACGACAAGTTTGCCTATGTCGCCGCCTGGGAATTCAAGGGCGTCGACAAGAAACCGAAACTTCACAAAGAGCCTCTCAAATACACAGAGGTGAAGATGTCCACCCGGAGCTACAAATGAATTTGACGCTCAAAGTCTGGCGGCAGGAAAACGCCGAGGCCGAAGGCGGCTTCGAGACCTACGAAGCACGCGGCGTCGACGGCGACATGTCCTTCCTCGAAATGCTCGACGTGGTCAACGAGGGCCTGATCGAAAAGGGCAAGGCCCCGATCGCGTTTGACTCGGACTGCCGCGAAGGCATTTGCGGAACTTGCTCCATGGTCATTGGCGGCATTCCGCACGGCGGCCACAAGGGCACCACGGCCTGCCAGCTCCACATGCGTCATTTCAAGGACGGCGACACTGTCACCGTCGAGCCCTGGCGGGCAAAACCTTTTCCGGTCCTGCGCGATCTGATTGTCGATCGCGACGCCTTCGATCGCATCATTCAGGCTGGCGGCTTTGTCTCGGTGAATACCGGCGGCGCGCCCGACGCGAACGCCCTTCCCATTTCCAAGGACGACTCCGACGAAGCCATGGACGCGGCGGCCTGCATCGGCTGCGGCGCCTGCGTGGCCGCCTGCAAGAACGCGTCGGCCAGCCTGTTCGTCTCCGCCAAAGTTTCACAGCTCGCCATGCTTCCGCAGGGACAGGTTGAGCGAGAGAACCGCGTGATCAACATGGTGGAGCAGATGGACAAGGAAGGCTTCGGCGCCTGCACGGTCACCGGCGCCTGCGAAGCGGTTTGCCCCAAGGAGATCAGCATTAATCACATCGCCCGCATGAATCGCGAATATCTCAAAGCGGTTCTCCTCGGCGGGAAGTGAGTTAAGTTTTCAAATCTCAGATCTGAAATTTCAGATTCCAGATCCCGCGTCCTCCCGGACTTCTAAAACGCCGCCGGTGAAACGCCGATTCGCAAGAGACTGCAATCCTGCACGACCGTCAATCCCAGTCGCTCCGCCTCCGCGATGACTTCCGGCGAAACGGTCCCGGGATTTAGCCACAACTCCCCGCAGCCCTTTCCCGCGATCACAGGCAGCTCCTTCAACACTAGCGTTGGCGGCAGGTAGACGGTGACGATATCCGGTCGGACGGGAACATCCGCGATCCCGGGACTCGCCGCGATGCCTTCGATCTCATCCGCGCGCGGATTGACGGGATACACTTCATAACCCTGCTGGGCAAAGGCGCGCACGGCCTTGTTGCCAAATTTGGCGCGATTGGTGGAGGCTCCGATAACAGCGACGGTCTTCATGCGCGCCGACTATTGACCGGCCAGGAAACCGAATCAAGCCGCGCGGACGGACTCACCCTGAGGGTGAACAACCTTCTTGCCCGGACGATCCCGGCCTTCCATTCTGCTCAAGATGAACATACGTCGTGTGACCTGTTTTCTATTCCTGGCAGCATTCATGGTTTTCTCCCCGCGCCCGGTCGTGACCGCCGCCGAGCCGCAGTGGAGCGCCGGGGTCGCGCAAACCTCCATCACCCCCGATGGCGCCTATTGGATGGGCGGTTATGCCTCGCGCAAGAAACCTTCGGAGGGAACCGATCTCGACCTTCGCGCGAAGGCTCTGGCGCTGAAGGACGCGGAGGGAAACCGGCTGGTGATCGTGACGCTGGACCTGCTGGTCGTGACGCCGAAGATGGCCGACACAGTCCTTGCCGGCGCGAAGGAGCGCTACGGATTGGAGCCCGCGAATGTGTTGCTGAACTGCTCGCACACGCATTGCGGTCCTGAGCTGCGGCTTTATCGCGAGACGCTGCACAACATCCCGCAGCCTCACATGGTCAAGATGCGGACTTACGTCGATTGGTTGAATGCGCGCCTGATCGATCTGATTGGCGACGCGCTGAACGAACTGAGACCGGCTCGCCTGACAACCTCCCAAGCTTCCGCCGACTTTGCGATCAATCGTCGCAACAACCGAGGCGCGGAGCTGGATCGGCGATTCGCGGCCGGCGCATTGGAAGGTCCGGTCGACCACGCCGTCCCCGTCCTTCGCGTGGCCGATTCGAGTGGCAAAGCTCTGGCGATCGTCTTCGGCTACGCCTGCCACAACACGACCATGAGTTTCTTCAAAACCTCGGGCGACTACGCCGGCTACGCGCAGAAATTCGTCGAGGAGTCGCATCCCGGCGCGGTTGCGATGTTCGTGATGGGCGCCGGCGGCGATCAGAATCCGCATCCCCGCCGCGAACAAAAACATTTGGCGCAGCATGGCAAGGCGCTGGCCGATGCAGTCGAGCGCGCCCTGGCTGGAAAACAGATCGACGTTCAAAGCCGCCTCCGAGTCGCACGCGAGGACGCGCCCCTGGAATTTCAGCCCCACGCCGATCGAGCAACGCTTGAGCGCCAGCTCAAATCGAAGAACCCGTACGAGCGCTGGAAGGCGCGTTATGTGTTGGGCCAACTGAACGCGGGAAGAAAACCGATCGACTCCTGGGATCTGCCCGTGCAGGCCGCGAAGTTCGGAGATGAGATCTTGCTGGTCGCGATCGGCGGCGAAACGGTGGTCGACTATTCGCAAAGATTCAAAAAAGAGTTCGCGAATACTGGCGGCGCGAAATCCCCCAGTCCCATGCTCTGGTTCGCGGGTTATTCGACCGACGTTTCATTTTATCTGCCGTCGTTGCGCGTGCTCAAGGAGGGCGGCTACGAAGGCGGCGGCCACATGGTCTACACGAAATTCTCCGGGCCGTTTACGGAGGATGTCGAAGAGCGGGTATTCAGGGCGATTCGTTCGGCGGTGAAGGAGGTTTCGGAGTAGTTGCCTCGCTGTTTGATTGTGACGGTGGTTTCTGAAAAGCGGCAGAGGACAGCCGCAGTCCAAAACCTGCCGGATCACGAACACGCGTAGGACATCGCGAAAGCGTCTTGGACTGCGGCTGTCCTCTGCCGCTTTAAAGCGCGCCGGGACACGCGGGGTTTCGACGCGATCGGGTCAGTGGTTAAACGGACGTCAAAATGAACAGACTGGAAGCGGATTTACGCCATGTCAGATTTATCGGATAACGCAACATACTGGATTAACAGAATCCGGACGGAATTCGCCGCCATTCCCCCGGACAAGGACCCCGTTTTGCACGCAATGTATCTGGCGGAATGTGAGTGGGCGCTTGGGTTTGAGAGCGAGGCGCGAAACGCGCTCCGCCACTCCATCGGCCGGTTTGAAACTATGGGCCCGGGGCGTTGGTCTGTTCTCGCCCCGCGAGCGAGCCTGCTCTGCGCCGAATTTTCAGAAATGAAGTTGCTCGATGCCGAAGTGGACCGCGGGCTGGCTTGGGCTTTGGACCCGGAAGTCATTCGATATCAAGGAAGCCTGCGTGAGAGCGTGTAGGAATTGGCTGTGCGTGCAGGTCGGGAGGATGTCGTGGAAACGATATTGTCGGACGATTACCCAGGAAAGAATGTGAACCGGCTCGTGGCCGCTTGTCGGATGGCGGGATGGGTTCAGGACACTGAGACCCTGAGACGCGCGCTCCCGCCAGCCCTTCAGGCTATCGATGCGCTCGGAGACGACCCGAGGCTGTCATCGAGCTCCGTCGGTTACTGGCTGTTGGATGCCTGCGTCCGCGCCAAATTGTTTCACGAAGCAATCGAGGTCGGAAATTCCTTTGGATATTCCCGCGCGCAATCAGAGGATTTGTTGTCGGGTCTTTGGTCGGAGCCGACGCAAGACGAATATGTTCGCGCGCGCGCTGGTTGGCTGCATTTTGAATTCAGCCGGTTTCGTGCAGAAGCCATTAATCATCATTTTGGTTCGGCGGCTCCCAAGAACGTCGTAAAAGCCCTTTTTCGTATCGGCGATCGGGAGGGCGCCCGCGAGGCAGCGGGGCGTTTCGAGGATCTCGTCGCGAACTGGAAGCCGGAATGCGGATGGATTGCCTGCGCCGTTTATTGCCATGCGGCGGTCGCCCACGCGATCGTGGGCGACGCAACCGCCTCCGGCCGACGTTTCGCCGCGGGATTGAGACTGTTCGAAGGTCGCGAACCACACCTGCCGTTGCAGCGTGGTGACCGATCGCTCATGGCGTCGTTCTTATCCGAAGCTTACCTGGACGTCGGGGACCACGATCTCGCAGCGCGTTTCTCCCGCAAGGTCGGAGGGGCCGCGGACAAGCGGGCTCAATTGCTGCAGGCTTTCATTGTTGGCGGTCAGATTGAAAAGGCCGAAGCCGTGTTGGCAAAAGTTCCGGAAGCGGAGGATAGGCTTTATCTGATCGGGGTTCCATTGCTTAAACTGGCTGGGGCGCTGCTCCCAAGCATCTTACGGGATCGAACTCCTTGATTGCCAATTTTGTCACTCGGCGGTCAAAGGCGCGCCGCTAATTGCAGCAACCGCCGCCGCTTTTCACCGCATTTGGCTGATCCAGATCGACGGACCAGTAGACTGCGTTGCGGAGCATGGCACGGAATTGTGTGATTCCGAAATCGTAGGGGTGGCCGAGCGAGGTGTAGAAGACCTTGCCGCCTCCGGGGCCTTCGTTGATCCAGGCGACGGGTTCGCCTTCCTTGACGCCGCGCGCCGTGCCGTTGAGCAGGACGGTTGTCGATTCCTTGAGCGGGCGAACTTCGTAGAGCGAGCCGTAGGTTTGAAACCGTCCGGCGCTCACGCCCTTCAGGATCGGGTGGCTCTTCGCCTTTGCGTTGGCCTGCGCGAAGGTGGTGATCTTTGCGCTGTGGTGGCCGTGATAATTTCCACCGAGCACGGAGGGATCGAAATCGCGCCATTCGTCGAGGCCCTTGGGCGGAGCGACTTTCTTGTTTTGATGAAAGGGATGGCTGGAGGTGCGAAGGCCGATCAACGCCTTGCCGGCGGCGACGTGCTTGCGAAAAAGATCAAGATGCGCCTTGGGCAAATTACGTCGGCGCACGGAAAGCATAATCACGTCCGCCTCCTTTACGACTTCAACGCCAGGTAGTTTATTGCGCTCCTTGGCGTCGGCGTAGACGAAGCTGATTTTGAAATCTCGGCCCAGCTCCTTAAGCGCAAAGGGCGGCAGCGTGTCGTCGGTCTTGTATTCCTTCTCGGCCATGACCACGACGAGGTGTTTTCGCTTGTCGCCGGGGAAACGATACGTGACGCCGTCGCCGAGGATGTCGCCGCTCGTGACGGTGGGGCACCAATATCGCTCGATGTGCTCGAAGACGAGATCGTTGCCGGTGAAGTGATTGACGAAGGGCTCCTCGCGGGGATTGTACATGGTGTCCGCCATGTCGCGCATGAGGACGACGTTTTGACCGAAGCGCACCATCTGCCGAATGCCGAAGGGACGGCCGAGGACGCACATGTTGGCGTGCACGCCCATGATGATCACATTCTTGATGCCGCGTTGTTTCATCAGATAAAAGGCCTCGGCTGAATCGGTGATGGCGTCGCCTTCCTTCATTTCCAGCGTTTCAATCTGCCGGTCAAAATGCCGGACCGCGTCGCGCAGTTTGCCTTTGTCGTCGCAGGGTTGGTCGACTTTGACCGGCATGGGCGCCTCGGCGGAAGGATCGAGATAACACCAGCTCTCCAGCGGCAGGTCGGTCTTCACCTTTGGCGCTTGCTGGGCGAGTTTCCGCATGGGCGTATTCTCGTATTTGTTCATGCAGCCGCTGGGCGAATGAATGACCAACACTCCCTGCTTGCGCGCGGCCTTGATGACCTCGTTCATGCGCGGCGCCATCTCGCCCACGCGGCGTTCTGCGTTGCGGCAGTAGTGGCCGTTCCACATGTCGCAGATGACGATGCAGGTCTCGCTGGCCTTCCATTGGCCGGGCGTCGTGATCGAATGATACTTGCCGCTGCCTTCGACGGTCTCGACCTGGCTGCGGAAGTTGAGCGTGAGGTTTTCGGCGTGGAGTGAGGAGACAGCCAATCCAAAAACGAGAGCGCGGATTGACGCGGCGAAGAGGCGGGTGGCTTTCATGGTCAGTGACACTAGCAAAAGGTCGCGGTCGCGCCTATGGCGAAAAGAAGAAGGACGCGGTGGAACGCTTTCTTACCGCGCGCGAAGGCCGAGCGGCGTTGGGGGTTTCTTTTCGCGACACTCTTTTTTCGTTGCGACCCACAACCGGGATGCACAACGCTTCCGAACGAATCCATTTGAATCCGCAAATTTCTCCATGATCTCGAAATTCTCCCGCCTCGTATTCGTCGGCCTCCTTGCAATGGGCGGTTCGACCGCTCAAGCCGCCCAGCCCGCCACCGCGATACATCGCGATGTCGTCATCTATGGCGGAACCAGCGCGGGCATCGTCGCGGGCATCCAGGCTCTGGCGATGGGGAAATCGGTGGTCGTCATCGAACCCGGAAAGCGCGAAGGCGGGCTAACCACTGGCGGCCTCGGTCAGACGGATATCGGCAACAAGCAGGTCATTGGAGGTTTGTCGCGCGAGTTCTATCAGCGCATCGCCAGACACTACGCAGATTCGGGAGCGTGGAAATGGCAGCAGCGGGAGACCTACCGCGATGGCGGTCAGACCCGGACCGGCGCCGGTGAAGCGAGCATGTGGACCTTCGAACCCAGCGTCGCGCTCAAAGTTTTCCGCGACTGGACCACTGAGACGGGGTTGGAAATCGTCTTTCAGCAATCTCTTGATCGCGCTCATGGCGTCAGGATGAAAAACGGTCGCATCGGTTCCATCACGATGAAGTCTGGCCGCGTTTTTAGCGGAAAGATGTTCCTCGACTGCACCTACGAAGGAGACCTCATGGCGGCCGCCGGGGTCAGCTACACGGTCGGCCGGGAAGCCAATGCCCAATACGGCGAAACCCTTAGCGGGGTGCAGACAGCGCAGGCGAAGTATCACCAGTTCGTCAAAGGGGTCGATCCCCACGTCACGCCGGGTGATCCGAAGAGCGGACTTCTGCCTTTCATTGATCCCGCCGGCCCCGGAGAGGAAGGCGGCGAAGATCGCCGGGTGCAGGCTTACTGCTTCCGCATGTGCCTGACCGATCATCCGGACAACCGCCTCCCATTCGCAAAACCCGGGGGCTACAACGAGCAATGGTATGAGCTGCTCCTGCGCAATTACGAAGCGGGCGAGACCGGCCTGCCATGGATCAATTCGCCCATGCCGAATCGCAAGACCGACACCAACAACCGGCTCGGTTTCTCCACCGATTTTATCGGGCAAAATTACGCATGGCCCGAGGCGACCGACGCCGAGCGCGAAGTCATCAGAGCCCGCCACCGCCTCTACCAGCAGGGGCTCATGTGGACCTTGGCCTACCACCCCCGGATGCCGGAAAAGATTCGCAAACAGATCTCAAAGTGGGGTATGAGCCGCGACGAGTTTGTGGAGGGCAGCGGCTGGCAGGAGCAGCTCTACGTGCGTGAGGCGCGGCGCATGGTCGGTGATTTTGTGATGACGCAAAACCACTGCCAGCAGCGGGAGAAGGTCAGCGATTCTATCGGCATGGGCGCTTACACCATGGATTCCCATCACGTGCAACGATACGTCGATGAGCAGGGGCACGTCCGCAACGAGGGCGACGTCGAAGTCGGCGGGTTTCCTCCCTATCCGATCAGCTACCGGTCGCTCGTGCCGAAGGCATCCGAATGCAAGAACCTGTTCGTGCCCGTTTGCCTGTCAGCCAGCCACATGGCCTTTGGATCGATCCGGATGGAGCCCGTCTTCATGGCCCTCGGACAATCGGCCGCCACCGCCGCAAGCCTGGCCATCGACGACGGAGCGTCCGCGCAAGAAGTCGACTACGAGAAGCTGAAAACCCGCCTTGAAGCCGACGGGCAAATTCTGAACCACAAAGCTCCGCCGCGGCCGGCTGCGAAATACACCCGACTCGATTCGCTGGACGGCGTCATTGTCGATGATTCCAGGGCGACGCTGACCGGCGAATGGCGGCCTTCCAGCCTGCGCTTGGGCGTTCACCAGGGATACCGCCATGACAGTGACGCTCGCGACGGGAACGCCTTCGCCGTCTTTACGGCGACACTGCCGGAACCAGGCGTGTATGAAGTGCAGGTAGCCTGGTCGCCCAACTCCAATCGCGCCACCAACGTTCCCGTGGAGATCAGGCATGACACTGCCGTCGCCTCTAAGACATTGAATCAACGCGCAAAACCTCCGATCGATGGCATCTTCGGTTCCGTCGGTCGTTATCGATTTGGAAAAACAGGGATCGTCACCCTCTCCAACGCCGGCACCGACGGCCACGTGATAATCGACGCCGTCCGTTGGCTACGGGTAAATACAAAGTGACCGTGCCGGGGTTTGTTGTGCCACTTTTCGCGCCGGCCCTCTTCTTCGCAGCTAGACTTGTCGCTGAAAGTCCATGCGATCATGGAGGATTCGGACGATTTCCACGCTCTCCAAAGGTTCTAAGGGACCAGGCAAAGCTGTCAGTTATGTCCTCAAGGCAATGATTGCAATCGGATTTGGCCGCGTTCCGCGCGCTTGCAAGCCGCGCTTTGTCGGCCAAGAATAGCGCATGCCTGAAAAAAAGCTGAATCGTCGGCAATTTGCGAAATCTCTCACCGCCGCCTCGGGCGCCCTGGCTGGCGGCTCGCTCGTCGCCGCCGAAGCCGGCAAGCGCGGGGAGGTTGACGCAATCAGCGCCCCGACGCGGCTGCTTTTGCCCTCGGCGGGGAATGTTCCCGATTCGCACGCCAAGCATGTGCGCACGGCGGGTTTTGTTTCCGACGACAGCCGCGTCTTCCAGGAGTCCGCGCGCAATATTCCCATCGCCGAGTCATGCGACGTCGTTGTGTGCGGCGGCGGTCCGGCGGGATTTGCGGCGGCGCTGGCCTCGGCGCGAAGCGGGGCCAAAACACGATTGCTCGAAGTCAACGGCTGTGTGGGCGGCGTGTGGACGGGCGGCGCGTTGTCGCTGATCATCGATTCCAAAGGCAAGCCCGGCATCATGGCGGAACTGCGCGCCAAGCTCGAACGCCGACAGACCGGCCACTGGATTGGCAGCTCCATTGTTTACGATCCCGAGTCGATGAAGCTCATGCTAGAGGAGATGTTGCTCGAGGCTGGTGTGGACCTGCGTTATCACACGCGCGTCGTCGGCGCGGCGGTCGATCGTGACAAGCGGCTCACCACCGTGCTCACGGAATCCAAGTCCGGCCGCGAAGCGTGGATCGCCAAAAGCTACATTGACTGCACCGGCGACGGAGATTTGGCGGCGCAGGCCGGCTGCGAATACGACCTGGGGCATCCCGTGACGCACGCGCTCCAGCCGATGAGCCTCATGGCGCTGTTCACGGGCGCCGAGACGGATGACATCGCTCGGTTTACTCGCGGCGACGCCGAGCCGCGAAAGCTGGGCAATCCGAAGAATAATTTTCTCGCGGAACTGCATCGTGTGGGTGTCGACCCGTCCTATCACGGGCCAACGATTTTTCGTATTCGACACGGCCTGCACGCGCTGATGGCCAATCACCAATACGCCCATCAGGCGATCGACGCCGATCACGTCACCCGCGCGACGTTGCAGGCCCGGCAGGAGGTGCATCGGCTGATCGATGGTTTGCGCTCGGCCGGCGGGATCTGGCAGGGCGTTCGAGTGGTGGCGACCGGCGAGCAGATTGGCACGCGCGAAGGCCGGCGCATTCGCGGCTTGTATCACGTCGATTCCGAGGATCTTCGCAAGGGCTCGCGATTCGATGACGCGATTTGTCGGGTGAATTTCGGCATCGATGTGCACGCGACGAAGCGCGACAGCAACAAGGCGATCGAAGCCAAGCCGTTTCGAGCGAAGCCCTATGACATTCCGATGCGGGCCCTGATTGCGCGGGACGTGACGGGCCTGATGATGGCCGGCCGCTGCATCAGTGGAGATTTTTTTGCGCATTCCAGTTACCGCGTCACCGGCGACGCGGTGACGATGGGAGAAGCCGCTGGCGTCGCCTCGGCCATTGCGGTTCAGAAGAAAACGCCGCCGCACGAGCTGCCCTATTCGGCGGTGGCGGGAAAACTGACAAAGCTGCGCGCCGATGCAGAAAAGCGCGCGGCGGGTTGATGGTTTCGAGGATCAGTCGAACTTGAATTTGTAGATTGCTGTCCCGACGAGATTCAAGAGCGCGGCGTAATTGGATTTCATCAGCTCACGCCCGAATGCCTGGTGGCGTTGCTTGTAGATCTCGGACGTATCGGAGTCTCCGGCCTTATCCGCTTTCGCAATGCGAACTCGAATCTCGCGGCAGAGCTGCTTGGCCGCGGTGGCGGCTTCGTTGAATTGTCGCTGGATCCGAGCGCGCTGGTCGGGATCCAGCGTGGGGATATCCGATTCTTTGACTCGAAGGCATTCGAGGACCGTGACGGATTTAGGTTTTGCCTGGGGCGTCTCCAGCGCCAGTTTCATCGCGTCGTCCTTTCTGCCCGAATGCCAAAGCGAGATGATCTCGTTGACGTAGAGCAGTTGTGAATGTGCGTCGGATTTGTCCTGAAGCGCCGCGTTGACCTTGTCCTGAACTCTCTCAAGAGCGTTTGGCGCCTTCCTGTAGCCCGCTGGCGGCGTGAGTTCGAACAGCGAATCGTCCAGCGAGCCGCCAAACTTCAGATCGGTCATGACTGTCGAGCCGTCCTCGATTCGAACGATCTCCCGAGTGTCTGTATAGATCCATACCGTATAGGTCCGGTCGGTATGCTTCACACGAAAACCGCGCGCGGTTTTTCCGTTCAGACTTTGTTCGCCGATCGGAGAATCCGCGCGCTCGGGCAGGGATTTCAAGAACGTGATGAGATCGATCCCGGCCATGGTCGGAGTGAGGTTGGGCCCCAGCTGAGTGTAGGTCCTTTGCGTCGAGCTGAATGTGATGCCCCTGCCGTTCGACAGATCCAACACGCTCGTGTTCGTCGACGTCCCGTTGGCGAGAACGGATCGAACGAAACCGGGCTCTTTGAATGCGATTGAAACGACACTCTTCCCGGACCGTCCGTTCATGGTCTCCTTCATCGTAATCTTGCAGGTAAACGTGCGGGATGCTTCGACCCGTTCAACGGCCTGGGCATAGACTCGATTCTGCGCGGGATTCCAGAATAGAACGCCTGCCATGACGATTGATGCGGCCAATGCCATTGCGGCGATGGCGCGCGGTTGAAACAGGAGGTTGGCGGGTCGCGCGGAACTGGCTCTCCCGGAAGCGGAGTCCGCGTTGCGGTCACGATTTGTGAGGCGGCGCTGGAATGAGGCCAGTTGTTCACGTCCGGCGGCTTCAGCCTCTGGTGGAGTTTCCTGATTCAAGGTCTCTTTCAGGAGCGCGTCCAGATTTGTCTCGGAGTCAGTCAGATGGTTTTTCATGACAGAGTTTGTTGGTCGGATTGTGGCATTAGCGATGACAACGCGACGGTGAGTTTTTCACGAGCCCGGCAAATGTGCTGCCTGGCGACCGCCTCGCTGCATTCCAACGCGACGGCGATATCACGATAGGAAGCCTCTTGCGTGAAGCGCATCAGGACAGCTTCCGCCTGGGCTCGCGGAAGCCGGGAAATGGCTGCGAGAATCTGCTCCTCCCGCTCGCGCGCCTGAAGTCGCTGAGCCCCGTCTCTTCCTGAATCCGGGATGGGGTCTGATGATTCGAGCGATACTTCCTTTTCCCGGCGCCGGCGGTTCTTGCGCAAGATGTCGTAGGCCGCGTTGACGCAGATTCTCAGAATGCAGGCCGGCGGATGCGGGTGCTGGCGCACCTTGGCCAGACGCTTCCAGACGGTCGCCAGCGCCTCTTGGAATGCGTCCTCAAAATCATGTTTGTTACGAACGACGCGCCAGATCGAGTCGATCATTTTCTTGCTGATCGGATCAATCAGATCCTCGAACGATGACAAGTCCTGGCTCACGGACCGGTTTGTGCGCTCTTGGTTGCTGGCGGTTGGGATTCCCATCTTCACTGAGTATACGTTTGCGAGCGTCGGTTTGTGACAACTCTTTGGGGAAAACGATTGATGGCGGCGGCTCAGGCCTCAAAAGGATTCCGCAACGATTCTGGCAGGTCGGGCGTGGCCCCGTTTTGCGAGCAGACGTAGGCCGCGATTTCGCAGGCGCGGCGGTTGATCTCGTCGAGGGGGACACTGCGCAGAAGTCCGTGCGCCAGGACGGCGGTGAAGGCGTCGCCGGCGCCCACAGTGTCTTTGACGTCCGACGGGACGCCGGGCAGATCGCTGACACTGTTTTCTCCGACCAATAACGCGCCCTGGTCGCCGCGGGTCAGGGCGACCAGGTGCAGCTCGTGTTGCTCCCGCAAAGCTTGTAGGCGCGCGACTGGCTCGGCGTCGCGGCCCTCGGGATCGACAATATCGATTTCCTCGTCGTTGAGCTTGAGAAGGTTGGCGAGGAAGAGCGAATCGTCGAGGGTGTCGTCGTTGTAGAAATGCTGGCGGAGATTGACATCGAAAAT
>JBLHKZ010000090.1:0-19220 GCA_047618185.1 Limisphaerales bacterium
GGAAATCGAAAGTCACAATGGAATGGCTTGCCGAGCAACATGACTGCGTTTATGTGACGATTCGCATGGAAGACCTGGCGCTTGAGCCCCGGCGAACCATATCCCGGATCTCATCGCGAATTGGCCTGGATTTGTCGGCCTCAGACCTGGATCTGATGGCGAAGATTCCATCCGAAGAAATGGCCCATATAGGACGGGCGAAGAGGGAATTTACATCCGATGAGTTGGAGCTGATTGAGACGGGAACATTGGATAACTACGACTTCTGGAAATCTCTGGCAGACCAAGAAAAGAAAACCGTATGAATACAATCGACTTTGTTTCGGATCCAAACGCGACTGAGGGCGCTTCCCCCACGGAGGGAAGTCCGTGGAACGTGCAACAACTGGGCATTCAGGTCGTGATCAGCGCGCACAACGCGGCGCGTTGGTTCGAACGCTGTCTGCTCAGTGTGGAGAGGTCGTTGGCGGGGTATCGCTGGATTCTGATCATCGCCGACGATGGGAGCGAGGATGAGACGCTTGAGATAGCCGTGAATCATCCGACTTCCGCGCAGTTCTCGATTATTCGCGCGTATCCCAAAGCGGCCAATGTGAGCGTCGCCAAGAACCGCGCCTATTCGCTGGCCTTGAAGAACTCGACTAACTACCCGGCCATCGTCTCGATGGATGCGGACGATGAAATGCTGCCGCCGCGGATCAGCCATCTGTTGCCCTTTGCGGTGGCCCACGGGCACCACGCGGTGTTCGGCGATTACATCTACGAATGTCCGGCGATACCGGAACGGCACGAGCGGATCGTGAAGGCGCGGTCAAGCAACATCAAGTGGGGGAATTTCGGCCCGCCCATGACGCTGTTTCACGCTTCGCTGATACCGCGGGACGGAGTTCTGTTTCGCGAGGATATGCGCGCGAATTCCGACTGCGAGCTTTGGGATCGATGGACCGCGGAGGGGGTTGAAATCGTTCCCGCCCCGGGGCCGATGGTGCACCGCTATCACTATCGCCTGGGTTCCACATCAAACCCGGTGGATCAGGAAAAACGGGAGGAGAACATTGAGGCGCTTCGTGTGATTCTGGAGTCGCGAGGGATGGGCGTCGAAACGATCTCGGAGGAAGCTCCCAAGGTTTCATCGCTGATGCTGACGGGCAAGTCTTCCGAACGCTACGCGCTCGCCCGGGTCGCGGTGGATTGTTGGCGGGCGCAGAGTTGGGAGAATCGGGAATTGGTCATCGTCAATCACGGCGGGACGCCCCTGGCCAACGGCGACCCGCGGATACGGGAAATGATGATCGAACGACCGGAGGGAATGACGCTTGGCGAGATGCGCAATCTGAGCCTGGAGCACGCGACCGGCGAATATGTGGTTCAGTGGGACGATGACGATTGGCATCACCCCAAACGCATCGAAACCCTGATGGAGTTCAGGGATCGGGGCGAGGTTGTCACGCTTGGATGGCAGGTCCGCATCAATATTCAATCCCGGGCCGCCTATTATTCCCGGCGGGACGGCGGTCAGCACAACGCGATACTTCATCGGCGGAACGTGCCTTATCGTTATCCCCGGCTGAACGCCGGAGAAGACACCATGTTCCTGGGACAGTTCAACTCCAAGTCCGTCGTCGACAATGGACCGCATGAATCGCTCGGTCCGATGCTTTACGTGAGGACCTTCCACGGCGAAAATATCTGGGATGAAGCCCATGTCATGGAAGATCTGGCCGGTCAGGCCGGGATCAGGCAAATCAGCAAGGCCGACGATGTCGCCTTGTCGGAGGTCGAGGCGCTCTACGCCGATTATCTTAAGATTTGTCCCGCGCCATTGGAATCGGTCCTGGCGGCGACGGACTCCTGAGGCCCTTGCGCCCGCTTTCCCGTTCGATCCAGATTGGCGGCTTCGTCAGGGTGGATCGCGATCCGGCCCCACATTGACCGGAAATCCTCGCGCGGCGTTCAAGGCCAATCAGTGTGGATTTGGCGAAGGCGTGTCGAGATGCTTGTGGGGATCGTCGATTGGCAGGTAGTAGGTCCAGTCGGCCGCTTCGTAGAGAATCACTTCATTGATGGCCTCCCGCGCCAGAAGTTCGCGGATGATTTCCTCGCGTCGTTTTTGGGCGGCTTGCTTGTCCTTCGCGCGGAGCGTCTCCTGGGCTTCGTAGAAGAAACTCTTTGCTCCCCGGAAGTTGGAGCCGTGATTGTCGGACTGGTCGGAGACGAAGGCGTCGAGGTGAACTTTCACAGGTTCGGGATCGGGCATGTGCCGGAGCCCAAGGAATACAGGTTCGGCACGGAGACCTGTCAGGTCGATCATGGCCATGCCTTCGCCGATCGCGGGGATGTGATTCAGCCGTGTCGAGAGGTAGCGGTAGTATTTCGCGTCGTAGTTTCCACCCGTCGGCTTTTTCAGACCGGGGAGTTGCGTCGTGACGGCCGCTTCCACCCGGGCGCGGGGAGGAATGACGACCCGGATGCGGGTTTCGGGAAACTCGTTTTCCAGATCGCCGAGGAGCCGGCGCACACCGGAGGCGACCGCGGCGTTGCGCGCGTAACGCCATGGATAAGGAGTGTCCTTCGATTGACACGTTCCCTGCCATTCGCCTGGCTGCCAGGTCGTGATCTTCTCGAGTTCCGCGATTGTATTTGCCTGAATAAATGATCGAACCGGATCGGATTCGGCGACGGAGACGGGGGCGTAGGCGCGGTCAATGCCGAGGTGAAAGTAGTTTTTCCGATGGCGTCGATGATGGCCGATGGTCTGGATTCCCAGGTCGCCGTCGCCGGATGAACCGGCGAGTTGGGTATGTGATCGCGTGTTGATGATGATCTCGTCGAAGGCGGGCGCCTTGATGATCGTTTTCAATTCCTTCACGGCCGCGGTTCGGGCGGCGGCGCGATTGAAGTCGATCATCTCCTGCGACCAGTCGTCGCCAAAATCGATGACGATCTCGTCGCGGTCAAGCGAGCGCAGGGCCTTGCCGGATTTGCGGACCAGGCGAGAGCTGTTCTCGATCGCCTGGAAGTCCGTGCGATAGCCGCCGTCCTCGGCGATCCCGGCGATTCGCGACGAAGCGGACTCGGCGTCGTCGCCGCCGAGCGCCCAGTAGGCGTTCACACGGCCGAGACGAGCGCCGGCGCGGGAGCGGACGGTGACGGGCAGTTCGACTGGGAGCTGTAGCGTATTTGGGCCTTGTTCGGCGGTTTTGAAGATCAGGTAACGTTTGTCGCTCGGGCGTTTCAACCCGGTGATCTGAAGGGATCCCGACGCGTCCGACTTGAGCGTCCATCCCTTGAGCTCGATTCGATGGGATTCAACTTTGGCTGCGATGGCTTCGAAACGCTTGAGCTGGAATTGACCGCGCTGGTTCCGCGCGAGAACGAAGGAGCGTTGGTCGATGGGGGGCGCGGCGGCCGCGAAAATTCTTAGACTCTCAGAGCTTGCGGCCTGCTTCTCTGACTCGGGCACACTTTCGAACGTCACGCTTTCCATTGTGGCTTCATCGTCGCGGCCGGCGCGTTGGAGGATTTTACGGTAGTGGGCAAAGCCGGTTTCTTTGGCGCGATAGTTGGTTGTCGGCGTCGCGCCGGGCAGGAAGTTCCAGAGAAACCGGCCGTCGTGATCGAAGGAGGGCACGACGTAATACTTCTTTAACGCCGCTTCAAACGGACGATAGCTGGCGGTCAGGGAGATGCCGTGATCGGCCGCGCTTTGGGCGTACATGCGGCCCCATTCGGGCGTAAGACGAAAGCGCATGAGGAATCCTTGCCACTGGTAGCTCTTTCGTTTCGAACCGCTGTAGAGAATCTGATTCAACTCCTTGTCGTCCAGAATGGCGCGCGCCTGTTTTTCGAATCGATCCCAATCTTCAGGACGGTAGTTTGCCGGATCGTTGATGAGTGGGAAGGCGCTCTGCCAGACGATCAGGCGTTGGACGCCGTGCGCCTGGAGCCGGCGGAAGTATTGATCGAATGCGCTTTTCTCGATGGGCCGCCATTTGCCTGCGGGATTGTCCCAGAAAATGCGAATAAGGTCGTCGACCTGATCGGACAGGTAGGAGATGGGGCGATTGGGCGGAGCCGGGCGGATGGTGAGTCGTTGTTCCCTTTTGGCTCCCTTGCTGTCGGAGAGGGAGAGCAGAAGTTGGAACTGAGCGGTTGCGTTCGAGTCCGCGGAGATCGTCATTCGGCCTTCGTCCGACAACGCGATTCGGATTCCATCGAAAGCGAGTGAGACCCCGCTCCCCAGGGGCTTGCCGTCCGCCGACGCCGTGAAAGAGAGGGCGTCATCCGGAATGAGCGGCGCATCGAGAATGGGCCATGACCGTTCGCCGCCAGCCACATAGGAGAATGGGACTTCGGTGTTGCGGGGAAGCAGTTGGGCGGCGTGGGCGGATGAGGAAAAGGGCTGGGTGAGGGCGACAACAGTGATTGAAGCGCACAGGAGAAATCGGGCGAACCCACCCCTGACCTCCCGCTCTGCGGGACCAGGCAAAACCTGGCCGAGGGGGACTGTCTTAGGGTAACGCTCCGAGTGGTCGGGCTCCTGAGGCGTCTCTTGCGATGTCCTGTTGCGAACGACCGAAAGGCGGTTTGATTTCACTTTGTCGGGGCTTTGGGGCGAGTCGTCACGGGCACGAACTTTTGAGCGCGTTCGGTGTAGATGTCGCCGATGTAGATGTTCCCTTTGGCATCCTTGACGAGGCAATGCGCGCCGACCGTTTCGCCGGTCTTCTTGTTTTCTGGATCTCCCAGCGGGAGCGTCCAGGTCAGACGGGCGCGGCCGTCGGTCGAAAAGCGCATGAACATCTGGTCTTTGTATTCCTGGTATTTTTCATGACGACGCCACCAATGCGGCGAGGAGCCGCAGACCCAGACTTCGTCGTCCTCCGTGATGTGCAGGCCCCAGGGCATGATGAGGCCGGACCATTGGTCGATGAATGAGCCGTCCTGATTGAAGATCTGCACGCGGCCGCTGTTTCGATCCGCGACATAGAGCCGTCCTTTGGAGTCGTAGACAATCGCGTGGGGCAGGACGAACTCGCCCGGGCCGGATCCGTATTTCCCCCAAGTCTTGATGAACTTGCCGTTCTTGTCGAGATGCACGACGCGGCGGTTGCCATAGCCGTCGGTGACGAAGATTTCGCCATTGGGGAGAATCGCCATGTCGGTGGGTCGATTGAAGTGGGTTTCGTCCTCGCCGGAAACGCCGATGGTCCCGACGGTTTGCAGCAGTTTCCCTTCCGGCGTGTATTTCTGGATAATGTGCTGATCGAAATCCGCGACCCAAATGGCTCCGTCCGGTCCGATGCGTAATTGATGGGGGCTCTTGAACAGACCCTTGCCCCAGGAGCGGACGAATTCCCCGTTGGTTTTATAGACCTGAACGGGATCGTCGCCCTTCTTGAACAGCCAGATGTGCTGATGCTTGTCGATAGCCATGCCGGAGACCCAGCCGGTTTGTTTGATGTGGTCGGGATACTTCGGCCAGGATTCGTCGACGTCGAATTCGGTGATGATGGGCGCCTTGGCGAAGCTGGGCGCGGCGTGGGTTGTCGCGCACATGCAGAACAGAGCGGCGAGGATAAGGATGAGCAGTGGATGATGGTGACTGGATTGGGTCATTTATGGAGTTTGAAAGTTTCGGCGACGAAGGCAAGCAAACTAGTCGTGGTGTCGGGGCAAGCGGTGGAAACCAGCGCCGCCGGGAATGGCTTTTAGGAAAAGCGGCGGAGGACGGCCGCAGTCCAGGACGCTATCGCGGGGATTGGAAGTCAGGGAGTCGCGGCAGCGCCCTGGAGCGCCTGCGTCATCCCGCGCTGTTCTTGGGCAATTGCGGGAAACACGCAAGAACGAGGTCGATCAGGGCGCCTCGGGAATCTCGTGAACTACGAAGGCTTGATTGCGATGCCGGAAGAAAGCGGCGGAGGACGGCCGCAGTCCAGGACGCTATCGCGTAGATCGGAAGCCAGGGAGTCGCGGCAGCGTCCTGGAGCGCCCGTGTCCTCTCGCGCTTTTAAAAACGACTGGCCTCAGGCCAGAAGCGCGTCGATGACGTGTCCGTGGACGTCGGTAAGGCGGCGTTCGATGCCGTTGTGTTTGAAAGTCAGGCGTTCGTGGTCGAGGCCGAGGAGGTGGAGCACGGTGGCGTTGAGGTCGTGGACAGAGAGGACGTCCTGCACTGCCTTGAAGCCGATTTCGTCGGTCGCGCCAAAGCTGACGCCGGGTTTGACTCCCGCGCCGGCGAGCCAGGCGGTGAAGCCGGCGGGGTTGTGATCGCGCCCTTGCGCGCCTTTCTGAAACATGGGCATGCGGCCAAACTCGGTGCACCAGACGACCAGCGTGTCTTCGAGCAGTCCGCGCTGTTTGAGATCCCAGACGAGCGCGGCGGCGGGTTGGTCGAGGATGGGGCCGTGCACGTCGTACTGTTCGCGAAGTTTCTGATGGCCGTCCCAGTTGAGGCGTCCGGCGGTGGCGTAGGCGCCGTTGAAGAGTTGCACGAAGCGCACGCCGTTCTCAATCAGGCGGCGCGCGAGGATGGCATTGCGCGCGAAGGAGGCTTTGATCGTGTTCTTCGTATCGTCGGCTCCGTACATTTTTAGAATGTGCGCGGGCTCGGTGGAAAGGTCGCTGATGCGCGGCACGGAGAGTTGCATGCGAGCGGCGAGTTCGTAGCTGGCGATGCGCGCGGCGAGATTGCCATCGCCGGGATTTTGCTTGAGGTGCTCCTCGTTGATCAACTTGAGCAGGTCGCGCGCGGATCGATCGGCTGCGGCGCTGATGCCCGTCGGAGCCGCGAGATTGCTGATGGGCTTTTGCGCGTTGAAGGGCGTGCCCTGAAAGACGGCGGGAAGAAAGCCCGGCCCCCAGTTGTTGACGCTCGCCTGGGGCACACCGCGCGGATCCGGGATGGCAACAAAGGCCGGCAATTCCTGATTCTCTGTGCCAAGCGCGTAGCTGGCCCAGGCGCCGATGCTGGGAAAGCCGTCGAGCACGAAACCGGTCGATAAAAAGTTTTCAGCCGGCCCGTGAGTGTTGGACTTGCTGGTGAGCGAATGCACGAAACTGATTTCGTCGGCCAGTCCGCCGATGTGCGGCAGCATGTCGGAGATCATCTTGCCGGTCTGGCCGCGGGGGCGGAACTCGTATTGCGGACGGGCAAGGTTTCCGGCGGGGCCCTGAAAGGTGACAGGCGGACCGCCTTCGAGGGGCTGGCCGTCGCGTTTGATCAACTCGGGCTTGTAGTCGAAGGTTTCGAGATTGCTGCACGCGCCCGCGCAGAAAATGACGACGACGTTCTTGGCCTTGGGCGAGTAGTGCGGCTTGCGCGGCCAGTGCGGGCGGGAGGGGTCGACGAGGGGGCGTTCGGGAGAATGCGCCGCGTGGGCGCTTGGCGCGAGCAGGCCCTGACCGGCGAGGAGATCCGCGAGGGCAATGGCGCCGAGGCCGGTCCCGGTGCGGCCGAGGAATTCCCTGCGATCGAGGAATTGACGCCCGGCGTGGGTCAGGTCGGGAGAGGTGTGGTGTGCGGAAGGAGTCATCGTAGCGCGGTAGGGATGCGTTCCACCGCGTCCCAAATCAACGTCCCGGAGGGACTGCGAGATTCTTTCGCCCGCTTCGGGGTTTTAAAATAGGACGCGGTGGAACGCGTCCCTACCGGGTCAATCGGTGTCGTTCGCTTCATGGCAGGAACAGAAACTCGCTGGAGTTGAATAAGGCTCGGCAGAGCGTGGCGAGGCCGTGTTGTTTTGCCGCTGCGAGGGAGGCTTGCGTTTCCTTCTCGCTGGGCTGTCTGCCAAGGACGATCTCGAAGGCGCGTCGAATCTGCGCTTCGGGGCTTTCGCCGGCTTCCTTCTTCACGCGGTTGGCCAGGCGCGCGGATTCTTCAAGGACGAAGGGGCTGTTGAAGAGATTGAGCGCCTGAATGGCGGTGGTGGATTCGCTTCGTTTGGGCTGGGGCTGGCCGGCGTCCGGGCAGTCGAAGGCGCCAAAGACCGGGACGCTTTCCATGCGGATCTTGTGGGAGTAGATCATGCGGCGCAGTTCCTTCGGGCCAAATTTTTCAATGGGAGGAAAACCGCTGAGTCCGCCGCGTGTCTTGAAGAAACTGTAACCGGGGCCGCCCATGCTGAGGTTGAGCGCGCCGCTGGCTGCGAGCAGGGAATCGCGAATGGCCTCGGCTTCGAGGCGGCGCGAGGGGAAACGCCAAAGCAGACGGCAATCGGCGTCGATCGTTTCCGCGGTGGGATCGATGCGACTGGATTGCTGAAAGGCTTCGGAGGTCAGGATGAGTTTGTGGATGTGTTTTATCGACCAGCCGCTGCGGATGAACTCGCCCGCCAGCCAGTCGAGCAGCTCCGGGTGCGAGGGCTTGACTCCATTCATGCCGAAGTCGCTTGGCGTTGCCACCAGTCCGACGCCGAAGTGATATTGCCAGAGTCGATTCACCATCACTCGCGCGGTGAGGGGGTGGTCGGCGCTGGCGATCCAGTTCGCGAGTGAGATGCGGCGATCTCGGTCGGGTGAATCGGGTTTGAGCTCGATGGGCTTTAGCGCGGTCAGGCTGCGGGGCGCGATGATCTGTTTGGGCTGTTCGGAATCGCCGCGCGCCAGGAGACGGGTTTCATCGGGTTTGCCAAAAATGCCGGCGTAGACCATGTCGGGTTTCTTGAGTTTGCTCACCTGGGCTTCGAGCGCGTTGAGCCGCTTGAAAATGCCGTTGGCGGCGGCGTGCTCCTCGCCTGCCAAATTTCGGAATTTGAAATTGAGCCTGTCCGTCGGAGTCTCCATCGGCGCGCGATCGTCGGATCGCGCGACGATTGTCCATTTGTCCGGCTCGGTCGCCACCTCGATGCGGTAGCGGATGGGGAGACGGTCCTTGAACTTGCTGTCGCGATCACGCCCCCAGATGATGCGGTCGATGAGGGTCGGCTCGGGCAGTTCGAGTTGAACCCAGCCGCGTCCTTTTTCGTTGGAGATCCAGCTTTGGCTGTTGCCGTAGAGACCGTCGTTGATGTGCTTGAGCTGATGCTTGCCGGTGTTGGATCGGTTTCCCGAGGAAGTCGCCTTGGATCCGGCGGAAGCCAGGGCGATGTTTTTGGGCGTTTTCCCTGCGGAGAAAATTTCCAATTCGTCGATGCAAGGCTCGTGCTTGTTGGCGTCGATGGTCGCCAGCGAGGTGAAGCGAATGAACCTTGCTTTGGTCGGTGGGAATTTCTCGACGTTTCGTTGCGCGTTGACGGGTTCGCGCAGGCGGGGCGCTCGATGGGCTGGAACGTTTCCCGCGGACTCCTGAAGGAGAATCACGTCGGCGGTGACGCCTGTTTTGGTTTCGCCGCCGCGGATGATGATGCGGCTTGTTTCACGCAACGTGTGTTCGCCCGCATCGTGGAACCCGCTCCAGAGCGGTTTATTCTCGGTTTCTCCTTCGGTCACGCCGGCCGGGTAATACTGATCGATTTTTGCGATTTGTTTCTGGTCGCTGCGTGTTTCGAGATTGCCGTCGAGATCCAGGATGTAGCGCGCGTCGCGTGTATGGACGCCGCTGCCGTGGGCTCCCCAGGAAAGCCAAACGCGGAATTGCCCTGCAACTTTGGGATTGTAGGTGAACACGTCTTCGCCGGGTTTATTCGTCCACCAGGTGTAGCGGGAAGCGCTCAAGTTGGGCAGGCGTCTTGAATCGCCTTTGTCGTCCTTGTAGCCGCGTTTGGTTCCTACTGGATTTGTGCCATGGCCGCGCTTTTCCTTGAGCAGGGAAACGCGATCAAGATCTTCGTCGTCGAGGAGAATGGTGCGGCCGGCAAAGGCGGGTGGTTCGATGGCGTTGGCCTTGGCGCGCAAGGCGCTGAACTCGGGTTCGAGAGTTTTTGCTGCTTGCAGGCGCGCCTCGTATTCGGGCGTATGCATTTTCCGATCGCCGTAGGCGACGCCCGCGAAGAAGGCCTGCATGCCGTAGTAATCTTTCTGGGAAATGGGATCGAATTTGTGGTCGTGGCAGCGTGCGCAACCGACGCTGAGCCCGAGGAATGTCTCGCCGGTTGCGACGATCATTTCGTCGAGAGAATCGTGGCGGGCAAGGCGTTTGGAGGCGTCGTCCTTGCCGATCTGGCCGGGTAGCAGGACGGCGGCGGCCACGAGAAATCCAGTGGCCGCGTCTTCACCGACCGTGTCGCCGGCGAGTTGCTCATAGACGAAGCGATCGTAAGGCTTGTCCTGGTTGAAGGCGCGGATGACGTAGTCGCGAAAGGGCCAGGCGTTCTCGCGTGGCGTGTTGACTTCGTAGCCGTGGGTGTCGGCGTAGCGAACGATGTCGAGCCAGCGCTGGGCCCAGCGTTCTCCGTAGCGCGGGCTGGCGAGCGTTTCGTCGATGAGAGTCTCCCAGGCGAGGGGATCGGATGAGGTTTTGAAGGCCCTGATTTGTTCGAGCGTTGGTGGGAGGCCGTGCAGGTCGAAGTAGAGGCGGCGGATCAACGTGCGGCGATCGGCGCGGGGCGACTGTTTTAATCCTGCGGCGTTGAGCTTTTGGCGGAGGAACGCGTCGATTGGATTTGAAATTTCAGATTTGAGATTCGGGACGGAGGGGCTTGAGAGCGGCTGAAACGACCAGTGGTCCTCGGGCTTTGGCTTCTGCGCGGCGAAACAGTTCGAAGCGATCAGAATGCCGCCGAGAAGGACGCCAAAAAAGCGCGGCCTGAATGCGATTCCAGCGCACATGCTAGGCGAGGATGTCGTGGGCGACTTTGCCGTAGACATCGGTGAGGCGGAAGTCGCGTCCGGCATAGCGGTAGGTGAGTTGTTCGTGATCGATGCCCATGAGATGCATCAGGGTCGCGTGAAAGTCGTGATTGTGCATCCGCTTCTCGGCGGCCTTGAACCCCCATTCGTCGCTCGACCCGTGGGCGTAGCCGCCGCGTGTTCCGCCGCCGGCCATGAACATCATGAAGCCGTGCGGATTGTGGTCGCGGCCGCTGCCGTTCTCGCTGACCGGAGTGCGCCCGAATTCACCGCCCCAGACGATCAAGGTGTCTTCCAACATGCCGCGTTGCTTGAGATCGCCAATCAACGCCGCGATGGGGCGGTCGATGTTCTTTGCGAGAACGGGCGTGGTCTTGTCGTGATTGCTGTGGGTGTCCCAGGGTTGGCCGTTGCCGTAATAGACCTGGATAAAGCGGACGCCGCGCTCGGAAAGTCGGCGGGCGAGGAGGCAGCCGTTGGCGAAGTGCCCCTCGCCGTAGAGTTCGCGCATGGCCTTCGGTTCGCGGCTGAGGTCGAAAGCGTCGGTGGCCTCGAACTGCATGCGATAGGCGGTCTCCATGGATTCGATGCGGCCTTCGAGAGCGTTGTCGGCGCCGCCGCGCGCGGCGAGGTGCTCGTGATTCAACGCGGAAAAAAGATCGAGTTGGCGTTGTTGCTCAGAGGGATTGAGGCGGCTGTTGGTCAGCCACGGAATCATCTGTTTGGGATCAAGCTTGGAGTGGTTGATGTAAACGCCCTGGTGTTTGGCCGGAAGAAAGGCGCTGTTCCAGAGAATTGAAAATCGCACCGGACGTCCGGGGCAAAGCACGATGTAGGCGGGAAGGTTTTCGTTTTCCGTGCCGAGGCCGTAGGAGGTCCAGGCTCCCATGCTGGGGACTTTCGGCGTCATGGTCCCGTTGTTCATCAACAGCAGGGCGGGGCCGTGATTGGGATTGTCGGTGTAGCAGGAGCGGAGAACACAAAGTTCGTCGGCGTGCTGGGCGGTGTGCGGGAGCAGCGAGCTGACCGGGAGCCCGCTTTGGCCGCAGTTTGTGTATTCGTAGGGCGAGGCAAGCAGACCGCCGGTGGGACGCTCGGTGCGAAGGTCGGCGCCTTCGGGACGCTGTCCGGCGTATTTGGTGAGCGCGGGCTTGGGATCGAGAAAGTCAGGGCCGAAGGGGCCGCCATTCATGAAAAGGTGAATGACGCGTTTGGCGCGCGGCGCGAAATGCGGGGCGAGCCGGCGGGCGGCGGAGCCCTCGGCACGAAGCGCGGACACCAGGCCAAGCGAGCCAAGTCCGGCGCCCATGCGGCCGATCAGCTGGCGGCGGGAAAGGGAGGTTGTCATCGCATCGTTCATCTTTAATTCAATCTCTGAAACCTGAAAAACCACAGATGGACACAGATGCACACAGATTCATAAAATTCAATTTGGCGACATGCCGCTGGTTCTTGAGGGGATGCGTAAGCGAAATCCTTATCTGTGTGCATCTGTGTTCATCTCTGGTTTGGTCTTTTCTCATTCCTCAATCCACGAACAGAAATTCGTTCCCGCCGAGCAGCGCCTGCGCGTATTGGGACCAGGCTTTTTGATCGGACTCGCGGTCTTTCAGGAACTGCGCGGCGAGGGTTTGCTCGCGTTCGGTGGGCTGGCGTTGAAATAGTTTCAGGTAGGCGAGGTCGACGCGTTCCTTCGTGGCGCCGTCGGCCTGCTGGATCAAGGTCTCGGCGAGGGCGTCGGCCAGGCTTTGGATGAAGGGGCCGTTGAGCGTGAACAGCTGCTGCAAGGGAGTCGTGGTCTGGGCGCGGGTTGGGGCGTGGGCGGTGGGATCGGGAAAATCGTGCAGGCGCAGCATCTTGTTGAGGTCGCGGCGGTTGATCGTTCCGTAGATGGTGCGGCGCTGGTTATCGGCCTTTTCCAGATCGGTGGAATTGCCGCCGAGGTCGAGGCGGAGCTCGTCGGTTACGCGGAGCATGGAGTCCCGCCAGGCTTCGACGTCGAGCCGTCGGCGCGGCATGCGGGCGTAGTGGGAGTTGTCCGGATCTTTGGTTTCGGATGGGCTGGATATGGAGGCCTGCTGCCAGGTGGCCGAGAGGAGAATCTCTCGATGTAGCCATTTGATCGACCAGCCGTTGGCGACGAAGCGTTCGGCGAGGTCGGCGAGCAGTTCGGGGTGGCTGGGGAGGTCGCCGGAGTGGCCAAGTTCGCTGGGCGTGGAAACAAGACCTTTGCCAAAGTGTCGCTGCCAGACGCGATTGACAATCACCCGCGCGGTCAGCGGAGAGGCGTCCTCGATGATGGCCTCGGCCAGATCAAGCCGTCCGCTGCCATGTTTGAATTGACGAGGTTTGCCGTCGGCCTTGGCGAAAACGCCGAGGAAGCGGCGCGGAACGACTTCGCCAGGATTGTTTGGGTCGCCGCGCTTGTGGACCGGGAGATTGCGGGGCTTGCCCATCTTGTAATCGAGAATTGTGCCGTGCTTGTTGGCGTTGCCGATGACAAACAGGGCGGCTTCCGAGACTCCGTTGACCGTTGCCATGTTGTAGTGCGGCGTGGCGGCCTTGATGGCGGCGGTTTCCTTGCTGATGCGCGCCGTTTGCTCCTTGAGATCCTTGACCTTCTTTTTCTTCAGGGCCGCGAGTTCTTTCCCCAGCGCGGCGACCTTGACGCGGGCCTTGGCGACGGGCGCCCAGAGCTCTTCGGACATGGTGGGTCGGGCGTCGAGTTTGACCGAGGCAAAGACGCCGGCGATGGCGTAGTAATCCTCGTTGGTGATTGGGTCGGTTTTGTGATCGTGGCAGCGGGCGCAGCCGACGGTGAGTCCGAGAAAGGTGCGGCCGAGCGCGTCGACGCGTTCTTCCCATTCGTCGGCGACGGTGCCCTTGATGATCTCGGGCGGGAGCTGGAGTTCCTTCCAATAAGTGGGGCTGAGTCCAAGAAAGCCGAGGGCGGCGTTGTCCTTCGGATCAGAGCCGGGCATGAGGTCGTTGGCGAGTTGGCGTTTGACGAACTCGTCGTAGGGCATGTCGGCGTTGAGGGCGTCGACGACCCAGTCGCGGTAGAGCCAGGCGGAGGCGGTGGAATCGAGCCAGGACGCGGTCTTGTCGGTGTAGCGCGCGAGGTCGAGCCAATGCCGGCCCCAGCGTTCGCCATATTGCGGAGCGGTGAGGAGTCGATCAACCGCGGCGCGCACGGCGGCCTCACGATCGGCGAGAAACTCTTTCTCGAAGGCCGCGACCTCGGCTGCGCTAGGAGGAAGTCCCACCAGGTCGAAATAAAGGCGTCGCAGCAGCGTGCGCGCGTCGGCCGGGGGAGCGGGCTGGAGGGCGGCGGATTCAATGTCCGCGAGGATGAAATGATCGACGCGAGTCTGCGGCCAATCGGCGCGTTCCACGGTGGGCGTGGCGATCGGGGCGAGGGGCGCGAAGGACCAGGGTTTGTCGGTCGCGGCGCCGCCAGCGATGGCGGCCGAGGTCCAGGCCAGAGCGAGTGAAGTAATAAGCCAACGTGTCATCGGTATTTAGACGATCTTTTCTACCGAATCGCCGTGGAATGTCGATTTTGAAGTTTGCAAAACGGAAAAGACGGAGGAGCCGTTAAAAGGCACAGAAGGCGCAAATTGGCGGGAATACGACCAGTATCGGTGTCTGTGCCTCTTGCGCATTCTTGTGGCCAGGAAATGTGACGCCAAGAAGATCACGCCATGGCGTCCCAGATGGGCGTTCCATGGTCGATCTCGAGGCGTTTGCGGCCGGGGACTTCGAGCCGGCGGGGATCGAGGCCCATATTGTGGAGGACGGTGGCGTGGAGGTCGGTGATGTAGTGACCTTCGCCGCTGGCGTGGAAGCCGAGTTCGTCGGTGGCGCCGTGGATATGGCCCTTTTTCATTCCAGCTCCGGCAAACCAGATCGTGAATCCGTGCGGGTGATGATCGCGGCCATTCTTTACCGCCTGACTCGGTTGCAGCCCGGGCGTGCGTCCAAACTCGGTGCAGAAGACCAGCATGGTGTCTTCCAGGAGGCCGCGTTGTTTCATGTCCTTCACGAGCGCGGCGACGGGTTGGTCGATCTCCGCGCAACAACGGCCGTGGCGGGCCTTCAAATCCTTGTGCGCGTCCCAGACTCCATAACGCGAGGGGAACAACTGCACGAATCGCACTCCGCGCTCGATAAGTCGCCGGGCGGCGAGACAACGTTCTGCCGCATACTTGGCCGTCTTGTTGTCGAAGCCGTACTGCGTGCGCGTGGCGTTGGTTTCCTTTGAGAAATCCATGGCCTCGGGAACGGCCATCTGCATTCGAAACGCGAGCTCGTAGGACTTGATCCGCGCGAGCATGGCGGGATCCTGCGAATGCTTGTCGGCGGAAATTGTGTTGAGCTTGCGAATCAATTCAAACTGATTGCGCTGTTCGCTGGCGAGCACGTCCGGGCTGCGGCGACCGTAGGGCAATGGCTCGGTGGCGCTGATCTTCAGCGGGACGCCGGCGTGCCTGGGCCCGAGGTAGAGAGAGTCGATCGACTCGCGAGTGTCGCCGCGAGTGGGGCCGCCAAGGACGACGAATTGCGGAAGGTTTTCGTTCAGGCTGCCGAGTCCGTAGTGTACCCAGGAGCCAATGCTGGGCTGTGTCTCGTCGAGGCGATGGCGCCCGGTGTGAATCTGGTTCTCGGCGTTGTGGTCGTTGTCGGTCGTCCACATGTTGCGGACGAAGCTGAGGTCGTCGGCGCAGGTTGCGAGGTGCGGGAGGCAGTCGCTGATCTCGACTCCGCTTTGGCCGCGCTTCTTGAAGCCGAATTGCAGGGGCAGGATTTCGGGGAACTTAGCGCGCACTTTGCGAATGACCGATCGGGAACGCGCGTCGTGAACGGGATTTTTGAAAGGATCGGCAAAGGGCGTGTCGTCGAAGGACTTACCCGCGTATTTGTTCAGCGCGGGTTTGGGATCGAACGTCTCCATCTGGCTGTAGCCGCCGGAGAGGAAGATCCAGATAACCGATTTTGCCTTGGGCGTGTGGATCGACAGGCCGCTGGGCGGCGCCCAGGCTTCCTTTGCCGCCGCTTTGGAAATCCCGTCGCGAAAAAGCATGGAGCCCATGGCCAGTCCGGTGAAACCCATGCCGTAGTCGGCGAGGAACTGCCGCCGGTGGATCTGGCCGCGGGTCGATTCGGTGATGGGATTAGACGGTTTCATGGCTTGCCAACTATCGAACCGTAACAAACTCGTTGTGGCTGAACAAAGCCTGAATCAGGCTCTCCCGCGATCGAATCAGGGGATCGGATGAACCGGCGGCGGTGTTCTTCGGGCGTTTGGCGACGAGCTGCTTGAGGTTTTCATCACGATAGATTTCCCGTTGAGATTCGAG
This sequence comes from Limisphaerales bacterium, assembly GCA_047618185.1. Lineage (GTDB taxonomy): Bacteria > Verrucomicrobiota > Verrucomicrobiia > Limisphaerales > JAYPEY01 > JAYPEY01. The sequence continues at coordinate 16,089 of JBLHKZ010000090.1, forward strand.
GAAATCACGGCAGGTCCGGCGCTCTTCATCGGAGGGGGAGCGGGAGAGAATTCGCTCAAAGGCCTCGGCGATGAATTGTTCGCCGGAGGATTCGACGGCGCCGAGATGGTGCGTCATGGACTGCGCCAGTAGACGGCTTTGATTGAGTGAGAGTTTACTGTTGGTCAGAGCCAATGCCTGTTGAGGAACCATGCTTTCGGAACGCTGGTAGCAGTCGCAGGGATCGGGCGCATCGAACAGGGCGACGAAGGCGTTTTCCCCGCCGACTTCGGGAAAGGTCTCGAAGTAGACGCTGCGACGTCGTGAAATCTCGGCGAGGGAGTTTGAAAGTTCCTTGCCGCCGATGGGGCTGTCGGTCTGGCCGGCGACGTGGAGCAGGCTGTCGCGAATGACCTCGGCCTCCATGCGATGCGGGTGGGTTCGCCAGAGGAAATGGTTGTCTGGATCGATTCTGTTGTTGGTGTGTTCCGATGCGAAAGGCGCCGCGTCCCGCCGGTAGGCTGCGCTGGTGACGATCAGGCGATGGACATGCTTCATGCTCCAGCCCGATTCCATGAACTCGACGGCGAGCCAGTCGAGCAATTTGGGAAAGCGGGGTAGGCCGCCATTACGACCGAAATCGTAAACCGGTTCGACGATGGGCTCGTGAAAATGCCGGGCCCAGATGTGATTGATCGCGACGCGCGCGGTGAGAGGGTTTTCCGGGTTGGCGATCCAGCGGGCGAGGGCGGTTCGTCGTCCGGTCGAGGTCTTCGGATAGGTGGGGCCGAGCGCCGTGTATTCCGGTTTGTCCGAAGTCGCCTTCGCAGCCGTCTCCGCTTTCGTTAGCGCCTTTTCGGCGGCGGTGAGGGCCTGCGTTGCCTTCTTGAGAGCGGCGGCGGCTTTGGTTTTTGCTTTGTCGTCCTTGGCGGCTGTCGATGCGGCCTTTGCGTCCGCGACGGCTTTTTCATTCTTGAGGACGGTTTCACGGGCGGCCATGAGCGTGGCCTGTAGTTCGGCTTTCGCTGCTCTTGTTTTCAGCTCATTCGCGTTCGAGGATGAGTTGAGGTGTTCCGCCTTTGCCGCGGCGGCGCTCGCATTGAAGGAGTTCAGTGTCGCCCGCGCGGTCGCGAGTCGTGCTTCGACCACTCGTCGATCGAGATCTGCGACGTTCTTTGAACGGGCTTTGGCAATCGCGGCGCCGGCGTCGTCGACTTCCTTTTGATGGCGGCTCAGGTCTTCTTCCAGGGCGAAGGATTGCAATTCCGGATACCAGGCGCGCGGCGGCAGTTTGACTGGCTTGATCGCCAGACGGGCGCCTCCGACGATCGCCGGCGCTGCGGGAGCCACAGGCGGCTGATTGGTCAGCTTGTTGCGCGCGTCGCCGCCTTCGTAGAACAGCGTTTTGGCTTCCAGGTTTTCGTCGAAGACGCGCACCCTTCCGGCCGCGATGGCCTTGCGCGGATTGGGGCCGCCTGGCTGGCCGAAAGCGATGAATTTTTCAAGCGGCCCGCCGCCGGGCACGCGGTCGTGGCGCAATTGCAGCGGCTCGAAGAAGGCGCGAAAGGCGAAGTATTCCTTCTGCGAGATGGGGTCGTATTTGTGGTCGTGACAATGCGCGCAATTCAGAGTCAGGCCGAGGAAGGCCTTGCCGGTGTGTTCGACCTGGTCCTTCAGCCACTGATCGGCGTTCAGCGCAAACCAGTTGCGCGCGATGAACCCGGTCGCGACGACGACGTCCGGATCTTCGGGCGCGATCTCATCCGCCGCGAGCATTTCCATCGTCATGCGGTCGTAGCCTTTGTCGGAGTTCAGCGAGCGGATGATCCAGTCGCGCCAGCGCCAGATGTGGGGGTAGCTGTTGCGAACGTCGTTGACCGACCGACGGCCATACCAGTCGCTGTAGCGCCAGATGTCCATCCAATGACGCGCCCAACGCTCGCCGTGTCTGGGATCGTCAAGCAGGCGTTGAACTATCTTGTCATAGGCGTTGAATGAGCCGTCGGCGAGGAATGCGCGCAGCTCGCTGCGTGTGGGAGGCGTTCCCACGAGATCGAGATAAACGCGGCGTAGCAGGGTCGCCTTGTCGGCTGGCGGACGCGGGATCAGGCCTTTATCCTCGTGGGTCGCGGCGATGAAGGCGTCGATGGGATTTTCAATTTGTGCGTTGGCGGCGACAACCCTGGGCGTGGCGGGGCGGGTGGGTTTTTGAAAGGCCCAGTGTTCACGTGGATCGGACTCGGGATTGTCATTGGGGGGCGCCTTTGCGCCGTCGTCGATCCAACGTCGAATCAGGGCGATCTGCTCCGGGCTCAGAGGAGCGGCTTCCCGGGGCATTCGTTCGTCCGGGTCGTTTGAGGCAATGCGTTGAAAAAGTGAGCTACTGGCTGCGTTTCCGGGTTCGATCGCCGCGCCGTGCTTCCCGCCGGTTCGCATGAAGCCGAGGGTGTCCAGTCGCAGACCGGCTTCCTGTTTAAGCGCGCCGTGGCAGGCGAAGCATTTCTCGCGGAGAAGCGGTTTGACCTGGTGAAGGTAGACGTCCTCCGAGGCGAAGGTCGGAATCGCGGCGCAAAGCAGCGAGAAAAGGCCAAGCCAGACGGCAGGGGTGCGTTTCAATTTCAATCGGTCGTGCATCGCGGATTCTGAACTCCGAATGCTAGCTGGTCGCGCGATGTTGTCGACCTCGATGTTGAAGCGGATTTTTGCCCAGGCGCAGGTCGTCCGAAGGAATGGTGAATCCGGTGGGGCGAGAGTCCCGCGAGTCCAAATCAGAAGCCGGGAGGGATGACAGCGTCTTTCGCTCCTACGGAGCGTCGAAATGGGCTGCGTGGCGCGATCGAGTTCGGCAGCGAGCCAGTTCAGCAATTGCGGATGAGTGGGCGCTTCGCCGAGCTTGCCGAAGGTGTCCGTCGTGGCTGCGAGTCCGCGACCGAAGTGGACGCGAAAGTCGCGCGGTTTCGGCAGGTCTCGCACGGCCATGACGTGCGGCGGCGTGGGGGGGGGGATTCAGCTGCCTCGAAAGTCGAGGAGCAGTCCGATAAATATCCAGAGCAGCAAGGGGTGGCCTGATCGGGCTGGACTCTGCCGCTTCATCTCACGCGAGAATCTCCCTGATCACGTGGCCGTGGACGTCAGTGAGTCGGCGTTGGATGC
>JBLHKZ010000091.1:0-19200 GCA_047618185.1 Limisphaerales bacterium
ATGGATCAGCGGGGGAGATTATGGTGATGATTCTCCTGAAGAATCCTCGCTGGGCCAGCCCCGATCAAAGCTGAGCCGCGACCGCGCAATGGCGCCAAGTCGCCTAGCGGGCGGCGGTCTTCATCCAACCGCGCAGCATCTCGCGCAATTGCGTCAATTCCCGGAACAGCGCCTTGCGGTCACGGTTGGCATGTTCCAGGCACCACGGCCCCCGAAAGCCGCTCCGCCATCCCACATCGAAGCATCGCTTCAGATCGTAGGCCTTGTGCTCTCCGTCCGGCCCCATCGCTTTGGCCTTGAAATCACAGCTGACCGCCAGCGGGAAGGCCTTCTTCAATCCTGCATAGCGAATCTCGTCGCTGTTCCAGTTTCCGGTGTCCGGCGTCGCCATCACGCCCCGATCGATTCGCTTGATCAACCGCGGCACGGAGTCCGGATCGGCCTGCATCCAACCATAGTTTTCGACCAGCAATCCCACTCCATGTTTCTCGCCGTGTTCCGCCAAAGCGCGATAGCTGGCCACGTGAATCCTCATGTCCGGCAGCGGCGGCAGCGGCAAGGGACGCGCCCAGGGCGAGCCGACAAGCGCCGCATCGTCGATCGATTTCATGTAAACACTCAATGCCTTCGTCCGGGTCGCGTCGTCCGGGGAATTCATAGCGAGCCCCTTTTGATTCATCTTCAGATTTGTCACGACGCATCCGGACTTCTCGACCTGGCTTCGGAACTCTTCAATCCGTCGCCCCGCCTTGGCCAGCGTGTTCGAATTCAAATCGATGACGCGCATGTCCAACTCTTCGCGCATGAGGCGCGGCAAATCCATGATCCCGATCTTGCCGCCAGCCGAGGTCGCTCCGATGTGGGCGTCGATGGAGGATGTTGTGATTCCGATTTCGCGCGCCTGCGGCGCCGAAGCTCCTTCGCCTCGTCGAATATCCATCGCCAACGAGGCGCACGCCAGGCTTCCGGTTCCTAGAAAACGACGCCTTGAAATCCGAGAAGTTCGTTCATTCATATTTTGTGACCTCATGTAGAAGTGTTCCGAGTTCATCGAAGAACAGAAATCGAATCTTGGCGCTCACTGCGTCGGCAGCCGGGTCCACCACGACATTCAAGAAACCGCCCGACGGCGTCCTGGAGGTGTAGGGCTGTTTGACCAGGCCATCCGGGTCTGTGCTCTTCTTTGTTCCGGGCGAAACACCCATTCGCGAATTCGCGTCAACCAATGCTCCGCAAGAAAACTCCTCGAACCCGCTTGGATGGATCGAGTGGTATTGCCAATGCCGATCGCCACAAACGAGATAGAGGCCTTTCTTCAGGAAGCCGTTTTCTTTCGCCCAACCGAAAAACTCTGAGCCTTCGTGTTGAAATCCCCCCACGTTGGTGTGGTTGTCCTTCTTCCCCTTCCCATCCGGCCCCACCATCGGCGTCGGCGATATCACGATCTTAAAAGCGGCGTCGGACTCCGACAGCGTTCGTTTCAACCACTCTCGTTGTTCCACGCCCCAGATCGTCTTCTCCGGTCCATCAGGCATGCGATTCGGACTTCGATAGTCGCGCCCCTCCAACAGCCAGATCTGTAGTTCTTTGCTGACCCGATGCGTGCGATAGGTCTCCGCCTTGGGATCGCTGGGAGCAACGACCGGGACCTGTTCCCGAAAAATCTCGATGCCCAACTCACTCGATGGCGGCCGATCGCTGGTGTTGTCATTGTCGTTGTAACGATGATCGTGGTCGTCTTTCTCCCAATAAGTTGGAACCCGGGCGAACAGATCGACAAACCGGGGCTGCGAGAATTGTTCGTGCCATTTCTTGCGCATCGAAGCCGCGTCCGTGGCGCTGAATTTCTTGTGGTGGTCGTAGTAGACATTGTCTCCAGTCCCGACGAAAAAATGCGGCTTGATCCTCAATAGGGTCGCCAGAGCCGGAAACCCCAGATGCTTATCGTCTCCTTCATAAGCCCTCTTTCCATCCCCTTTGGGGCCATCCTGGAAAAAGGCATAATTCATGCCCGAAACCACCACGAAGCTTTTTTGTGACGACCGCGCCGCGCCTGACAACGTCCAAAACTCGCAGGTGCGTCCCTTGATAATCACATCCTTCGTCGGACCGTATTCCAATCGGTAAAAGTACTGGCTTGCGGATTCCAGCCCTTCCACTTTCGCCTTGATCATATGATCGGTCTTCGCCACCGCCTCAATCCAGGCTGTCCTCCTGGGATTCCTAAAACTTCGATTGTCCGCCACGACAAAACGGCCCCAACCATGCCGACCGGGCGCATCGCCATCGGAACTCAGCTTGTCGGCCGTCAACCGAGATTGAAGGATGACGCTGGATTCAGTGACCTCGCCGGCCATTTCCCCCTGCAAGTGCGAGAGAGCCAGATCCGCGGCCAAGGCGTTTGAAGCTACGCAGGCGATCCCCAGGAAGATTACAACGACGAAAGAGCGAGAATTCATATGACGACAGGTTGCTTAAACAAATGTCGGGAGGCAATTCCCGAACATCAGCGCCACGCGGACAACGAATCAAACCGGTCTTCCCGCCAGAGTCATCGACGTCCAGAGGCAGACAGCGCCATCTCCACTCTTCTCTTCCCTCCTCGCATGATTTGCAACAAACGAGCCATCAGGCAATCACGCCGTTTTGCACGACGCCGTGCACGTCGGTCAGACGGTATTGGCGCCCTTGGAATTTGAACGTCAGTCGCTCGTGCTCCAACCCCAGCAGATGCAACATCGTGGCGTTAAAATCGTGCATGTGGACCGGATTCTCAATGGGCGCATATCCAAACTCATCCGTCTTCCCGTAAACCGTGCCCGGCTTCGAGCCCCCGCCTGCCATCCAAACGGAGTAGGCCTCCTTATGGTGATCTCGTCCGGCGTTGGTCGTCTTTCCTGCGCTGTTCGCCCCCTGTGCCATCGGCGTCCGGCCAAACTCTGCGCTCCAAACCACCAGCGTTTCATCCAGCAGCCCCCGGGCCTTCAGATCGGCAATCAACGCCGCGATCGGCCGATCCACCTGTTTGGCTTTTCTGGGAAGATTCTTAAAAACACTGCCGTGCATATCCCAGCCCTGATCGAACAATTGCACGAACCTTACGCCGCGTTCGACCATGCGACGCGCCAACAGACAGTTGTTGGCGAAACTCGTCTTGCCCGGCTCCGTGCCATACTGCTCGTGAACCTCTTTCGACTCGGTGGAAATATCCATCAACTCCGGCACTGAGGTCTGCATGCGGTAGGCCATCTCATACTGCGCAATGCGGGTGGCAATTTCAGGATCGCCCACGTCCGCCAGCTGCACGCTGTTCAGCCGATTGATCGAATCAACGATTCGCCGCCGCCGCGGATCGTCCACGCCTTTGGGATTGGAAAGGAACAACACCGGATCGCCCTGGCTGCGAAATTCGATTCCCTGGTAAACCGTCGGCAAGAATCCGCTGCCCCAGGCGCTGTTGCCGGCGCCCAGGACGCTACCCGTGACCAGCACGACAAACCCCGGCAAATTCGCGTTCTCGCTCCCCAATCCGTAATTCACCCAGGAGCCCATGCTCGGCCGCCCGAACCGCCCGAAGCCCGTCAGCGCAAACATCTGCGCGGGCGCATGATTAAAATGATCTGTATGGATCGTGCGAATGAAACACAGGTCGTCCGCCACACCCTGCAGGTGCGGCATCAGATTGGAGACGGTCGTCCCGGACTGCCCGCAGTTTCTAAATTTGAAACTCTCGTCCTTGGGAGTGCCCAACAAGGAAGGCTGTTTTCGAATGAATGCCAGGCGTTTGCCTTTGAAGAATTCATCGGGACAAAGCTCGCCATTTCGCTTCTGCAGTTCCGGTTTAAAATCGAATAAATCCAGATGCGAAGGCGCGCCGACCAGGTGGATGTAAATGACGTTCTTCGCCTTTGGCGCCAGATGGGACTTCCGCGCAGTCAGCGGGTTCGTCGGCGCCGTCGCTCCAGCGTCCTGGCGCAATAGCGAGGCCAGAGCCGCTCCGCCCATCCCCATCCCCGCAGTCTGGAAGAACTGTCGGCGCGTCGCCGTTTGAATAAGAAATTGTTCCGGTGTCATGGTGGAGGGGCTTCAACCTTTCGTCACGGTTTCATCGAGATTCATCAGGATATTGGCCACGGTAAACCAGGCGGCCAACTTCGCAGCATCGACGCTGATGTCCGGCTTCCAACGATTGGAGCTATTCACCAGTTCCTTGGCCGCAACTGAGTCTTTCTGAAACAACTGAAACTCGCTCTCGAACACCTTCACCAACTGCTCGACCTCCGCCGCGCGCGCTTCCCGCGACAGGCAAAGACGAAGGCCATAGCGCACGCGATCCTCGACGCTGAGATCCTCGCGGTCGTGCATGATGCGCGACGCCAGCGCCAATGCCATCTCCACGTAGGCGGGATCGTTCATCAAGGTCAAAGCCTGAAGCGGGGTATTGGTTCGCGGTCGCTTGACGACGCAGGACGAACGATCCGGAGCGTCGAAGTTCACCATGCTCGGATAGGGCGCCGCCCGGCGATACACGATGTAGATCCCTCGGCGAAAGCGATCTTCATTCGGCGATTCAATCCACTTCGGCTCATTGCGTCCGGTCTGCCGCCACAGACCAGAGGGTTGGAAAGGCATGATCGGCGCTCCGCCCATCTTGGTCGAAAGCAGTCCCGCCGCCGACAGCGCGTTGTCGCGAATCTGTTCCGCGGACAATCGAAAGCGAGGTCCGCGCGCGTAGAGCTTGTTGCTGGGATCACGCTCAAGAATCTCGGGAGCGACGCGGGATGACTGGCGATAGGTCGCGGACATCACGATCAACTTATGCAGCCGCTTCATCGACCAACCCTGATCCATAAATTCGACCGCCAGCCAATCCAGCAGTTCGGGATGCGTCGGCGGCTCCGACTGTGTTCCGAAATCTTCCAATGTCGCGACGATCCCCTGCCCCATGATCTCCGCCCACCATCGATTGACCGTCACGCGCGCGACCAGTGGATTCTCCCGATCGACCAGCCAGCGCGCCAGACCGAGGCGATCTTTGCTCTCGTTGGCGCTGATAGGATGCAGCGCGGATGGAGAGCCCGGCCCCACCGCATTGCCTTGATTGAGATACTCGCCGCGGTTCATGATATGCGTCTCGCGCGGCTTCTCCATCTCGACCATCACCAGAGTCGTCGGCGGCTTGATCGCGTCGACTTGCTTCTTCAACGCGGCGGCTTCTTTCCTGAGACGGGTCAAGGTTGGATGGCTCTTTTCAAAATGTTCCTGCAATTGCCGCTTCTCCTTTCGGGTCCGCTTTGCCTTGCCAAGAATCGCGGCAATCTCCGATGAAAGATCCAGCTGCCCTGGTTCTCCGTCGATCGCCGAAAATCTCATTCGGCCAATGGTGCGACCGCCGCCGTAATTCTGCGTGAATGTGAAAACCAACTCTGCTCCGTCCTTGCTGGCAATGGGCTCAGTCAACCCGAAGCGCACCCAGTGATCTTTGCTGAACTCCCCCGCGATCGCCCATCCGTTTTGCTTATCCGCGATCTTGCCGTCAAACAACTCCTCCGGCGGAAAATTACCTTGCGAGAAATCAGCGGTCGGATTCACGGGCTTGAGGCGTTTCAGCGTTTCTCCATTCTCGGCATCGATTGCGCGCGACACTCCCAGTTCCTGCAAAACAAAGTTTGGCCGGCCTTTCGCAGGGTTGCGCCCTGGTCCCTTGGAGGGCAGCCGGTCATGCGTCAACGCCTCTAATTTGAGTCCCGACACCATCTTTAAATCCGTCTTCACACGGACCGTATAGACCGCGTTCTCAGGGCTCTTGGCCGGCAGCAACAGGCTCCCGTCATCCAGTTTCTCAAACTTCTCGGGATGGTCGCTCTCAAATGAAACAATCTCCATCGTCCGCCACTGAGGCGTCGTCTGGACCGCTGTTTTCATTCGCGCTTCCCAGGTCTTTTGCTCGACGGCCACTTCCTTCGAAACACGATCTGCCTCCGCCTCCTTCGCCGTCATGCGCACGCGCAACCGGTCGAACTCCTCTTGCTTCGATTCGCTCAGCGGCAGATCCATCTTGGGTCCGTAGAAATCAAATGAAACTCCCTTCCCGCTCGGGTTACGCACCTCCACCGGCGTGTTGTTGAAGTAGGCGAAGAACTGGTAGTAATCCTTCATCGTGAAGGGGTCAAACTTGTGAGTGTGGCACTGGGCGCATTCCAAGGTGGAACCCAGCCAGACCGTGCCCGTCGTATTCACCCGGTCGACCACCTGGTTTACGCGATTCTCCTCCGGGTGCACGCCGGCCTCGACGTTGCAAGTCGGCGTGCGATGAAATCCTGTCGCGATCCGCTGGGCGTCGGTCGCATTTGGCAACAGGTCGCCTGCGATTTGCTCGATCGTGAATTGATCGAAGGGCATGTCCGCGTTCATCGCGTCGATCACCCAATCGCGAAAGGCCCAACTGTCGCGCAATTGATCGGCTTGAAAACCGTTGGAATCCGCATACCGCGCCAGGTCGAGCCACGGTCTCGCCCAACGCTCTCCATAACGTGGCGACTTAAGCAACCGATCGACGACCTTCTCGTAAGCGTCTTCCGAATCGTCCGCCAAGAACGACTCGACTTCGCCCACGCTCGGAGGCAGGCCGACTAGATCGAGAGACGCGCGGCGGATCAGCCGAGCCTTATCCGCGGGTTTTGAAGGACGCAGCCCTTCGCGCCTCAAGCGGTCATGGACAAAGAAATCGATCCCGTTGATCGTCCATCGCGTATCGACCTCAGGCAGCTCCGGCCGCTCTGGCTTCACATAGGCCCAATGAATTTCCTGCTCCTCAGCCGCCGGCCAGACAGCGCCTCCGTCGATCCAACTCTTTAACAACGTCACTTCCGCGGAGCTCAATGCCTCCCCATCTTTCGGCATGCGCGTCTTTGGATTTGTCTCCACGACGCGCTTGATCAACAGGCTCTCGACCGCGTTGCCGGCGACAATCGCTGGCTCACCTGAATCGCCGGCCGTCAAGGCCCGCCTCGGACGATCCAGGCGCAAGCCGCCGCTCATGGTGTGATCGTGGCACTTGAAGCAATGCCGGGCCAACAGCGGCTGGATGTCTTTGGCAAAATCGACCGCCAAAACTGACTGTCCTGAAAGGAAACCAAGGGCCGAAGCCAAACTTAGGGCCGCGAATCGAGTTTTACGGACGATGCCATTCATCATTGCAGGCTATTCATAAGACAGGACGATGCGGGAAACCATGAATTTTTCTACGCAAATCATGCAGAAAACCACAGCGCAGCCCGATCGCTCGGGGCAAAACGAATGGAGTCCAAAACTGCTCGACTGGGAACCTCGAAACCGATCAGGCGATGTTGAGCGAGCTCCGCAATCGTTCGAGCCCCTCGCTCATCGAGACCCGCGGCGCGTAACCGAAGTCGCGCCTGGCCGCGCCAATGTCGAACCAATGCGCCGTCGCCAGTTCCCGGGCGACGAAGCGCGTCATGCGTGGCTCGCTCTTGATTCCGAAAGTCCGGTGAATCGCCTCCAGCACGCTCCCTGCGAAGTACGCCAACCCCGGCGAAATCGTCTTCTTCACCGGCGGCAATTCCGCGCAATCGAGAATCTGATCGATGAAATCCCAGACGACTACCGGCTCGTCGTTGGTGATGAAATAGGCTTTACCGGCAACCGCCGATCCCGGAGCCAGCTTGTCCGCCCCTAGAAGATGCGCCTCGGCCGCATTATCGATGTAAACCGCGTCGACCTTGTTGTCGCGCTTTCCGATCCGACGCAGCTTCCCCGCCCGTCCGCGTTCGATGATTCGGGGCACGAGATGGTTGTCGCCCGGCCCCCAGATCAGGTGCGGACGCAAGGACACGGTCGCCAACTTCTCATCGTTCGCAGCCAGAACCAACTTCTCGGCCATCGCCTTGGTCTTCGGATAAAACGCATGGTAATGATCGGGATACGGAACCGATTCATCGACGCCCTCCATGTCCGTTCCGTCGAAGACGACACTGGGAGAACTCGTGTAGACCAATTTTCCAATTCCAAGTTTTCGACAAACCCGGATCACGTTCTCCGTCCCCACAACATTCGCGCGCCGGTAGTCGTCATAAGCCCCCCAGACGCCGGCCTTGGCGGCCACGTGGAAGATCGTGTCGCAGCCTTCCGCCGCACGAAGAATTGACGCTTCATTTGCGATATCCCCGCGAATCTGTTCAACCCCGAGTTCTTTCAGCTTCGGGTGATCTCCGCGAGAGAAACTGCGAACCTCGCCGCCGCGCTCCCGCAACATCCGGCAGATCACGCCGCCCAGGAATCCGCCGCCGCCTGTGACTAGAGCCTTCATAATTTCACAGGAGCAAATAGAGAGAACAGAGCGAAGGCAAACCAAGACGGTCGTTTCTCCGTTCTCTCTGTTTCCTCCTGTTCAATGATCCCATCCGCTTCATTGTCTTCCCTCCGCCCAGACCGCCAGTTTCTCCCGGAAAATCTTCGCGTTATGTCGGATGTCGACAGGGAATTTCGGATGAAAAAGAATGGTTTTAATATTCCGGGTCAACTCGTGCTCCGCGCCCAGGTGCAACAACTCCTCCCTCACCTGAGCCTGGTTCGCCCCCGTCCCTGGCTCCAGCTCGACACAAAGCATGGGCCTGATTTCGCCCCCGACATTCACACCGACCAGCGCCGTCCGAAAAACCATTTTGTGCGCATTAAATATCGCCTCGCAGGGAATCGTGAATAGCGTTTCGGCGCCGACGATAACCCTGTGCGACTTGCGGCCGCACATCCAGAGGCGGCCCTTCTCGTCCATGTAGCCGACATCGCCCATGCGATGCCAAAATCCGCCGTCGCTCGAATCAGCGATCTTGGCCAGGCGAGTCGAGGATTCTCGATTAAAATACTCCCGTGTCGTGTTGCCGCCCTTGACTGTGATCTCTCCGATTTCACCATCCGGCAGAACCAGATCGTCGCTCCATTCAGCGATCGGGTCGTCCGTGATTCGGATGATCCTCACCTCTAGGTCGTCAAGCGGCATGCCAACGCAAACCCCCTTACCGCGGGCCGTGTCGTGTTGGGTGTCGCCAAGAATCTCTTTGCTCCCGATCGACGCAACCGGAAGGCACTCGGTCGCGCCATAGGGCGTCACGATCTCGGCGTCGTTCGAAAGCATCTTGCAAAACCGCTCCAACACAACGGGCGGCACGGGAGCCCCGGCCGAAATGACGCGTTTCAGGGTCGGCAGCTTCACGCCATTCGCCTCACCGAACCGCCCCACACGATTTACCAGGGCCGGCGATCCAAACATCGTCGTGACTTTGAACTGTTTGATCGAGTCGATGATATTTCCCGGATCGACACTACCCGGCCGAGTAAAGTCCATCTGCGGAATCACCGCCGTCATTCCCAAAGCCGGGGCAAACAACGCAAACAAAGGAAAAGTCGGCAGATCGATTTCGCCCGGCTGGATATAGTAGATCCGCCGAATCTTCTCCACCTGATCGGCAAATGTCCCGTGGGTGTAGACCACGCCTTTTGGAATTCCTGTGCTACCGCTGGTGAACAAGATAGCCGCCATGTCCTCGGCGGACGTTTCAGCCGGATGATAATCGCCGCCGCTTTCCACTGAATCGCAGATGCGCTTGAGCGTCACGCCGCCCCAGAAAAGTCTTGGCCCCACGGTCACCAATCGCTTCACAGTTGGCTTGCCCCAACCCAACAAGACACGGGCGACATGCGCTTTTGGAATTCCGATGAAGGCTTCCGGCTCGGCTTCGGCCAGACACTTACCGAGATTCTTAACGCCCATTCCGGGATCGACAAAGACCGGAACCGCGCCCGCCTTGAACAGGGCAAACGTCAGCGCGAAGAAATCCAGGCTTGGCGTGACCATCAGGACCGTGCGAACGCCGCGTTTGATTCCGATGCCCTCCAGTCCCATCGCGATGCGGTCGCTGCGTTCGTTCAACTCTCGAAAGGTGAATTGCTCGAAGGTGATTTCGCCGGAGCTGGCGCGGCCGGTGGGAAGAATGACAGCTGGAGTGTCCGGCTGACGCCGCGCCATTTCGGGCAGATGCGAGGCAATGTTGACGAGGCTCATGGCGCTCGGCTATTTGGTGATCGGATGCCGGTCCAGAAACTCGCCGACCAGCTTCAGCACGGTTTTCCGTTCATCCTCGATCAGGTAGTGCCCCGCCTCGGGAAAACTGTGCAACTCCGCCTTCGGCCAAATCTCCCGCCACTCTTTCAGAAAATGGCGATCAAACACAAAATCACGCTCTCCCCAAAGAATCAGAATCGGAAGGTCGGCAAACGCGCTCAGCTTCGTTTCCGCCTCCGACACCGTGTCATATGAGGGGTCGCCGGGTTCCAGCGGGATGTCCTGCACAAAACGAAGCACGCCAATGCGATCCGCCCAATTCCCATAGGGCGCCAGATAACCTTCCCGCACGTCTTCGGACAATGGCTCGCGAGTCGCGCACCATTTCACGGCTCCCAGACTGAAGGCATTCAAGCCCCTCACCAGCAGTGAACCGATCGGAGTATCGCGCACAAGCCAGATCGGCAGCGGCAGTTCCTTCTCCTTCGGCAGATGAAACGCGCCCGTGTTCAACAGGACAATTCGTTTGATGCGTTCGGGGCGCCTCCCCGCAAAAGCCATGCCGATCATCCCGCCCCAATCGTGCAGCACGAGGGTGATATTCTCCGTGATGCCAAGATTCTCCAACAGCGACTCGACGTCATCGACTCGCTGTTTCAGCGTGTATTCGTAATGGCTGTCATCCGGCTTGTCGGAAAGACCGCAGCCCACATGATCCGGGACAATCACATGGAAGCGATCGCGAAGTTCCTTGACCAGATTGCGATAGAAAAAAGACCAGGTCGGATTCCCGTGAAGCATGACGACGGGGTCGCCCTCGCCTTCATCAAGGTAATGCTGCCGGACGCCGTCGCGATCAAGGAAATGCCCGGCGAAGGGATACTCGGACTGGGATACGCTCACCATTTCAAGCCGAGCATGAGGCAGTTCAAGCCACTGCCAATGCCAAGAAAACCCACGGTGTCTCCGCGTTTGAGAACGCCGCGCTCATTTGCCAGCGCGGCCGTAATGGGAAGCGAAACGGTTCCGATATTTCCAAGGTAGCCGTAGGTCGTGAAATCCTTCTCCACGGCGATGCCCAGGGTATCGAGGATATGCTTCTGATGCTCGGAACCCACCTGGTGGCAGATCACCCGGTCGACTGTTTCCGGCGTCCAGTCCATTTCCTTCAGGAAGGCGTCCCAGGTTTGAGCGCCCAGAGCAACCCCATGTTTCAGCACCGACACGGAATCGGTGGCCATGAATTCATCGTGTGAGACTCCGTCACGTTTCTCCAAGCCCCAACGGCAGAGCGCGTGATGCTCCGGCGCGACCTGAGTCACGCCGCCCAGCAATTGGTGACCGGGATCGTCGCCAAACGAGCCGTCGGTCAGCAGGACCGCGACGGCGCCCGAACCGCCGGTCAAGGTCGCCAACGCCGTCGTGAACAGTTTGATATCGAGCTCGCGATTCATCCGCTCGATCATGATGTCATTGATCTCGCGCGCGGATTCACAGGAAACGACCAGCCCCGCCCGGATCTGGCCCAGCTCAATGCGATTGGCGATGTCGAGCATGCCGTTCATCACGCCGAGGCAGGCGTTGGAAATATCGTAAACCGCAGTGGACGAGCCAACCCCGACGCCATCCGCGACCCGGCAAGCAGTCGCAGGCTCAAAATTCTCCCGGCAAACCCCCGTGTAGACCAAGGCGCCAACAGCCGCCGCGGCCACGCCCGAATTGGCCAAAGCTTTTTTTGCGGCGAGAATCGCGCCCCGCGACAAGGGCGTCCCCGGTTCCCACCAGCGACGCTCCGTGATTCCGGTCAATTCCTCCAATTGCCCTTCGGGAAAATGCAGCTTCTCATACATGGGAGCGAGCCGCTCCTCCAACTCGGACGACGACACCACGACCGGCGCCAGTTCGTAGCCCAACGCCTGTAGGAAAACTTTAGTAAAATTCGGCATTTCGATTGTGTCGCGAGAACGGAAAGAACCCGTTCCATCGCGAAAACGGGTTCACGGCCGGAGATTTAAGCGGATTCCCCCACACAATCAAGCGCGGGGTTTGAAGGCGCGCTTAAACAACGCGCAGCGAAAAATCCTTCATCCCGTAAATCGTCCTGCCGTCCACGTGTAGGAAACCGTCGGCTTTGAGGAGTTTGCGCTCGTCATCGATGCTTGTGATGACGGCCTCGACTGTCACTTCTGCGTCGGTTGGGATGATTTGGCCGCGATAGACCCACTCGTGCTTTTCGCCGCAGGCGATCGTTTCCAGTCGCATGCCTTCACTCACACCCCAGCGTTCGACCGCGACGACTTTCAGCAGTTGCAGATAGGATTCCAGTCCCAGCGAGCCCGGGATCACCGGGTCTTGATAGAAGTGCGCTTTGAAGAACCACGACTCCGGTTTGACCGTCATCTTGCCGCGGATGAATCCTAACCCCGCCGGACCGCCGTCCGGCACGAAGCAGCTCACCTCGTCGACCATGCGGAGCATGTCGTCCGGATACGGAGCCTCGGTCGGATACGGAAATGCCTTTGCTCGCGTCATTTCGTCGTCGCTCGGCTCGTAGGGAATGGCTTCGCGGATTCCGACCTGAGTGGCCAACGCATCCGCCGAGAAGAATCCGAAATAGGTGTCGCCCTGGTAGACCAGTCCCTTCGATGAGCGCACGGCCATGTCAAAGTTTTGAATCACCATTCCGCCGGCGTTTGAAACCCGCGTGATCGTCACATCGACAGATAGCGTCCCGGCGTCGGACGTCACTGGAATAAACTGAGTCGCCGATCCGCCAAGATTGCGGAAGCGCAAATCGGTTTCGCTCGTCAACGCCGAACCCAAATACGCAGCCAGCCAGCCGCAAGGTTGCAGGGCAATTTCCAGCAGGACCGAGAACGGCATGTCGCCCTGCCGGTTCTGCGCGAAATACCATTCGTCGACCGGCACACCGTACTGCGCTTCGATCACGCCGCCTGAATCCAAAACCCAGGGCTCGCAATTCGAGATCTCCGTGATGCGATCGAGAAACTGATACGGCGGCCCCGGCAAGCGCGCGATGCGACGCTCGTTGTCGAAGACCTTGTAACGATCGCCAAATGCGTCCGACGGATTGCCAACGGCAAAAGCGTGAATGCTGTCGAAATCGTAGAGCGGCGATTTGGGAATGACGGCGGGCGCCGTCGGGCTTGTGTTGCCTTTGCCGCGATCATCCCACGTTTCCTGCAGACTCTCCTTCGTCGCGCCAGTGAATCGGATCGACATGTTTGTGATTTCGACCGTCGCTTTGTCGTCCGAATACATCAGCGCATCCACCACTGCATAGGGCTCCGGCCGATAACCCAATTCCTTGATCGAGATTACGTAGGTGACCTTCTTCGTCGACTGCATCACCTGCCCGCGACATTTGAGCTGACTCTTAATCTCGGTCACTGGTTCCGGCGCGACCGTCGATCGCTCAAACACCCAGCCGAGCCGCAATAGAAATACTCGCAGCGTGTGCAGGCAGCATTCGAACATCAACGTGCCCGGCATCACCATGTCGTCGCTGAAATGGCAGGTCAGAAACCAGTCATCGGGATGGATGTCCGCCTCGCCGGTGATGCGTCCGATGCCGAATCGTCCGCCAGTCGGATCCAGCTCGGTGATTCGATGCACCAGCCGCATCCGCCCGTCCGGCAGGGTCAACGGATCGTTCAGCGGCAGTCCGGCGAAACGCTCTCCGAAACAACCCGCCAAGTTCCCCTGACGCAGCGCGCTGAGCTGCTCGTCGGTAAAGGACTCGATCTCATCCCATGGCACGAACGGAGCCCAGTCATCTGGCAAGATTCCCGGGATCTCCTGCAGATCGAGCTTCGTGTGAACAATCCCCTTCCCCGCATCCAATTCCGCCTGCGAAAAGAAGCCGGCAATGCCTTTGCGCATGGTCAGCAAGCGTTCGCCATTGACCGTGCCATCGAAGCCAAATCGAAACAGCCAGGTGCTGCCCTGACGGAAAAACTCCTCAATGCGGATGTCGTAATGAATGGTCTCACCCTCGACCGGCAATCCGCGATGAAAGGTCACCACCGCGTCCAGCAGGCGATAAACCGCCAGGCCTTTGGTCTCGAAATCGATACCCAGAAATCCCGACAGAAACAGATCCGCCTGCCCGGCTTCCACCGCGATGCAGGTCGGGATGCGGCCTGCGTCCAAATACCAGGCTCCCGGATGAATATCATGCTCGGTGACGACTCGACCGGAAGTCATGGAAAGCGGTTCGCCTTCAATCTCCAGCACGCGATGAGCCAGCATCAGCGGATCGTCCGGCAGCCGGACGCGCGTCGGATGCGAATCCACTTCGACGAATTTCTTGCCCATCACCTTCCCGATCTTTCCGATCGCGAACTCCATGCATTGAGCAAAATTCAACTGTCGCGGAACTTCGTCGGGATATTCCTCGAACGCAGGTTGCGATTCCGTCGACACCTGCGGCATGCCGTCGAGACTCGGCGGAAGCGCAGGAGCGCCAGGAATCGTGATGCCTGATGCTTCCATTGACGAAAGCAATTGCGTCTGCCGTTCGACGTTCAACGACATCGTCTGAAATAAGTTCGCTGAAAATCGTAAATAAGTCTCATGGGCTTCGATGCGCGCCGACTCGGCCGAGGCCAGGTGGTCAACGAGAGAACCCGATCGAGCTAGAGCGGCAGTCTTCATCTGAGCCGCCACCGGCACGGAAACCGAATCCGCCTTTGCATTGATCGCGGGAATCGACTGTGCGACCTGGATCGTTGGCAGCGAGGGCTTCACTGTCGCGCTCGACGGCGTCGCCTCGGGCCTTGAATTCATGAAAGTTTCCGACCGAGGCGGATCAAACGGCTTTCCGCCCAACGGCGCTAGCACATCGGACGCCTTGCCTCCTTTGTCCGGCTCGCGATAACCGACCGCGGCTCGATCGCCGCCATAGAGAAAATCCAAATTCACTGAGACGCCCTCGGCGAATAATCGTCCCAGCGCGCGCAACGCAACGACGGTCGCGTCCTGACCGGGGATCGAGACCGACGTCGCCGCATGCGATCGTCCGCCGAGAATCTGATCGATCATCCGACAGCAAGTGGCGCCGGGCCCCATTTCGATAAAGATGCGAGCGCCATTGTCGTAGGCAGAATTGATCGTCGCCGGATAGTCGAGCCCATGAACTGCGTTGCCCACGATCGAGTCGGCCGCGCTTTCACAAGTCAGCTCATAGTCCTTTCCCTGATTCCCGCTGTAATAACGCACGCCCGGCGGAGGGTTCGTCTCAAACAAGTGAAGCGAGCGATAGACGTCGGCTACGGGTTTCGCGACTTCGCAATGCACGGTCGTCACACCCTCGATCGGAAAATAGTGGCAACCCAAATCGGCGACGAATGAATCCACGGCGGCGCGCTGTCCTCCCACGATGCACTCGCGGGGCGTGTTCACAATCAGCAGGTAAACTCGCTCTCGCCCCTCCAGCGCGGCGCGGGTTTCATCGGCCGTGCGATCCACGACTCCCATGCTCCAATCGACTTCCTCGCCTTGCGCGAGATTCCATGTCTTGCGGGCGGATTCGCAGGCGCCGGCGAGTTGCCGGGTAAACAAGTCGCCGCCGATCATGCGTCGATACATTTCGTCCCGCGCCGTCCAGGCGCGTGTCGAAAACAAGCCCGCGGATTCACCGAGGCTGTAGCCGATGACCTCATCCGGATTCACGCCGCAGGCTTGAATCAGATCACTGACGAGCGTCCCGTGGGCGACCTGGCCAAAAATCATCGCGTGATGATCGGCGGCAATGGCTTCAGGCGAAGCGCCATTCCAGAACATTTCCGACACCACCTGACTGGCGAGGCGTTCGTTCTCGCCATCCTGTCGCCGAAGCAACTCCGGCCAGGCCACGCCAATCTCCCGGCCCATGTCCGGATAATGATTTCCCGAACCCGGATAAACAAACGCCACCTTGCCGTCGCGCCCAACCGGTTCGTTTGAGAAAAAGATTCGCTCATCTCCCACGGCCGTCTTTCGACCGTTGCCACCCGCGGGATTGTCTTTCGAAATCGTTTGCCCGGCTTCACGACAGAGACGGAAAAGCTCATTCCCGTCACGCGCGACCAGCGCCAGATTCTGCGCTCTGGATTTCGGAGCGCCACGGTTCCACCATTGTCGGGCAATCGCTACAATCGATCGGTCCTGCCATGATTCAGCCAGCTTTTCCAACTCGCTGAGATCCGCCCGCAACGATTGGTCGTCCTGGCCGTCGATCAAGAACAAGGCTTCGTCCTGCACGCCCAGCGGCTGCAATCGCTCGGCGATGGTCACTTTCGAATTCTGCTCCTCCAACGCCTCCAGCACGACATGTACGCAGGTCCCGCCCACGCCAAAGGCCGTAACGCCCGCGCGCCTCGGACCC
The DNA here is from genome assembly GCA_047618185.1 of Limisphaerales bacterium. Lineage (GTDB taxonomy): Bacteria > Verrucomicrobiota > Verrucomicrobiia > Limisphaerales > JAYPEY01 > JAYPEY01. Next base: position 16,470 of record JBLHKZ010000091.1, read on the forward strand.
TCGACGCGATCGCGCAGCCAACATTGCGAAGCATCGGGCAAAGCGAACTTGGCTGGAGACCCGGCAATTTCTTCAAGTGGGGATCCCGAGCTTTTCAGCCCGGGGATCAGCTCCTGGTAAAGGCCCAGGCTCGCTTTCACGACCGACGCCAACGCCGATGCTGCGCCCGCGTGTCCGACCCGCTCCTTGGCGCTGCCGAGTTTAAGGGCGCGAGTCCGTTCGCCTTCCCCAAAGAAATTGGCTATCGCGCGCGCCTCGGCCGCGTCCTCCGCCGCGTTGCCGCTGCCATGCGTCTCCAGGTAATCAACCGAAGCGGGATCGACGCCTGCATCCAAGTAGGCGCGGCGCATGGCCTCCTTGCAGGCTTCGGAATCAGGAATAAATTCATCTACCCCGCCCCCGGACGCTGCGCCCGTTCCTCTGATCACGGAGTAAACCCGATTGCCGTCTTTGATCGCGTCATCCAGCCGTTTCAGCACGAGCGCCGCAGCGCCTTCACCGGGAATCGCTCCCTCCGTATCGCGGCTGAACGGCCGAGCCTCCCCATTCCTTGAATAGGCGCGCCCGCTATCGACGGCCAGGGCCGCGCGAACATCGCCTGACAAATCCACGGCGCCTACGAGCGCGTGATCCAGCTCGCCCTGCTGCAACGCGCGAACCGCCGCCTCCAGTGCGCGCATACCCGACGCCTCCTCGCAGGAAATGGTGTGACTCGGACCGCCGATGCGAAATTCCCGCGCCAGCCGACTGGCCACAATGCCGCCCAACGCGCCCATGGTGCGATTGGCGTTCAACGCCGGGCCGGACGATTCGCGCAAGGCATCCACCCAACGCTCAAATTCTTTTTCGGAAAAATCCAGGTTCCGGGCCTTGGCCCAGGCGCGCGCGCGGTTGAGGAGCGACCAACGGAAATGAAAGTGATTCGTTTCCATGTCCAGCTCGATGCCGATAAAGGCGCCGGTCTTGAGTCCGTCAAGATTCGCGCAAGCCGCGTCCTTCAACGCGCCGGCGGCGACTTGAAGCATCAGCAACTGCTGCGGGAGCGTTTCCTCAAGTTCCTTGGGCGGGATACGAAAGCGATCGATCGGAATGCGAAGGTCATCGAGATAGTGGCCCGCAATGCCACCGTCGGCCAAATCGCTATTCTCCGCTCCCCACCAGTCGCGCTTGAAGGTCGGCGTCGCCCCCTTATCGCCGCCGAGGACGCGCTCCTGAAATTTTCGTAAATCCGTCCATTGTCCGAAACAGGCGTCCATCCCGACGATCGCGATGGGAACTGCTTCGTGGGTCTGAATGTCAGATTTGAGATTTGAGATTTGAGATTGGGAATTCGCCGTCCACTCCTCGATCAAAACATGCGCGTTGATCCCCCCAAATCCGAACGCGCTCACAGCCGCCCGACGCGGCGTCCGGTCATCACGCAATTCCCAGGGACGCCCCTCGGTTAATGCGGTAAAAGGACTTGAGTCGAAGTCAACCTTCTCGCTGGAATTTACAAAATTAGCGATGGGCGGCAGCGTCCGATTCTTCATCGCCAGCAAGACGCGAATCAGCCCGGCGGCGCCGGCGCCCGTCAATAAATGCCCAACATTGGCCTTCGCGGCGCCCAGGACGCATTTGCGATTCTCCAATCGTCGCTCGCCCCAAAGTTCCTTCAGACTATTGAACTCCACGGCGTCGCCAATCGGAGTTCCCGTGGCGTGGCACTCGATCATGTCCACCATCTCAGGCGTCCATTCGGCTTCCTCGTAGGCGGCGCGCATCGCCCGCAATTGGCCCTCCGATGCGGGCGCAAGCAGGTTGCCCTCGACGTCATTGGAAAGACCGACGCCCTTGATCACCGCGTGAATCTCATCGCCCGCCGCCAAAGCATCGGACAACCTTTTCAGAACCACGATTCCCGAGCCTTCGCCAACCACAAGTCCGTCGCCCTTCGCGTCGAAAGGCGAACACTGCCCCGACGCTGAAAGCGCCCGCAATTGCGCAAATCCCATCTGCGTGTATTGGCAATCCGGCCGCGACAAACCGCCGGTCAGCATCGCGTCCGATCGTCCGGCCAACAGCTCATCGCAAGCCAGCTTGACCGCGTAGAGTGACGATGCACACGCCGCGTCCAAAGTGTAGCTGCCGCCGCCGAGCCCCAGGGCCTTCGCCAGCACACCGCCGGGCAAACCCGCCACATAACGATTCAATGGCTCGATTCGATCCGCGCTCTCGCTGACTGACTCCCCAAAGAGTGCCTTTTCAAATAACGGACCAAAAACTTCATCGTTCAGACCGGATGAGGATTCGGTCGGCAAGGCGATATTGCCGATGATCACGCCAACGCGCGACCGATCGACATCCTGCATCGACGCGCTTTCAAACGCCTGTCGCCCCGCGTGCAACAACAGGTGGAACATCGGATCCAACTTGTTGACAAACTCACGTGAAATCGCCAAATCCCTCGGATCCCACTTGAAACCCTCCACATAACAACCACGCTTGGAATAAACTTTGTCGGGCGCGCCCGTGGCGGGATCGTAGGCATCCTCAGCGGCAAGCGACCAACGCCCTTCAGGGACTTCGCGGGCAGCGCTCACGCCGTTGACGACGTTTTCCCAATAGGCCTCCAATGTCGGAGAACCCGGGAAAATGCCGCCAATTCCGACGATGGCAATGGGCTCGGCAAATTTCATTCAGCGCAAGCGGCGCAGTCTGTCAGTCGAGTATTTGCGCATCAAGACCAAAG
>JBLHKZ010000092.1:0-19114 GCA_047618185.1 Limisphaerales bacterium
CCATTTCGCGCGAGGCCGCGACTCATTTATCGATCGCGCTAAACTCGGCGACGATGGGCCGGTGATCCGAACCGACGCCCCAATTGGGAAGGGTGAGCGCATAGGTTCCCTCCGGATTCCACTCTTTCGCCATGCCGCCGCTGAGGAGGATGTAGTCGATTCGCTGGTAGGAGTCTTCCCTGCCGAAGTGATATGTCCAGGTAACGTTGCGCGGGGCATAGCGCGGATTGGCGTTGGGCTCGGTGTCGCCGTTGCGCTCCGCCGGGCGCGTGTCCACCAGTTTCTTTCTTCCCTGGCCAATCAGGGCGCGCACGGGTTTGGAGCTTTTCGTGTCGTTCAAATCGCCAACCACGACGATGTTCGCCGAGGGATCGCTTTCCAGCCGGGCGTCGACAATGCGCCGCAAGATGCGCGACTCCTCCAAACGCATATCCGCCTGGTCGGCAACCGAGATCGGACGCTTGGATTTCAGGTGGGCGTTCAGAAGCGTGAACGAATAATGATCGTTCACCCGGATCTCAACCTCGGCGAATCCGCGGCTCACATTCAGCGCCTTGCCAAACAGGACATATCGCTCCTCCGTGTGAGGCTGGCGTCGAATGATCGGAAACCGGCTGAGCACGGCCACGTGAATATTGGTGTCCCAGCCGGATACGTGCTCTAGGTGCGGCAGGTTCAGTCCGTCGGCCTTCAAGGAGGCCTGAAACTCCAACAAAGCGGTGCGCGCTCCCATTTCCTGAAGCGCGATCACGTCCGGCTTCACCGCAAGAATGCACTCGCGCAGTTTTGCTCGAGCCTTTTCGGGCTTCACTTTGCGGTTTCCCGCCGGACGATCGAGATAGTTCTCCACATTATAGGTGGCAACGGTGAAAGCTGTCGCTCCAGGCAGCCCCGCAGGCAGGGAAAGCAACAGAGCAAAAGCCCAAATGAGAAACGACGCGTATTTTTTCAGCATGATCGACTGGAAGTCGGACCGGCCCTTCCCTGGCCCCGGATTCCGCCGAGAACCTACTCATGCGGCAGGCCCAGGACGACAGGAATCGCACGCCGCCCAAGGAAGCAAACGAAGAGTTCACCGCTCGCGCGATAAAACTTTTTTTTGCAAATTGGATAACCATTGATACTTTCCGCGAATGGCAGACAGATCCAAACCGGCTGACGCGCTTCACGACACTCAAAGCTCGCCCGACTATCGCAATATTCGCATCGATAAAGTCGGTGTGCGCGGTGTGCGGCATCCGATCAAATTTAAAGACGCAAACGGCGTCACACAAGACACCGTGGCTATTGTCGGCATGGCGGTGGATCTCCCAAAGGAGGTTAAGGGCACTCACATGAGCCGCTTTATCGAAGCCTTGCACGCGCGCAACGGCCGGATTGAATTGGGCTCCATCAGCGAATTGCTTGCCGATCTTCGAAAACGCCTGCACAGCGAAACCGCCCACCTGGAAATGGAGTTCCCCTATTTCCGCGTGAAGGCCGCGCCAGTCACCGGGATCGAAAGCGCCATGGATTACCAGATCCGCATCGAAGCGAACGCCATTCGCGACGAAGTCGACATTGTGCTTTCGGTCGCAACCAGCGTCACCACCCTCTGTCCCTGCTCCAAGGCCATCAGCAAGTATGGAGCCCATAACCAACGGGGCACGGTCACCGTGCAGACCCGCGCTCGCCAACCTGTCTCGATCGAGGAAATCATCGAAATCGCGGAAAGCTCCGCCAGCAGCGAACTCTATGCCCTGCTCAAACGGGAGGACGAGAAAGCCGTCACCGAACGGGCCTACGAAAACCCCGTGTTCGTCGAGGACCTGATTCGCAACGTCGCCGTGAAGCTGAACGCTCACCCCCTGATCGCCTGGTACAAGATCGAGGCAGAGAATTTCGAGAGCATTCACAACCATAATGCCTACGCCTGCATCGAGATGGGATAAGCTCCTGAATATTAAGCATTCGCGCGCGATCGCCCTGTCCCAAGGCTGACTGGGGCAGCGTCCATAAACACTCCCGTTTTATCGCCAAAATCGGCTCCGAATTAATGTTGAAATTTTTATGGCGGTTTTTTATTCGTTTGATATGGTCTCGCTCCTTCGTCCCGTCAGCCTAGGCTGACGGGTGTGAAAATCGCGGTTTTGCCGCACTTGGGAACGTGAAAATTTAGCGTTGTGACCGCAAAGAAGAAACCAGCCAAAAAGGCAGCCCCGAAAAAGGCAGCCCCGAAAAAGGCCGCACCGAAGAAGGCCGCGCCGAAGAAGGCCGCGCCGAAGAAAGCCGCCGTGAAGGCCAAGGCTACGGCGAAAAAGAAAGCTCCGGCCAAAAAGGCAGCAGCACAGACGCCCACGGCGGCGCCAGCGGCAAAAAAAACCAAGGGTTCCTCCCGTAAAGGAAAGGCCGTTAGTTCCGCGACGGCGGCGTCCATTCTTGGGTTCAACCTCGGAGAAGCAAAAGGCAAGTCCAAGAGTAAGAACAATTCCTCCAAAAGCGTCGTTAAGCGACCGAAGATCAAGGTCGAGTGGGAGAAATACTATCAGCGCCTAGTCGACCTTCGCGGACGCCTCTCCCAACAAATGAGCGGCCTGGCAAAAGAATCCGCCGAGCAAATGGCCGGTTACAGCCTGCACATGGCCGATTCCGGAACGGACAACTACGACCGGGACTTCGCGCTCGGCATGTTGTCTTCCGATCAGGATTCAATCCATGAAATCGACGAAGCGCTGAAGCGCCTCGAGATGGACACTTACGGCATTTGCGAATGGACCCAAAAACCCATTCCCAAAGCCCGCCTAAACGCGATCCCCTGGACGCGATTCACAGTCGAAGCGCAAGCCCATCTGGAGCGCGACGGCATGTCGCGCAACAAGCGGCTTGGAAATCTCGGCTCCGTCGGGAGCAGCGGGATTTCTGAGGTCGAAGACGATTCCGGCGACAACGACGAGAAATCCGCCAAAGATAAAAGTTAGAATATGGCCAGAGAAACAATCATTTTGGAATGCACCGAGGCGCGTAAGGAAGGCAAGCCGCCATCCCGCTATCTCGGGTCTCGCAACAAGAAACTGAAAACCGAACGCGTGGAGCTGAAGAAGTACAATCGCTTCCTTCGCCGTCACACCGTTCACCGCGAAATCAAGTAATCGTCATGCCACGCAAAAACACGGACAGCAAGGGTAAGGGCAGCCGCGGCCGCAGCAGCAGCAGCAGCAGCGAATACCGCACGCCGCGCCCGAAACCGAAGATCGACTTCACCATCGACGCGCTGGACTACCGGAACACCAACCTGCTCCAACAGTTCACCACGGACGAAGGCCGCATCCTTCCGCGCAAATGGACCGGCCTCCCGGCGCACTACCAGCGCCGCTTGAGCAAGTCCATCAAACGCGCACGCCATGCGCTTTTGATGAAGTAATTCTCCCGCCCTTCCGCGACTTACGGCCTCGCCGACCGCGGAAGGGCGTTTCTTTTGCAATGTATTTGCAAATCATTTGCAAAACGAAACAACCTCACCTACTTTCACCACGATGAAACGCAACGTATCCATGACCTTGGCTGGGTTGGTCATCGCCGCCCTCGTCTTTCTTTGCGGATGTAGGCCACCGGCGGCAGAGCCCGCGCCAAGGCAGGGCAAACTCAAGGTGGTCACCACATTCTTCCCGGTCTATTGCTTCACCGCCAATGTCGCGGGCGATTTGGCTGATGTGGAGAATTTGCTGCCGCCCGGCCAGGGACCGCACGGATACACGTTTGTCCCCAGCAACGCTCGAACCGTTAGCTCCGCACAATTGATTGTCATGAATGGCGCGGGCCTCGACGACTGGCTCAAGACCTCGCTGCGAAACCTGGCATCGAAACACAAACCCAATATTCTGGAAATGACTGCGGATATGGCCGACCGCATGATCGAGATCGTTCATGACGATCACGGTCACGGTCACGACCATGGCCATCATCATCACGGCGCCCATGACCCTCACGTCTGGCTCGACCCACAGATGGCAACGATTGCCGTTGATTCGATCTGCACAGCCCTTCAGAAGGCCGATCCGAAAAACGCCGAAGGCTACAAGCGAAATGCCGAAGCCTATAAGGAGCGATTGAAGACGCTCGACGCCGAAATCGCCAAAAATCTTGAAAACATCAAGAAAGCCCGTTTCGTCACCTTTCACAACGCATTCCCGTATTTCATTCGGCGTTACGGCCTCACTCAGCCGCTCGTCGTCGAGGACACTCCCGATGTCAGCCCCTCCCCCAAACAACAGCAGAAACTTTACGAATCAATTCGCGAATCGAAGGCCCGCGTTCTATTCACCGAGCCTCAGTTTGTGGCCAAACTGGCTGATCGCATTTCCAAGGATCTGAACATCCCCCTGGCTGAGCTTGATCCGCTGGAGACGGGCATCCTGGAACCCAACGCCTACGAGGAAGCCATGCGCAAGAATGTAAGAACGCTGCAGAAACACCTTAAATAGATGAACCAACCCGATGCGCCAGCCGATGTGGAAAACGTCGCCGAAGTTCACGGCGTAAACCTCGCATTCGGGGGGCGCCCCGTCCTTCGCAATGTCACCATGGGTCTACCGGCGGGCAAAGTCGTTGCGTTGATCGGCCCCAACGGCTCCGGCAAAACCACGCTCCTGCGCTGTCTGCTCGGCCTCCAGAAAATCGACTCCGGCAAGATCAGCCTGTTCGGCGGAATCAGCCTTTCCAAAGCATTGCCGCGAATCGGATACGTCCCGCAAAAATTGCAACTGGACCGGGACTTCATTCTCAGTGTTCGGGAGTTCCTCGCGCTGCGTCTCAAATCCACCCGCCATTGGTTCTGGATGGGAAAGCGCAAGCTGGACGACATGCTGATGAACGCGATGAACGAGATCGGTGATGTATCCTTGTTGGATCGGCCGGTCGCAAAATTATCCGGCGGTCAGCTGCAGCGGGTCCTGATTGCCTTCAGTCTCCTGCAAAAACCGGACCTGCTCCTGCTCGATGAGCCCACCGCCGGCGTCGACTCTCCGGGAGAGACAACATTTTACGAACTCATCACCGAGGTTCACAAACGCCACGGAATGAGCGTGGTGCTGGTGTCACACGATTTGTCGATGGTCTACAAGCACGCGCACCGCGTCTACGCCCTGAATGGGAACATCTGTTGCGAAGGAACTCCGGAGGAAGTCATGAACGCGGAGTCACTGAAGGACGCCTACGGCATCAGCGTTTCGCCGTATCACCATCATCATGCTCACTGAGTCGTTCATGATCTGGGCATTTCTGGTCGCCCTTTTTCTTTGCCCGCTTTGCTCGCTGCTCGGCGTGTTCGTCACCTCCCGCCGGATGTCTTTCTTTGGGGAGACCATCGCTCATGGAGCCATCGGCGGCGTCGCGATCGGCATTTTTCTCGGCCTCGCCAATCCCACTCCAGCCGTCGTGGGCTTCAGTTTCCTTATCGCCGCCGCCTTGCTTTGGTTGAAAGAGAATTCCGAATTAGCGACCGACACCATCATGGCCTTGCTGCTTTCTGGATCCATCTCCTTCGGCATGCTCCTGCTCAGCCTGATGAAAGGCAATTTTAGCGGCGACATTCATCGCATTCTCTTTGGCGACATTCTGGCAGTCGGACCGCAGGATGTGATCATCGCCGCCGCGCTCCTGGTCGTCATTTCAGTTCTCATTTTTACGCGCCTCAGTCAATTGACTCTCCTCAGCGCACAGGAGGAACTGGCGCATGTTTGCGGTGTCCGGGTGCGACGTCTCAATTATCTATTCGTCCTGGCCCTGACCCTGACCGTCGCCATCAGCGTGCGCCTGGTGGGCATTCTTCTCGTGACCCCCATGCTGGTCATCCCGGCGGCCTCGGCCCGCAACATCAGCGTAAACCTCCGGCAACAGATCATTTTCAGCCTGGTCATTGGAATTGTCGGAGGATTGGCCGGCGTGGCGGTGGCCTACCATCTCGACGCGCCTTGTGGCCCGGCCATTGTCATGACCTGCGTCGGAATTTTCATTATTACCCTGATCGCCCGACCGCTGGCGCTCAACTCCAAGCCCGCGAAATAATCGTCATGAGCGGTCACACCCATTCACATCGACACGACCACGATCTGGAGGAATTGACCAGGCGCCTTCGAAACAAGGCCCGCAAGATCACCGGACCGAGACAGGCGCTTCTCGATCTGCTCCGGCAAAACTCCCACCCGCTCACGAACAAAGAAGTCCATGCGGCATTGCCGGTTGGCATGTGCGATCTTGCCACAGTCTATCGATCGATGCACATGCTTGAAGAAATGGGGCTGGCCCGACGATTTGATTTCGGCGATGGAGTCGCGCGATTCGAACTCGTTGGAGCCGAGGAGGACGCGCACCATCATCATCTGATCTGCACGAAATGCACGAGCGTCGTGGAGATTGACGAATGCTTTCAGGACGAACTCGAACGCTCCATCGCCAAACGGCACGGCTTCAAGGCAGTGACCCACAAACTCGAATTCTTCGGGATCTGCCCCGATTGCCAAACTGCCACCTCCGCCTAGCCCGACTCCCCCCCCAACGCCGGCGACACTTCCGGCGAGCGAGACACAAAAAAAGCCACGCTTTCACGTGGCTTTCCTAGAAAATCCGAGAACTATTCCGGAGGCAATTCCGGCTGTGATTCCGACTCATCGGTGTTGGGCCATTCGCCAGAATGAAGAATCTGCCTCACTTTCCGCCTTTCATATCGCCGCTTTCTCGATTTCAGAAGCAGGCTGTCGACTTGATGGAAGGGATGTTGAGATCCGAGAACGGCTTCCGACATAACGTCGTTGTTTTTCACCATAATTTATTCCTTAGTCAGTCAGTTGTTGAAGTGAGCTTCAATGTTCACCCATTGCGAATAGCAGTAAGTGAACCAGAGGCTCTGGAAACGACGCAAAACTTTGATCAGAAAACCGTGCCTCGGTCAAGTTCGCGATTCCAATCGCACCCCCAATTAATGCAATCCAGCCTTTAGGGAAACGTCTTTTGAGCCAGAACGACTCCAATTCCACCCGTTAACGTTAATCCCACTTTTGAAAAGCAGCTCTCCATCGAGCCGGAAAACCCTTACTTCGAAAATGATCCCGACTGCCACTCCCCTTCAATCAAGGTCGAAACCTCAGTCAATCCCGCCGCCACGTAGGCTTTTCGCACATCCTCATATCGCTCCGTCAAGATACCCGCCAACGCAAGCAGGCCGCCTTTCCGAACACGGTCGACGATGCGGTCGCGCTCGGCCAGGAGCAGATCGTACATGAGGTTTGCGCAAACCACATCGTAGCGCTTCCGACTCCTTCTCGACGCCGACGCCAAATCCTGCTCAGACGCCTCCATCAATTGGTCGACGTCGTTCAACTCGGCGTTCGCCCGACAAACCCTGACCGCCTCCGGATCCACGTCAAACGCATGAACCGGTTTATACCCCAGTTTGGCGGCGGAAATGGACAAGATGCCGGACCCTGAACCGATATCCAAAAGCGATTGCGACTTGCCTTCCACCCGCGCCCGCGCCAGCTCGTGCAAACAGAAGGAAGTCGTCGCATGGCGCCCCGTGCCGAAACTCAATCCCGGATCGAGAACGACCAAAGCCTGATTCGATTTCGGTTTCTTCCGACTCCAACTCGGTTTGATCAACAGCTTGGAACCAATTTCGAGCGGCTTGAAATGCTTTTTCCAGGACTCGGCCCAATTCTCATGAGGGAGCCTGAATATTCGAATCGTCCCAGGACCGATGTCCAAACCGCACTCGCGAATAAAGGACAGATCCCGCTTCAACGTCGCGCGCATCGACGGTTTCCATTCAACGCTATCACCCAGATAGACACTGACGATCGTCTCGCCAGTCACGTGATTGAACAACGCCGAGGGCTCCGAATCGAACCGACGCTTCAGCGCCTCGATGACGGCCTCCTCAGCCTCGGCCGAGGTGTTGATTGAAATTTGCCTCAAGGGTTTACGACTCATGACTCAAGTCTCCAGGGAGTGTTATTGATGTAACGCGCAACGTTTCGTTTCCCTTCGTGCTCGATGAGCGAGACGCCCGCATAGGAAATATCGATTCCTCCCAACTCGCGAATCGGCAGACTCAGCAAACTGGAAAGCAACTGTCGAATAACCGCTCCGTGACAAATAATAGCGACCGACTGGCCGGGATGGGATTCCAGGATGCGGTTCAGGCAAGGTTCGACTCGGGCGCGCAGATCAGCGGTAGATTCCGCGCCGTCGACCTCGCCACTGTCGAGTAAATGAAGCCAGTCCGCGACTTCGGACTCATGCTTCTTCGCGACCTCCTGCCACGACAGCCCGGTCCATGCTCCGAAATCGATCTCTCGCAAATCCTCAATGAAAACTGGAGACGACGACGCATGTTCCGCAATCGGCTCCAGCGTCTGCCGGGCGCGCTTCATCGTGCTGCAATAGATGGCGTCCAATCCCTGCCGCGCGAAGAACGGCCCCAACGCCATCGCCTGTTCACGACCGCGCTCCGAGAGGTTCATGTCGATTCGCCCGCCATAAATCTGCAAATACCGCTCCTCAACCTCGCCATGGCGAACGAGGTATAATTTCGTTGGGTTCTCCATGAATTAATTCCAGGCGCCAGAAGCCAGCTTCAGCCCGCCGCGATCGCAACCTGCTGCGCCTCAAGCAGGCGGGAAATGCCGGACTTCCCGAGCGCCAGCATCGATTCCAATTCATTGGAGCTGAACGTCGCCTCTTCGCCCGTGCCCTGAAGCTCGATAAATTCCCCCGACCCGGTCATGACCAGGTTCATGTCCACCGTCGCGGCCGCGTCCTCCACATAGCACAGATCCAACAGCGGCCTTTGCTCGACAACTCCGACACTCACCGCCGCGATATTGTTCGCCAAGGGGCTTTCAATCAATTTGCCCTCCGCGATCAACTTCTTGATCGCGAGGCTGAGCGCGACAAAGCCGCCGGTGATGGACGCCGTTCGCGTGCCCCCATCGGCCTGCAGGACATCGCAATCGATCCAGACCGTCCGCTTCCCGAATTTCTTAAGGTCGATCGCCGCGCGCATGGATCGACCAATTAACCGCTGAATCTCCTGCGACCGGCCATCGATCTTGCCACGAGAAATATCGCGAGACTTCCGCCCCAGAGTCGAATAGGGCAGCATTGAATACTCCGCCGTCGCCCAACCGCCTACAACGCCCTGCGCCTTCATCCAACGCGGCACTTCCTCTTCGATGCTCGCGGCGCAAATCACACGGGTGTCGCCCCACTCGATCAGGGTCGATCCCGTCGCGTACGGGGCGATATGATTGGTAAATTTCACCGGCCGGAGTTCGTCGGCCTGTCGGTCGTCATGCCGCGGGGCGCCGGGCGCGACCGCCTGATTCTCAGAATTTTCCATGCGCGAGACGTTAGGGATGGCCCCGGACCGGAGCAACGCCGAAAAGCGCTCCGGTTCGCTTTTTTCCAGCAGAGCGGCTGCGGAACCCCGGGCTCCGGACTTCGCTGACCGGCAGGCGATCTTAAAGATTTTCTTTGGTTCGCGCAGGTGGCGATGTCATAGCTTGCCCGGTGCTTTCCGAAAAACCATGGCAGCCAATGGCCGTCGTCCGACTGATCTGCTGGATCTGGGTCAGCATATGTTGCGGCGCGCTGTGCCTACATCTGGCGAATCCGTCGCCTCCGACCGACGCCGCAACGGCGGAGGAAGTCGCGCCCACGGAGCAGAATCGCGACGCCGAGAAGGAGGCCGCCGCGGACTCCGGCTGGAACCTATTCTCGCTGAGTGTAAATGTGTTTTTTTTGCACGGCGTCACCCTCATACTGATTTTCCATCTGGTCAGACAACATCAGACCACTTGGCGGGAGGCATTCGGAATCGGATCGCCCGGATTTGGCAAAGCCGCGCTGATGGCCACTGGCATTGTGGTCGTGGCCGTTCCGCTTACCCTGTTCTTCGCCGTCGCCAGCGCTCAAGTCATGGAAGCCTTGAACGCGCAGCCCAAGACACAGCAAGCAGTGCAGATGGCGGAGGCGGCCGCCCCGGGGCTCAACCGTTTCGCCCTGGGCGCGATCGCGATCCTCATCGCCCCGTTGGTCGAAGAGTTGCTGTTTCGCGGGGTCTTTTATCCGACGATCAAGCAGAGCGGCTACCCAAGGCTCGCGGTCTATGGCACTTCGCTTCTTTTTGCGCTCTCTCATGGGAATGCGATGACGTTCCTCCCTCTGGCCCTGCTTTCACTGGCGCTGATCTGGCTCTACGAGAAGACAAACAATCTGCTTGCGCCCATCCTCGCCCATAGCCTATTCAACGCCGCCAATTTCGTTATGATCATACTCAAGGTCGACCCGAGGGTCTGGCTGAAAAATTTTCCCCATGGATGAAATCGAACTTATCAAGCTGTTGACGCGTGACCTCCCCGGCAACGACCGCGTCGTCGTCGCTGCGGGCGACGATTGCGCGGCGCTCAAAGGCGAAACGTCCGAGGAACTTCTACTGTTCAAGACGGACGCGATCGTCGAGGGCATTCACTTCACGGCGGAAACGCCGCCCGAGAAAATTGGCCGCAAAGCGCTGGCCCGTTGCCTCAGCGACATCGCAGCGATGGCGGGATCCCCCACGGCGGCGCTGGTGACGCTGGCGTTGCCGGCCGATTTCGACCCTGCCCGCGTCGAATCGATCTACCTCGGCCTGAACAAGCTGGCGCGCGAATTCAATGTCGCCATCGTGGGCGGAGAAACCACCACTAATCCAGGCGGCATCTTGATTTCCATTTCCCTGCTTGGCCGCGTGGAGTCTTCGAAAATCACACTGCGTTCAACCGCCAAACTCGGCGACGCCATTTTCGTGACAGGAGAACTGGGCGGCTCGATCGACGGTAAGCATCTCGATTTCGAGCCCCGCCTCACGCAGGCGCGCTGGCTGGCCGATCGCTTCCCGCTGAATTCCATGATCGATCTAAGCGACGGGCTGGCGACGGATCTCAAACACGTCCTCGACGCCAGCAAGGTGGGGGCGGACCTGCTTTCGAGCGCCATCCCGATCAGCCGGGCCGCGCGAGATGTCAAAGCCCGCTCCGCCAACGGCAAGACCCCGCTGAGCGCTGCCCTTTCCGACGGCGAAGATTTCGAATTGCTCTTCACGATTCCGAGCAAGCACGCGGTTCCGCTGAACGACACCTGGAAAAAACAGTTTCCCGATCTGAAATTGAGCTGCATTGGCAAGACCACCGAAACGCTCGGCCTGAGAATCCGGGATCGAAACAGCATCCACCCCATGGCGATCGATGGCTACGTTCATTTCAAAAAGCCCTGAAGAAACCAGCGCCCTCGGAGAGCAATGGGGGAGCGAAGCCCGGCCCGGCTGGGTGATCGGCCTGAGCGGCGATCTCGGCGCGGGCAAGACCCAACTCGTGCGCGGCATCGCCCGCGGCCTCGGCGTGACCGACCGCGTGCATTCCCCGACTTTCGCCCTGATCAATGAATACGGCGGAGGCCGCCTGCAGATGCACCATCTCGATCTCTATCGCCTGGAATCCCAGGAGCAGATCGTCACGGCGGGCCTGGAGGAGTTCTTCAATCCGGAGGGAATCGCCGTCATCGAATGGGCCGAGCGCTGGCGGGACTCGCCGCCCGCTCGATTTCGACGCGTTGAAATCGAAACCTTGAGCGAGAACGAGAGGAGCATCGTTTATGAAGATATTGGCGATTGAGTTTTCCTCGTCGGAACGCAGCGTGGCCGTGTTGGAAGACAATGGCGCCGGCGAGCCCTCCCGAGTCGCGCAGGTTTCAGAATCCGGCCTCAGCACGACCAACGCCTTCGGCATGATTGACCGGGCGCTGGATGAGGCCGGCGTCGAGCGCGAACAGATCGAACAAATCGCAGTGGGCCTCGGACCGGGTTCCTTCACCGGCGTTCGCGCCGCCATCGCCATCGCGCAAGGCTGGAATCTCGCGAGAGAGATCAATCTCCAAGGAGTGAATTCGGCTGAGGCCCTGGCTTGTCGCGCTCAAGCGGAAGGATGCACAGGGAGAATCAGCGTGATTACCGACGCACAACGCAAGGAGTTCTATGCGGCCGATGTGAATTTGGACTCCGCAGATCCCATCGCGCCCCTGGACCTACGCATCGTGACCCGCGACGAACTTCTAATCCGTGAAAGCCAAGGCGCCTTGCTGGTGGGGCCCGAAATCCAAAAGTGGTTTCCGTCGGGTAAAGAGCTTTATCCCGATGCCCTGCATATCGGGCTGCTGGCAATGACGAGGAGGAATTTCGTTAGAGGAGAAGAATTGGAGCCTGTCTATCCGAGGGAAACAGCTTTTATCAAAGCCCCGGCTCCGCGTGAGATCCCGCCAGTAGGCGCGGATTCGAAAGGCTAAGGATGGACTGGAAGCCGGATTCCGATCTCGTGCGATTCGCCGAGGCCCCCTCGACGGCAAATCAGACCGTGCCGGTCAACTTCAGGAATCCGTAGATCAAAGCGATCTCAAACGCGGCGAAAAGTGCAAAGGAGCCCCAAACGAGCGTCCACTCTTTAAGGTCATTAAACGTCTTGTTCATGAATCTTCTTTTAGCACTGGCCATGCCGATTCTAACCGTTCGAGAATAATTCGTATACCCTCCTGAATTTGGCGCATTCATGTAACATTTATCTACTTAACTGCCTTATTATGAGGCGCTTTTACCCTTATTACAGCATTAGTCGAACTCTCGTTTTCATTCTTGCGGATGTCGAAATCTGATAATGGATCCGTCTTCACTCAATCTTTCACAAGCTTGATAATCGCCTTGGGAAATATTCCCAAATTCCTCGTGCTTGCGCACGCAATCCGCCGAAACCACGTTCTTTCCTCACGAATTCTCGGCCTGGGCTTGCGAAATAAACGGAATTGCCTCCAATGTCCGCATGCTTGCGACGCCACGATGCTGGGCTGAGGTCGATCTGGCCGCCTTACGGCAGAATCTCGGATGGATTCACCATCAGGCCGGCTTCGACACCCCAGATCATGACCCTCGTCAAAGCCGACGCCTATGGCCCTGGATTGAAGCAAATCACCGTCAGTCAGGTGGCGAAGTGGTGCGACACGATTCCGTGGGAAATCCTGACCCGAATCAGCGCCCGAGTTCCGAGGGTCTACCTGGGCGGACACGCGGCCTGATTGGAATCCGGACGATTAGCCCGCCGACGATTTATCGCTTCTTCACGGCACCGCGACCGGCCTCGCTGCTGCCCAGCTCCTCGTAGTATCGGCGGACCTTTTCAGCGTAACGCGGCGGAACCGGATCCCGGTCGATCGGCGTTAGTGAACTATCCGAATCGCGGCGGGCCAGTTCTTCGATGACATCGTCGCGCAATTCTATCAAGGGGCCGTAAACCTGCGAGCGGACTAGGTCCCACTTCGGCTCCTCGCCGTGGCGTTTAAATTCCGCGCGGACCGTGCGGGCGCGGCCGCGAACTCGCGCGACCTGTTCCCGCAGTTCTGGAACATCGAGCATTTCCTCGACGTCACGCAGGCGGTCCGACCAGTCGACATAATTGTCGCCCGTCAGGGGACCTCGAGAATCGCGCGGTTCCTGATTCTGATTTTCCGTAAAAAAGTCCCGCAATCCGCCGCCGCCGCCATTGGGATTGCCGGCAGTCTGACGCTGACCAGGTTGCTGACCCTCTTGCTGACCGGGTTTCTGACCTTCGCCCTGACCGGGTTTCTGGCCTTCGCCCTGACCGGGTTTCTGACCTTCGCCCTGACCGGGTTTCTGACCTTCGCCCTGACCGGGTTTCTGGCCTTCGCCCTGACCGGGTTTCTGGCCTTCGCCCTGACCGGGTTTCTGACCTTCGCCCTGGCCGGGTTTCTGGTCTTCGCCCTGGCCGGGTTTCTGGCCTTCGCCCTGGCCGGGTTTCTGGCCTTCGCCCTGGCCGGGTTTCTGGCCTTCACGAGGCTCACGCTGATCGCCGCCGCCAGCTTGGGCGACACGATTCGTGGAATTAGGATTGAATTGCGCCGGACCGCCGTCGGGCTGCGAAAGCGACGCCAGATCCATTTGATTCGTCGAGTGCGGATCGCGTTGGCTCAGCTCGCGTTCGAGATCTCGCGAAAGCCGCTCCAATTCCTGCCGAGCCAGTTTCAACGCCTCAATTTCATCGCCCAGCACGCTCTCGGCGGCCTTTTCGACGCCGCGTTTGATATCGTCTAAATCCTCCTGAACCTTGCTCTCTTCATTCCGCGCATCGTCGAGGAAGTTGCGACTGAGCAGCAGATGGGCGTTCTCCAGCTTTTCCTCCGGGCGTTTTTGATCCGCCCGACGCAAGGTGTCATAGAGATGGCGGTGAAGGATTGGCTCCGAGACCTCGGCGATATCCGAAACATCGCGCATTTCCTTTTTCAGCTTCTCCAATCTTTCCTTCTGAAGCTCCAGCTCCTTCTCCAGTTTCTGACGTTCGCCGTCGTCGCTCAAGGTCTTGCGCTTGTTCTTATCGAGGTTCTCCATGCGCTCGCCAATGCTCTCCTGAGTCTGGGCGAGCTCGCGCGCGCCGGATCTCATCTCCCGCATTTCCTCCTCAAACTCGTTCGCGGTTTTCTTGCGAAATTCCTCTTTCAACTCCTTCAGACTCTCCTCGGCGCGGTTTCCAGAGGCGAGCGCCTGGGACGCCTTCCCCTGCTCCAGGTCCTCCTCCGCCCGGCGGATATTCTCACGAATCTGCTCCAACTTCTCGCTGGCCTCGGCCATCTCGTCGCGGTTTTTCGGCTCCTCCATCCGCTGCTGAAGTTCGTCCACATCCTCGCGCAATTGCCGCTGCTCCTCTTGCAGCCGCTTCAGCTGCTTGCGAAGCTCTTCCTTCTCCTTCGCGGTGTCCGCCTCCTGAAGCGCGGTCTGCAATTCCTTGATCTGCTTGTTCAAATCCTGCTGCCGCTGCGCCAACTCGCGCAACCGGTTCAGGACCTGAAGCTGCTCGCGTTTCTGCGGGTCGTTCTGCTCCTGATTGACCGCCTGCCGCTCGGTTTCATAGCGATCCTCCTCGGCCTTCATCTCCAACTGATTGAGCTGCCGCTGTTGACGCTTCTTGCCGCTCTGTTTGCCCTGCTGCTTTTGCTTCTGCTTCGAGACTTGAAACTCCTTCGATTGCAGCTTCAACAGCGCCTGATAGGCCGCTCGTTCGCTCGCCATCGCCCGCGACAGCGTCTTCAAATCCTTCTCTTCCTCCGCCGTTTTCAATTCCCGAACCGCTTCGCTCATGTGGCTCTTGGCCTTTTCCAGAAATTGCAACATCTCGGGATCTTCGATCTTCGCCCCCGCCTCATCGGCCTGTGAGATCACGATCTCCTGTGATTCCCTGACCACCGCGACATCCGGCAGGACTTTCGGCGCCTTCTCGCCCGAGGCCTCGCGCCGCTTGAGTTTCCAGGTGGCGACCATGATCTGCTTCTGCAGCTCGATCAGCTCGCCGGCCTGCCCGCCCTGCTGTTGCTGCTGCTTTTCCTTCTGTTCCTGCTTGCTTGAGTCGCCCGGCCGAAAGATCTGATCGAAGGGACGAATCTCCGCAAAAAACATATCGCTAAACGTCCGCCGCGGCTCGCCGTCGGGCCCGACGTCTTCGGCCCAGACGAAATAACTGACCAGCTGATCGGGCTCGGCGTTCAGGTCCTCCATCGAGAGCAGGTAGCCATCGACGATCCTTTTCTCGATGCTGTCTTTCTTGTCCTTGTTTCCAAGTTCGACGAACTTCGGCTCGTCGGCGCCGAGGCTGTAGGCGAATCCATATTTCTTGAGGCCGAAGTCGTCCGTGATCTCGGCTTCCAGGGTCATTTCCTCCAGTGGCGAAACCTGCATGTCGCGACTGGGAAACTTCAGCTTCAATTTAGCGGCCTCGTTCTGGTGAACGCGGATGTTGATCTGCGGCGGCAACTTATTCTCCCGGCCTTCGGAATCCACCAGGCGCAACTCGAACTTCCGGCTTTCAGCCAGCGTCATCTTGGCGACATAGATATTCGTGTTGCCGGGGTCGGGAATCAGTTCGAAGACTTTATCGTCCTTCCCGACGTCGTCGCCCTTCCGGACGAGTTCCGCTGTCGTGACCGACTTGTTCAGGTGGAAACGATATTCCAACTCGGTCCCCTCCACGGCGGTCACGCGGCGCGTGTCCTCGATGCTCCGATGAGACATGCCGGTGTAGGCGGGATAATCCAACTCCGCGTCCGCGCGTTCCAATCGCGGATGCTCAAAAACGCTCAGGCGAAAATCCCGCGTCCTTCCGTCGCCAAACTCAATCCGATAAAAAACGTCGTCCTGAATGTCGGTCAAGGTGCCGCCAAAAACAGGATCGTTGAGATTCTTAACCAGCTGAATGCTCTTGGGCGCGTTGGTCGTGGCGCCAAACACCAGCCTCGCCTTCGCGGGCAACGGCTCTTCGAACTTGGCCAGAACCACGACCGTGCTGCCTTTTTCCACCGACGCGTCACCCGGCGTCACCTCCACGCCGTCGACGCTTTCCATCACGTGGGCCAACGCGGCTTCGGGCGCCGCGGGGCGCATGAACGCCAGACCCGCCATGACGCCAAGAAACAGAATCAACGCGAAATGATGCGCGCAACGGGCGAAGAAAAGATCCTCCACGTTCCGCTGCGCCCAGGCGTGCTGGTCGTTGTAATCCAGCGCCTCGCGGATCACGCGATATTGAAGATAATTGAAATGCCCCGAGCCGGGGTCGGGCTGCTGCTCCAGCGCAGCCAGCAGGAGAGTATTCAGCCGCGGATCGTGCTTTTCGATCTCATGCGCGATCCATTCAAAATCGACATCAAATGTCCGGCTGCGAAACCAGACCGCCACGGATGCGACCACGCCGCCGACCAGCAGGACGAGAAAGGTGTTGGGCGACCACCAGTCCGCGAGAAAAAACGCGGCTATGAAACCCAGGCCCAGCACGCCCACCGCAGCCCAGCAGGTCGCCAGACCGCGCCACAAATGGGCCTGGCGATGGAACTTTGCGATGGGTTCAAGTTCATGGCGAAGAAGTGGCGAAATCATAGCGTGGCTTTCTCTATCAAACGACGCCGCCGGAGGGCGGGTTACAAGACTGTGCAAGAACTACTCCATTCCCGAAAGCCGCGCAACCGCTAAGCCGATGAAGAACCCGCCGGCCAAGGCCTCCCTGCGCGTCTTTTCGCTTTGGTAGACCCGGGCTTTTCAGTATCTTCCACCCGCCTTCAATCCAGGGCCGACTTGTCTCCAACTCTGTTCCAACCCATTCAGCGTCCTCGACACGAACCATGAGCTCCAACCCGCAATCGTCAGCCGCCCCAAAGATTTCACCCGTTCTCGACCCGGGATTCCAGCCCGCTGTCCTGGCCAATCGCGCTTTTCTGAGCGCCTGCGATGAATCTGGCTCGGCATCCGACATCGGCATCGCTCTCGAACAGGCCGACGGCTCGATTTACCGCACCTTCACCCAGGCGCTGCCCGACCACGACGACACCCTGGCCGCCAATGCCGTCCACGTCGAACGCCTCGTCAAATTCCTGCTCTGGTCGCGCGGCGCGCGGCGCATTCACATCGCCGGGCCTCAGAGCCTCGTCAGCCGGCTCCAGGCGCACTATCGCGACACGCCGGCCGGCCGCTTCGACGCCGACATTATGGGCGACAAAATCTACGGCGATCCCTTCGAAATCGTGCGCGTGGAAAGCGACGAATTGCCCGAGGGGAAATCCTCCGTGGCTCCGCTTGGCCGGCATCTCGACGGCTGCCGGATCGGCTTCGACCTGGGCGCCAGCGATCGCAAGGTGGCCGCGCTCGTGGACGGCGAAGTCCTGTTCAGCGAGGAGGTCGAATGGGACCCGCGTCCCCAGACCGACCCTCAATGGCATTTCGATGAAATTATGGCCTGCCTGAAAAGCGCGGCCGACAAGCTCCCGCGCGTCGACGCCATCGGCGGCAGCTCCGCCGGCGTCCTGGTCAACAATCAGGTGCGCATCGCCTCGCTCTTTCGCGGCGTGCCCGAGGATCTTTTCAAGACCCGCGTGCGCAATCTGTTCAAAGAAATCAAGCAAGCCTGGAACGACATCCCTTTTGAAATCGTCAACGACGGCGAAGTCACCGCGCTGGCCGGATCGATGGCCATCAACGACAACGCCGTGCTGGGCATCGCCATGGGCTCCAGCGAGGCCGTCGGCTACGTCAACCCCGACGGCAACATCACCTCCTGGCTCAACGAGCTTGCCTTCGCGCCAGTCGATCACAATCCCGAGGCCGCGACCGACGAATGGTCCGGCGACTACGGCTGCGGCGTTCAGTATTTCAGCCAGCAGGCCGTCGGTAAACTCATTCCCTGCGCGGGCATCGAGGTCCCGCCCGACATGCCCCTGCCCGATCAGCTCAAACACGTCCAAAGCCTGATGGCCGACGGTGACGATCGCGCGCGCAAGATCTACCAGACCATCGGGACTTATCTTGGCTACTCATTGGCGCACTACGCCGATCACTACGACTACCGCACCGTGCTGATCCTCGGCCGCGTCACCACCGGCGAAGGCGGCGAACTGATCATCAATGGAGCCAAAGACGTGATGAAGCTGGAGTTTCCCGCCCTTGCGGAAAAGATCGGCTTTCACATTCCCGACGAAAAAGAAAAACGCCACGGCCAAGCTATCGCCGCAGCCAGCCTGCCCACAATTGCGAAAGCGTAGGAACTCTCAGATAAACCCCAGATTTCAAATCTCAGATTCGAAATCCGCGCCATCCGCGGTTAAAAAAAGCGCATGAATCCGTATCACAAACTCGTCGCCGATTTTGCCCGCCTGGTTGAGGACGGAAAATCGCTGCCGCTCGGAACCTTTGAGAAACCCGCCCGCTCCGCGCCCGTCGCTGACGCGCCCCTAGTCCTTATTTTTTCACCGCACCCGGATGACGAGTGCATCATCGGCGGCCTCGCCCTGCGCCTGATGAAACAATCCGGCATGCGCGTGATCAATGTCGCCGTCACTCAGGGCAGCGCTCCGGCGCGCCAACAGCCTCGCTTCGAAGAACTCGGCGCCGCCTGTGACTACCTCGGCTTCGAACTCGTTCAAATCGGCGACCACGGCCTCGACAAGATCAAAACCCAGACCCGCGAGAACGAACCCGAACTCTGGGCGGAGTCGGTCAAAGCCATCG
>JBLHKZ010000093.1:0-18990 GCA_047618185.1 Limisphaerales bacterium
GATAAGGTTTCGGGTGAAAGAGTCCTTTCGTTCAAGCAACTCCAGCTTCAACCCCATTTCATCTTTGATAACTTTGCCGCCGGGCAGCTCTCCGGAGCCGTCAATGGGCTTTCCCCGTCGGTTTCCAGGGGCTCCGTCCGAACGAACAAAAGGATAAGCGCTCCGAAATCCTCCGATGGGATCGTAAAACTCCAGCGCAAATCCTTGATCATCAGTAGCTATTCGCTTTGCCCCTACGCCAGCAACTCGGTGATCACCTTGCCGCCAAACTGGCTGAGCTGCTTGTAGCGCCCCGCATGGAAGTAGGTCATCTTGTTGTCGTCCAGGCCCAGCTGATTCAAGAGCGTCACGTGGAAATCGCGGATGGGATGTTTGACATCGACAGCTTCGGCTCCCAGCTCGTCGGTCGCGCCGACGATCGCGCCCTTCTTCACTCCTCCGCCAGCCATGAGCATCGTCATGGCGTCCGCGTTGTGACCGCGGCCCAACGAATACACGCCGCCGCGCTTGTTGTTGTCGGGCGTGCGTCCAAATTCTCCAGTCCAGACCACCAGCGTGTCCTCGAGCATGCCGCGCCGCTTGAGATCCTTGATCAGCGCGGCAATGGGTTTGTCGACGCTCTTGATGCGCGAGCCGTGGCCCCGCTCTAGGTAGTCATGGCTGTCCCAGCCACCAGAGAAAATCTGCACGAAGCGCACGCCCTTCTCGACCAGTCGACGCGCCATCAGGCATTGCTTACCGAACTCGCCCGTCTCTTTTCCATCGAGGCCATACATCTCGCGGATGTGCTCCGGCTCGCTCTTGATGTCCACCACGTCCGGCACTTCCATCTGCATGCGATAGGCGAGCTCGTAGGATTCCATGCGCGCGGCGAGATCTTTATGCTCGGTATGTTGAGCGGCGTGTTGCTCATTCAAATAGCCAAGGGCGTCCAGGGCCTGACGCTGGTGTTTCCTGGATTTGTTCGACTGCGATTTGAGGTCGAGAATCGGCGAACCGGTCGGACGAAGCGGCGTGCCCTGATAGAAGGCGGGCAGGAATCCGTTGGACCAGTTGCGCGAGCCGCCCTGCGGCAAAGCCAGCTCGGTCATGACCACGTAGCCGGGCAGGTTCTGATTTACGGAGCCCAGGCCGTAGGTCGCCCAGGATCCGATAGCCGGATCGGCGCCCAACCGGCTACCGGTGTTCATGTGGAACAGAGCCTCGGGGTGATTCAGCGATTCAGCCTGACAACCGCGATAGTTGCAGAGCTCGTCCGCCACCTCGGGATCGGCCAGGTGCTTCCACTGATCGCACATTTCGATGCCGGACTGACCGACCTTGTTGAAGCCAAAAGGACTGCCGACAAAGAATTTGAATCCATTGGCTAGGCTTCGCGTGCTCTTCGATTCCTGCTTGTGCATCCGGGTCAGCATCGGCTTGGGATCGAAGGTGTCCATGTGAGCGGGACCGCCCTCCATGAAAAGCATGATGACATTCTTCGCCTTCGCCGGAAGCATGGGCTTTTTGGGCGCCAAGGGGCCGGCGGCGGGCGCCTCTTTGGCGACCATGTCGGTCATGGCGACCGAGCCAAGCGTCGCCCCAAGGCCGTAGATAAACTCGCGGCGCGTGGCCCCGGTCGAAACAGGACGTGAGCAGATGGATTGTTTCATATGGGAAAAAGAGATTGGAGATTGCCCGTCAAGGATTCGGTCACTGCCTCAATAGACATAAATAAACTCGTTGGAATTGAACAACAGGAGACACAAATCGGCCAACGCCCGCGTGTTCGCGCCGACATCCGCCGCCTTCTTGTCGCGGACGTAGTTCTCATACACCGGGAGAATCTCCTCATACTCGAAGGGCTCGCCGGTAAATTCTTCGACCAGCGAACGGGTGATCTTCGTTGGATATTTCACCGGCTCCGGCTTCACGCCGGCATGATACTTCCGCATCTGGAACACATACGCCGTCATGCGGTCGCGCTCCTTCGCGGTTGGCTTTCTTCCAAAGGCGAGGTGAAACGCGCGCTCGATCTGCTTCTCCAACGTCTTGCCTTCTCGTTCGAGACGAAGCGCAAAGGCGAGCGACCGGTCCGTGACCAAGTCGCTGTTTAACAAGGTGAACGCCTGCGGCGAAACGGCGGCGGAGTCCCGCTCGTCACAGGAGTCGTTGGGATTAGGCTGATTGAACGTTTCCAGGAACGGATTCGCCAGGCCCCGAATGCGATACGCGTAAATGCTGCGTCGATTGCGCTCCTCCGGCCGGGGCGACGGCTGGTACGCGGGAGCCAACGAGAACTGAATCATGCGCGGCTGCAACGCCACCTCCATGTTCATCTCGGGCATGATCGGCAATCCGCCAGCGGCGGCGTTCAATTCGCCGGTGACCATCAGCATGCCGTCGCGCAGTTCCTCGGCGGTCAGACGACGCGTCGGAAAACGAGCAAAGAGATCGTTGTTTGGATCCACATTGCTCAGCTTCTCCAGCTCTGGATGTTTGCCGGATTGCTGGTAGGTCCGTGAGGACATGATCTGTTTGTGCAGTCGCTTGAGTCTCCAGCCGTTCTCAACGAAATCGGCGGCCAACCAGTCCAGCAGCTTCGGGTGCGTCGGCTTGCGCCCCTTGACGCCAAAATTGTTCGGGTTGCCGGCCAGCGGCTTGCCAAAGTGATACTGCCAGACACGGTTAACGATCGAACGCGCCGTCAGCGGGTTCTCAGGATGCGCGATCCATTTCGCCAGGGCCAGGCGTCGGCCTTCCAATTCATCGGGCAGCAAATACCGGTCCTCATCGCCATCGCCCAACGCAACGCCCAACGCGCTCAACACGCCCGGCGACACTTTCTCGCCGATAGCCTCCAACGCGCCGCCCGTCAGGATGTGACTGTCGGGACGCCAATTAACGTTTGCCTTCGCGTTCATCCGAAGTTTGCGGGCGTTCAGGGATTTCGGATCCGGGCCGTTGTAAACGCTTTGGACCATTCCATCGTAACGCTCCAGGCGACGATTCCAGATCCAGACATCCTGCTCGCGAACCTTCAGCCTACCCTGCTCCTCCGGGCTCAGCCCGACATGCCGCGGCGGCTTCTCCTCGTCCGGCAGGCTCTTGCGCTTATTGAGCGAAAGATATTCCGTGCCTTTCGCCTTGTACCACTCGCGCGCGGCGGCCTCGCGTTGGTTCACCAACTCGGCGGTTTTCGTTCGCGCAAACTCGAGCAATCGCTGCGTCATCTTCTTGCCTTCTTCGAATCCGGCCTTGTTTTCCTCGGGCAGGAACGGAGCCGGACGCTCGGCCAATTGCGTGGCGGCGAAGGACGCGTAGAACCGGTAGTAATCCTTTGTCGGCAAAGGATCGAACTTGTGATCGTGACACTTGAAACAGCGCATCGTCGTTGATAGAAAGGTCTGCCCGACCGCGTTGACCACATCGTCCAGATACAGCTGCCGCGCCTCCGGACTCTTCACCATCGCCGGATCCCAGGGCCCCATGCGCAGGAACGAGCTGGCGACAAGGAGTTCGCTTTCCACCGCGCTGTATTTGCCCTTGGCGCGAGCATCCTGATACGTTTCCCAATCACTGATCCGACTTCGCAGGGAAGCGTCGGCCAGTTCATCCCCGGCCAACTGCTCGATCACGAAACGGTCATAGGGCTTGTCCTCGTTAAAGGCTCGAATGACATAATCACGATAGCGCCAGGCGTTGGAGCGCTCGTAGTCATTGGAGTAGCCCCCGGTGTCGGCATAGCGCGCGACATCCAGCCAATGCTGCCCCCACCGCTCGCCATAGTGGCGGCTGGACAACAATCGATTGCCGAGGTCCGCCCAGGCCTGGTCCGGTTCTTCCGCGTAAGCTTTGTTAAAATCGAAGACTTCCCGCGGGCTTGGCGGCAACCCCGTCAGGTCAAGCGTGGCGCGTCGAATCAAGGTGAGTGACTTCGCCTTCGGAGCCGGTTTGAATCCCGCCTGGTCCAATTTCGCGCCGACCATGACGTCGATCGGATTGCGCCCTTTCAAATTCTTCAATGCCGGTTTCTTCAGCCGTTGAAAGGCCCAGATATCCTCCGGCTGATAGCGACGAAAGGTCCAGTCGTCCGCCAGCCCGCCCGAGGTCTTGACCATGATCCCGTCCTTCGTGCGCTTGCGGGTTTGCTCGGCCAGGCGAATCTCCGTCTGCCGCCCCTCGCTCGGCCACGGCGCACCCGCGTCGATCCACTTCGCGAGTTCGTCGATCTGTTCCTTCGTCAGCCGATCGTTCTCTTTCGGAGGCATTTCATAGTCCTCGTCCTCCCACCTGACGGCTTTCATGATAAAGCTCCTGGCCGACGATCCCGGAACCAGTGTGTCCGAAAACTCATCGCCGCCCTTGAGGAGCAGCTCGCGAGTCGAGACATCCAAACCGCCCTTCAGCTTCTTATTGGGATCGCCATGACAACCCAAACACTTCTCCGAAAGCATCGGCTTCACCGACAGGGTAAACAGACGCTCCATCGCGGCTTTACTCTCCGCCCCGCTCGCTCCCGTCAGGGTTCCCATCGTGACGAACACGACAGCTCCAATTTTCATTAATGACTTCATGGTTCTACTTGGATTTCAAAAACTCAGATCAAATTCAATTCCAACGCCTTTCGCGCCTGCTTCAGATCGCCGCTGACAATCGCATCCACGATTCGCTCATGTTCGCGAAAAATGTTCATGTGCTTCTTCAGACGGGAATAGTCCATGCGAATGCGCACAGCGATTGACTGCCAGACCGCCTCCATCTGCTCCGAACCGCCGCACCGCACGATGCGCCGATGCAAAGCGATGTCGCTACCCACGATTCCCGGCAGGTCCTTCTTGACGCAAGCGCTTCTCATTACGTCCAGCGTCCCGCGCAGGTAGAGTTCATCCGCCTCGTTGAAATTCCGGATAAACCCCTTAAGTGCGTCGAACTCGATTCGCTTGCGCAGCGTCATCAGCAAGGTCCGCTCTCCATCGGCCACCGGCGCACTGACTCGAACGCCGCTGTTGGGCTTGTAGGTCAACGCGCCTTCCTGACTCAACTGAAGCAGCGCGTCGCGAATCGGTCCCCGGCTCGTGCCAAATCGCTCGGCCAGCGCCGCCTCGCGCATCGGCTCGTCCGCCGAAAACAGATCCGCGAGGATCTCGTTGCGCAACTGTTCGGCGATCTGTTCGCGCACGGAGCGGATGGGGTTGGCCAATGTTTTCGTCATGTTCATTCCGAGGTTTTCGTCGGTTGTAAATTGTCAACAATTCACAAACACGAAACGAACCTTCGCACAGTCAGACGCCAAAGGTACCTCAAAAATGTGTTGCGGTTCTGACAAAGTTTATTGAAAAGCCCTCGAACCCTGCACGGCCCGTTTGTGAGCGTCTCCAAGGCCGTCGAATACATCCGGCGAAACTTTCGGCAGAAGATCGCCGGCCCGGATCTGGCCCGCGCCTCCGGATTGTCGGAACGAAACTTGAATCGGAAATTTCAGGAAGCCTTCGGCATGGCGCCGCATGAGTTTGTCATGCGCACACGCATCCAGGCCGCCAGCGAAGCGCTCGCCCGCTCCGACCAGCCGCTCATGGAAATCGCCTTCGACCATGGCTTTTGCGACCAAAGCGCCTTCACCGTGCAATTCCGCAAGCGGACCGGACTCACTCTTTCACGATATTTCAACTCATGCTAAGCCTTGCGTTATAACCGCTTTCGATTCCGGTTGGAAAAGGAGATGGTGACACTCGGCATTTGACTGACAGCTCTTACGGGAGCGCCGCTAGACTCTGAAAATTGCGCATGAAAGAATCAAACACCCCACCTGAGCCACGTGGATTGGTCCGCTGGTTGGCGCGCCGGATCGTTCAACGGTATTACCCGCTCGTGGAGATCACGAACGCCGAGCGCATTCCCCAGTCCGGCCCCGTGTTGCTCTGCGCCAATCATGGAAATTCACTGATCGACGCGGTCATGATCGGCATCGCCGCGCGCCGCCCCGTGCGATTCATGGCCAAAGCGCCGCTCTTCGATATTCCCGTGCTGGGCAGGTTGATGAAAGCCGTAGGCATGATTCCGGCCTTCCGCGGCAGCGACGACTCCAAGCAGGTGCGCCGCAACCTGGAGAGCCTTGATATCGGCGCGAATGTCCTGATCGAAAGAAAGGCGATGGGCATTTTTCCCGAAGGCAAGTCAACCGATCAGGCGCACCTGGAGATGGTGCGATCCGGCGCGGCGCGCATGGCCATTCAAGCCGTGGAAGCAGGCGCCGACGATCTGCTCATCGTCCCCATCGGGCTGACCTACGAGCACAAAGACAAGTTTCGCAGCGCGGTATTGGCGCGCGTGGGCGATCCCATCCGCGTCCGGGAAGCCCTGGAAAATCACGACGGCCACGGCGGCAAGGCCCGACGCGCGCTCACCGGCGAACTCGAATCGCGCCTACAGGAAGTCGTGGTGCATTTGAAGCAACCCGAATGGGAACCATGGCTGGACGATCTCGAGAAAATCCTGCCGCCCTCAAAGAGCGCGCCGCAAACGCCTGCGCGGCGCTTGTGGCAGCGAAAACGCATAGCCGACGCCATGAACCATTTTCTCGAGCGCGACCCCGAGCGCGCGGAACAGATTGCCGAAGAGATTCAAGAATATCGTGAGACGACCCAGGCGGCCGGATTGGACGTGGACTCGGTGTTGCTGACCCACTCCCGAGGCCAGGCTGCTCTGATTCTCCTGTGGCGATTCCTTTGCCTCGTTCTTTGGGCCGTCCCCGCGTTGGCTGGCATTCTCTTCCATATCATCCCGTTCATCCTCGTTCGTCGCATCGCCGCCAGGCTGGACCAGCCTGGACGAAAAACCATTTCAAGCAATCGACTGCTGGTGGGAGTTCCGCTCTACCTTGTCTGGTATGCAGTCGCGGCGGCGGTCCTCTTTTTCTATCAGCCATGGGCCGCCACCTTCCTCCTGATCGGTCCCTACCTTGGCTTAAGCGCGCTGCATTTCTGTCGCCAGGCAGGACTGACAACTACCCTGTTGCGGCAGTGGAGCCGAACGCTCGGCAACCGGAAGACGCTGGATGGTTTGCAGTCCCGGCTTTCATCGCTGCGCGAACGCCTTGAGAAACTCTCCCGCGATTATTCGACGGAAACAAACCGGAAGAATTCCCAAGCCTGAATCGCCCCCGATGAATCAAAGCGAAGGATTCTTCAGAGGCGTCCGATGAATCGAGATCTTCCGCCAACAATGGCTCCCGGATGGCGACGCTGGGGCCCCCTGTTGATCGTGCACAGCCTGGCCGAACACAGCAGTCGATATCTAAACATCGTCAGGTATTCGATGATCTGGAAGGGTGGCTAATCAAACGAGTTACAGCTCCCTAATCGGGGCGGTCGCATCCATCACGCAATTCGGATCTGACCATCCAGAGTGAATGAGCCTCCCTCGGAGTTCCGCGATTGACCGGGACAGCGCCGCAAAGCCCATTGTCGATTATGTGCCTGGCACTTTATTGGCACTTTATCCTTATGCGCCGTAAAGCCGATTGTTGACTATGTGCCTGGCTCTTTATGAAACTCCGTCCGCCCCCACGCCCAGATGGAGACATCACGCAGGTTTTAGCGGGACGAATTTGGCGATCTTAATTCGCGAATTTTATTAGTTTTGCTGATGCAGACAGTCTCCTGATCTGGAAGAATCCACGGAGGTTGCGAGGCTGGAACTACATGTCCTGGGCACCGGTGAAGCCCAGCGCCTCCTCCATCCATGTATCCATTCTGAGCACGGATTTGCGCTGCTTGAAGGCCATCTTCTGGGCCTTGTCCTGGGCGGTCTTGAAGGCCCACTTGGAGAGAGATCTCTTGCCCAAAGCCCCTCCCCCGAGGCCCAGATTCATCACGCTTTTCGAGAAGGGTTTAAGGTGCCGCTTGATCAATTCATCCTCCGCCGAGACAAATGCGATGGCGCTTCCCGGATCTCCCTGACGCGCGGAGCGGCCAAAAAGCTGACGATCAACACGGCCTGATTCGTGCCGTTCCGTGGCGATCACATGCAGACCGCCGATAGCGGCCATTCCGCGCCCGAGTTTGATATCCGTGCCTCGGCCGGCCATGTTGGTGGCGATGGTAATGCGCCCGGGTTCGCCCGCGGTGGTGATGATTCCCGCCTCTTCGCCGTGGTGCACTGCGTTGAGGAGCCGGAAACTCACGCCTTTGTCCTGTAGGCGTTTTGCCAGGTTTTCGCTCGCGAAGACGCTGCGTGTTCCCACCAGAATAGGACGGCCGGTCGCATGCTGGGCGACGATTTCATTCACGATCGCCTGCCATTTATCCTCCTCATTCGAAAAAATATGATCGGGCTGAACGCCCCGGATACAGGGTCTGTTGGTCGGAATCGAAATCACGGGAAGCTTGTAGATCTGCCAGAATTCGGAAGCCGCCTCGCGAGCGGTGCCGGTCATACCTGAAAGCTTGTTGTAGAAGCGGAAAAAGCGCTGATGGCTGAGTCGGGCGATGGTCTCGGTAGGGTCGGTGATCTCGATCTCCTCCTTGGCTTCGATGGCCTGGTGCATCCCTTGACGCCAACTGCGATTGGGCATGGGGCGTCCCGTGAATTCATCGACGATCACAATCTTTCCGTTATCAATGATATACTGCTTGCCCAATTGATAGAATTCGCGCGCGACAAGGGATTGGCGGACGAGTTCCATTCTCCGATCTTCACTCTTCCAGAAGCCTGGCAAGTCCGAGCAGTTTTCCTCGACCAATTCCCGCCCGGCCTTGCTGACTTCGACTTCACGATATTGAACGTTGATCTTGTAGTGAGCGCCTTTTTCAAGTGGTTTTGCGATCTCATTGGCCACGCGCACCACGCTCTTGAGAGCCTCGTTCTCACGCGGGGCAGAAATAATCAAAGGAGTGACCGCCTCGTCGATCAAGACACTGTCCGCTTCATCCACAATGGCGGCATGCAGGCCGCGCATGACCACGCCCTGACGACGATGCGCCCGAGGATTGAGCAACTCGAGAATGAGCTGCCGCGCCGGTTCCTGAACCGGGCCCAGTTGGATGCGGTCTCTGAGAAAATCGGCGAGAACTTCCTTGCTGGTGGCGTAGGTGACGTCGCAATTATAGCCTTGGCGACGTTCATCCGGACTCATCTCGCCGGTGACGCACCCCACGCGGACTCCGCAAAACTTATAGAGCGCTCGCAGCCAGTCCGGATCGCGCTTCACCAGGTAATCATTGACGGTGATCACATGAACGGGACGCTTGGTCCACCCGGCAAGCACGGCTGCGACGCCGGCGGTGAGGGTTTTGCCCTCGCCCGTGGCCATTTCGGCGAGATTGCCTTCATTCAGGGCCAACGCCCCCATCAACTGTACGACAAAAGGCCGTAGCCCGAGTTGCCGATCGGAGGCTTCTCGGATGGCGGCCAAGGCGGGGAGAAGGACTTCATCAGCCGACTTGCCGCCCCGGCGAAACTGCCCCCTGAAATCAAGGAGCGCCGCGCGAAGATGATGATCGTTAAGATCTTTCCACTTGCCGGCCATGGCATCCACTTTTTCGGCGTTTTCACGGATTCTTGAGAAGGCGGTGGCGCGGCGCTGGAAGCATCCGATGCCGCCGTGCACCATGGCATCGAGCCCCGTGAGAAGTTTCTTGGGCTTCCGATACCAGGTGCGTCGATATTGCTGAGTTGGGGTCATCAGAACTGGTAACGCTTCTGGAGCAGCTGCCGGAACCGCCTCAACCAGCGGCTGAGCAGCGGTTCGTCGTCGATGCGAAAGCGGATCTTGCCGGTTCGCCCGTGGACCATGGCCAACTGATCCACGATGGGCACGTCGCATTCAACCCGGAAGAAAGGTTCGCTGGTCCGGAGCCCTTGAGAGTCGGAGGAATCCACCGGAATGGGACCTCCGCCCGCCCAACCGAGCGCGGGGGTGGAGAGCATATTCTGCTCGGCGGGGATGATGTTCCAGGATTTGACCAACACCCGGGTCCCTGCCTCTCCGGGGAAACGCACCTGTGCGGACTGGATACGGTTCTTGAAAAGGATGTCCGAGTCGTCCTGGGAAACAACAGCGGTGAACGTGAATTCAGACGGATCGACCAACAACCCGAGGGACGTGCCCCGACTGACCCACCGGCCGATATAATTCTCAATGCCCGGAGCCACCCACAGTCCGTCTTGCCTGGCCCGCAACGTCATGGCATCGAGATCGGACTCAAACCGTTCCACCCGCTTTCGTGCGGCGACCAGGCTGCTTTCAAGCGGCTTGAGGTTTGCCGAGTCGAGCTGCATGGCGGCGCGAATGCGAGCCTCGATTTCACGGTATTGGGATCGGGCTCGTCCGAGTTCCAACTCCAGTTGGTGATTGGTGAGCCGAATCAGGGGCTGTCCTGCCTTGACCGGTTGGCCGGGCTTGGCAAGAACTTCGGCGACGTCCCCACTGGCCTCGAGGGTAACCTGAGCCCAATGGGTGGCTTCCAGCACTCCAGGCGCGCGAATGTGGTTACGAAATGGGATGACCTGAAGCACGACCAAGATGGTGGCTGCCAAGGCAATGACGACCAGATTGGCCCGGAGGCGGCAACGCTCGAGCTTGGGGCTGCTGGAGAGGTATTTGATGAGCTTCCCGATCGGCACAATGAGCCAGGAAACCAGACACATCACGACCATGATGAGTCCCACCAGCAAAAATTGGTCAGCGACGAAGAGAAGGATTGTGGCAAAGACGACTATCCGGTAAATGCCGGCGGCAATGCCGAAAAACGTGAGCAAGCCGGCCTCCCGGCGTGTCCGGGCAGGGCTTTCCGAATTCTTGACCCCGAATGCAAAATGTTCAACCAGGTGTTTAAGGTGGCGGCCGGAGCGCTGATGGAGATTGGGAATATCCAACAGGTCGGAGAGGATGTAATAGCCGTCGAACCGGAGTAGTGGGTTAATATTGAAGAGGAGAGTGGAAACCGAAGCGATGAACATGATGTTGTAGGCTAGGGTGTGGACGGCCCCCTCCCCTGTCCGAGCCCAAATCAGGGCTGCGATGGCGGCGAAGAACACTTCCACAATCATGCCGGCGGCTCCAACCAGCACACGTTTCCAGCGACTCCTGAACCCCCAACTCGAGGTGGCGTCCATGTAGGGGATGGGAGTAAAAATCAGCAGCATGAGACCCATCGTATGCACCTCGCCTCCAAACTTACGGCAGAAATAGGCGTGCCCAAACTCATGCAGGGTCTTGATGACGATCATTCCGGCGTAGAGCAGAAAGATATTATCCGGGGCCAGAACCGACTGCGACTGATCCTTCAGGACGGAGAAATTATCGAGCACGACCTTGACTCCCATTCCCACGACTCCGAGCCAGAGCAGCGCCCCGAAGATCCCGATGAGTTTCCCAATATAGGGAAGCGTCCGAACCAGGAAACGGTCCGGGTCCAGCAGGGGGAAGCGCATGAACATGATCTGCAACAAACGGGCCCGGGTTTCGCGCTGACGTCGCTTGCTGTAGCGCTCGAAAAGTTGAGCTGAGTCCGCGGCGAGATCATACTGGAGCAGGTTGGAGTGATAGAGTTGGGAGAGCAATTGGATGACGGACTCCTGCCCGGGCACCTCGTCGGGAAAGCGCTCCACACATTCCTTCCAAACATCATCGACGGTCCGATCAGGCCGAAGACGTGAGACGAACTCATACGCGGCGGGCCGGAGTCGATAGAACTGGTTGCTGAAAGGGTCCGCGAGGACAATCCATCTTTCCCCGCGGAAATTCTGCCGGCGGGTCTTGATGCCAAGGCGCAGACTGATGCGCTGATTGGCAATGCGATACCAGGATTCGCTAAATGTCTGCGTGTTTTGAGCCATGTCTAGCTGACGCTGCGGCAGGCGGTATCACCCGTCCGGCCAATTTTTTAAGGGGTTTCAGCGACGCCCCCTACCACCACAACCAGAGGCGGAGGAAATCGACAGTGCGATGGGTGATGATCCAAATGATGCGACGATCCCCGACGTTGAGTTTACAGAGACCGCTCATGCCCGGGCGCCACCACTCCTGGAATTCGCCTTCAATTTCGCAACGAACGAGAAATACATTGCCGCTCTGGCGCGAGGCGGCCGCCGGTTCTATCTGGGCGATGTTAACCGGGAATTTGAGATTAGGCCGGCTGACAAAAGCGATTTCGCCGGTCTTCTTCTCAAGAATTTCATGGAGATCCTCCTCGGTCACCTCGGCCTCGACGTAGAGTTTGTCGATGTGAGCCAACCGGAAAAGCGCGTCTCCCTGTTTAACTGGGGCGCCGATGCGCTCCTCCAGATCGCCCTCCACCACGATGCCGTCGAAGGCGGCCTTGATATCCGCCTGCATGAGCCGGTATTGAGCGAGATCCAAGCGAGCCTGCGCCTGATCCGCCAGGGCGTCCGCGATCCTCATATCGGCAAGGCCGTTTTGAGCTCGGGCCTTTTCGCTCTCCCTGCGGTAGCGATTCAAATCAGCAATGGCGGCGGCCTCCTCCAACAGGAGATCCTTTGTGTTGAGCTTCAGCAGGATTTGCCCGGCTGAAACCAGATCGCCGGGACGGGCTAGCGCCTCATCGATGTAGCCGTCGAAAGGGGCGGTAAGGAAAGAAACCTCGTCGCTGCGGAGTATGAAATTGGCCTCCACCCGATAGTTCAGCCTGCCAAAAATGGTGACCAGCAGAATCAGAGTGATGGTGAGCGCGAGAATTTTCGCCCAAGTGTGCTCGGGGCCCACCAGGGAGGCGAGTTTTTCACGAGTGGCCGATGTCCAACGCGCCCCAAACCAGCGGTCCTGCTTCTTGAGGTCCTCCAACCGAAACACCGTCTGGTCGCCAATCAGTCGGAGCTGTTGCATTTCGATTACCGAAAACGCCGAAGACTGACGCTCCAATGTTATAACGGCGATCGGCTCGTCTTCCTTCCGCAAAGGAACAGAGCAGAGATGCTCCACTTTCTGATCCTTCGAGAAGGACTCATGATCCCGGGCGACAAAGGTGGCGTCGTCCGGGGCGGGAAAAATAATTTCATCGTCCTGATCAAACGACTCCTCCATGGCCGTCTCGAGCGCCTGGACTGCGGACATGTTCTTGTCGAATTTCTCTGTTCGACTGATGGATCGGACTCGAATGTAGCCCTTTTCGAGCCAGCCCACGCTGACACGATCACAATGAAACCGCGTGGCTAGCCCATTGCAGAGCGCCAGGGTTGCCGCCAGGAAACGCTTTTCATTATTGACCAAAACAGTGAGATCGAGAGCGGCGGCGAACTTCTCAGTTTCCCCACGGGCCTGTCCGACCGAGTTGCAAACCTGGTAAGAAACCGGCACATCCGCAACGAGCTGCAGCCGATTCAGGGCTTCGCGCACCGTTGTGTCAGTGAATCCCAAAAGGCAAAACGCGGCGACGCAGACCTGACTGCCTCCTGCCACTTCCAACCGCGCCGCGACAAAAAAGTTCTGCGTCGTCTGTCCTTTCGCGCCCACCGATTCCAAAAAGGGCGACTGGTCCGCACAGGCGACGGCGATCCTGCCCCAACTCCGCGCGAATTCCGCCACGGTGGTGTTCCTGTCAGTCCCCGCCGGCCATTCTCCAATCTTGCGCAGTTGCTGCGGCTCCGGCGCCGCTTCATCTTTTAGAATCAAGACTCCCTTGGTGGCCGCCAGCAGTCGCGTGGCGCTCTCGATGTATCGGAGCCAAAATTCGGACGACGGCCCCTCAAACTGGCGCAGATTGGCCATGTCGGCCATTGCCTGCTGAATTTCGTCGTGGTTGATTTGCTCGCCGGCCATAAGAAGTCTAATTTGTCGAAAATTTCAGGCGAGCGGACACGCCTGGTTTGACTCGTCCATCCGCGTTCTCAAACACGGCTTTTACTTTCAGCAGCCCGCTTCCCGGGTCAACAACCGGCGCCACGTAGGTCACCTTTCCTCTAAACTTCTCCCCCGCTTTGCCCGCGTCCACTTCAATTTCAACCTCCTGTCCCAGCTTCAGCTGGTAACCCAACCGAGCCTCCATATTGGCCACAAAAAAGGCCCGTCGAGTATCGACAATGCGCAACAGCGGCTCCTGGGCGCGACAGTCTTCACCGACTTCAAAGAATCGCTCCACCACGTACCCATCGAGCGGCGAACGGATGATCCGCATGCTCAAGCCCTCCTGGGCCAGTTCATAATCGAGTTGCTCCCGCTCCTCTATGATGGCGAGGCTGTCCCGCTGGGCCACTGCCTGGACGTATTCCAGCTTTTTGATGGCCACATCCTCCTTACTGACCGATTTGGTGGCTTCCAGCAATTTGGCGGTAGTCTCGTAATCGTGTTTTTTCAGCGTGACGTTGGCCTCCGCTGCCTCCAGTTCCGCCTTGCTCTCCCAAATCAGCTTTTTGCGCTTAACATCCAGTTCCTCAACCTCCTTGCGCATGACTATCAGCACCTGGTCTTTCTTGACAAATTCACCCAGCTTGACGCTCTGGACATCCAGTTTTCCCGCCACTGAGGAACTGACTGTGACATCAAAAACGGGCTCTGTCAGTCCGGTCACCGATACGTTGGCGGCAGGGCTGGAGTTGATAGACAATGCCAGCAAACCCGTGATCAGGAAACTGGCGTTAAGGTACTTGAATGGGTCTTGCATCTTCAATTTCAGGCTTTGGGAGTCAGAGGAGTTCGCCCTATTACGATTAATGAATCATTTTTCTCGGGCTTCGCGGACCGTCCTGGATCCTACGGGGCAGGAGCCTTGGGCGCAGGCGACACGCTCCCTGGTTTGGGTTTCGGCCCTGTATTCCCGGAAATTGCATCGCGCAACCATTGCGGCGATGTTCGATTCGCGCTCCCCGGCTCGGGCTGCGGAGCTGTCTGCGGGGCGGTTTTGACTTCAGTGGCCGGCGGCGGGACTTGCTCTATTTTTCGGGGGGCATCGCCACCGGCGGGGGCGGGTTGAGCCGCAGGCGCCTTTGGCGTTGCTTGGGGAGAACTCGAAGCCGGCATCGGTGAATCGGGCGTTCGTTTTTGCCGCTCAAGCTGAAGAGTCCGTGCGGCGCGGTCGATATCTCGCGCTCCAAAGCCATGCTCTGAGCCCCGGCTCTTGTACTGTGTTTTGAGATTGCCAAGGACCTGGCGGATTTCAGTCGGGGAAAGATTGGCGCGGTTGACCAGCCCTGCGGTGGTCTCCGCGAGTTGCTCCTTACTGAGCTCGAGGCTGCGGTTTCGAAGCAGGCTCCCCTTGATGGATTCCAATTCCAGAAGCGAGCGCTCGTATTGAACGAGCCCCTGGACGTAGGAAACCTTGGCCTCGAACAAATCCTCCTCGGCTTCAAGGACCGCACGGCTGGTGGTCCGTCCGACCTCGAGGCGAGTTAATTCGGAGTCGAGCACCTTCTGGTTGAAATTGACCACTGTCTGGTAGCTGTTGATGTTGCTGGAGAAGGTGCGCACTTTTTCAAGGGAGGTGTCGATGCCGTTGATGAGCTGCGATTCGGTCTGCTTAATATTTAGAAGGGCCTGCTTCGCACGGAGTTTGGCCACTTCCAGCTGACGCTTGCCCTGTCTTCCACCGTCCAGAGGAATCCGGAATTCAAACCCCACCGTCCATGCCGGGAAATCGGCGGCGTAGAGTTGGTCGAATGACGACTGGTAGGCGCCGCCAAGGCCATTAAGACCGTAACTGGCTCGAAGGTCCAACTGGGGGAGCCGCTGATTCTTGGCATAAGCAAGCCGGATGTCCTCCTGGCCCGCTTCAATCTTACGGAGTTTAAAATCAGGGTTCATGTCGAAGGCATCCAGCCAATGGTCCTGAAGATCCATGGAGAGGATCTGGACCGTGGGCGTATCGGTGGGGCTGACGATCGTGGCGGCCTGCAAGGAGGATGCTCCATAAAGAGTGTTGGCACGGTTGTTGGCCTCCAAGGCTCGCTGGAGCGCCTCATTCTGAAGGGCCTGGCGGGTGGAAAGTCCCGCCTGAGCCTGTAAAACTTCAAGCTCCGACGCCTTGCCCACCCTGACCCGCTCCTCGCTGTCCTTCAGGACAGATCGCGCCAATTCCACGGATTCCTCACTGATGCGGTACTGTTCCTGGGTAAGATAA
Source organism: Limisphaerales bacterium (assembly GCA_047618185.1). Taxonomy (GTDB): domain Bacteria; phylum Verrucomicrobiota; class Verrucomicrobiia; order Limisphaerales; family JAYPEY01; genus JAYPEY01. The sequence goes on from JBLHKZ010000093.1 coordinate 16,053, forward strand.
AGGTCCCAGTAGGACGCCTCGGCGGTCGCCACCAACTCGATCAGCGCCTTGCGGTAGCCCTCGAAAGCGACGTCCGACGCGGCGGCGGCAAGACGGATATTGGCCATGGTGGCTCGTTTCCCAAAATTCTTCAGGATGGGCTGAGTGATGCTCAGTCCAATATTGGAAACATACTCCCCGCCCGGAAAGCCGGCGCCGTTCACGTTATTCTTGAGTTGCTGGATTCCCTGCCCCAGCCGGAGCTGCCCTCCGGTGGCAATCGTCCATTCCACTCCGTTGTTGAGCGCCTTGTTGCGCTGGTTGAAAACATTCGAGGCGAACAGCCCTAGGTTGGCCTGTTGCTCCACGGTGTTCGCGCGCCTAGAGTCAACAAACTCAAAATCACTGACGAACGAGGGGGTAAAGACACCCTTTTGTATCTTGATGTTTTGCCGGCCGATCTCCGTCTCCAACATCTGCCCCTGGATCTCCTCGTTCCTCTCCAGGACCTTTTGGAGAAACTCCTTCAACGTGAGCGGCGATCGGCGCTTCAACTTCGAGGAGTCCAATTCGGCCCCATTAGCGGAAAAACAAAAAAACGCGGCGGCGGTCAGACAAATAAAACGCTTGTACATAATCGTCGTAACTTTCTAAAACAGGAAAAACTGACCGATTCAAATTCAAACCTGTAACCCAGGAGAAAAGACAAACAACACCAAGTCCCGATCAGTTCGGCCGGGACTATTTCATGCTCAAGCAGATTTGCAATCTGATTCTGTGCTCATTTAAAAAACGAAAGCTGACTGGTTCGTTTCCAGACGATTTGCGCGCCATGAGTCGCCTGTGGGTCCCGCAAATCGCCGGCGCGCATATTCATGCTGCTTTCCGCAAGTAGCGATTATGCAATCCTCAAACTTTCGGGAACGCGATCACCTTCCCATTCTCCGGCGGATCAGTTGCTCTTGGTTCCAGGCAATCCTTCGCCAGTGACAGATGCGTCCGGCATCGGTGGTAGTATTCGAAATACGAATCCAGGATTCGCCGCAGATGCGCTTCGTTGAAAATGATCACGTGATCTAGGCAGTCTCGCCGGATTGAGCCGATGACTCGCTCGCAATATGGATTCTGCCAGGGCGACCGATACAAAACACGAAAGATCGCCGTTGCAACCGTGAAGAAATCAACACCCGCGATCGCTTTGGCTTCGTTCGTAAGAAAGGTTTTCCACGAGGGCGCCGGCGCGCCTCTTTTCCGAACGCGATACTTGTCGACCGTCGTCTTGCCAACAGTGATTCCCAGCTTTCCCAATTCCCCAATGAGCCCCGGCATGCCCCACGTGGGATTTGCCCGGGTCATTGTTCGGATGAGATCTTGAACGTCACGGTCAGTTCGCGGCCTTCCCGTGCCTTTGCGTCGGCGCACTCGTTCCCAGGATTTTTCAAATCGGTTCTTCAGCCAATCGATCGGCCTTTTCGGTTCGGAAAACAATGTCCGCATTCAAAATTATTCCAGCTGAATCCAACGTGGCGTTGGCTTTGAGCGTCACTTCTTGATGAATCCGTGAGCGCTCAGCCTTTGACGTATTCGTCGCATGGGGCATGGGCAATGATCTCTTGTTTCGCTATCATCGAACCAGATTAAGCAAAAAAATGAATCCCATTTCCAAAGAACAATCGATTAGGGGGGCCTTTTTCGGCGCCATTGTCGCAGATGCCCTCTGCTTGGGGAGTCATTATGAATATGACGCAATCAAAATTCATGAGGCCTACGGAAGCCGACCCATTGAGAAATTCATGTCACCCGGTGAGTTGATGGGCGGCCATACTCATGGCATTGGATGGGGGGAGAGAAATTATCATCCTGGAAAAAAGGCGGGCGGCACAACTGACTACGGTGATTACAATATTCTCGTTTTGGAACATTTGGCCGCCACCGCTGAACCACCCAGACCGTTTGGCGTCGCCGACCTGCTCCCCCATTGGATGAACCGTCTGGAAAACGATTGGGGGTCATGGATTTGCACCATGACCAAAGAAACATACGCCCAAGTCAAACAAGGAGCGCCGATCGAACAACTGGGCGGCTTTTCCAATGCGATGGCCCTCCGCCACGTCGCCGCGCATGCCTATTATGAAACAGAAGAGGAACTTGTCGAAGTCGCCAGAAAATCAATGTTCACCCACCGAGACGCCCATGCCCTTGGCGGCGGCGAGTTTTTTGCCCGGGTAACCTGCCGCGTCATCAATGGCGCCACACCTGCGGTCGCCATTCAAGACGTCGCCGCACAGATGGGCGACTTTTTTGAAATTAAAACGGCTCAAGCGATTGACAAAGTAAAAGAAGAAGCGGATCCAAACTCGGCGCTCTCCAAGGAAGCGTTTAGCGATGACCTGGCGCTTACCAGTATGGCCAGACTATGGGATATCGGTCGATCGGAACCAATCAAGGTGGGAAAAGCCAGTCCGACTGAGGGAACATTACCCGGCGCTGTCTACTTCATCCTGAAATATGCCGACCAAAACGAGGGCCTGAAAAAGGCTCTCCAGGCAAATACCATGGTGGGAGGAGACAACGCTTCACGCGGGATTGCGATCGGGATGGTTCTGGGAGCCTCCAAGGGGGTTGAAGCGATCCCTCAAGCGTGGCGGGAGACACTCGACCAATGGAAATATTGCGATGACCTGTTGAGTAAACTCCCTTTGCTCAATCGGTAAACAGTGATTCTGGTCAGCTGAGAAGGGGGAAAGCTTCGGTAGGGGTCCCAATCGAACGCGGCTTCAAAACGCTCGCCGATTCCATTTCCGTCCACATCAACGAAAACGTTCCGGATTTAACGAATTAACATTTTCTGCGCTGCGGCTTCCAGCGCAATTTGAAACCCACTCAAATTCAATCGTTTCCTTTGCCACCTTGTTTCCAGACTCTACGGCAATTTCTCGTTGGCCAACAGCGTCAGGCG
>JBLHKZ010000094.1:0-18808 GCA_047618185.1 Limisphaerales bacterium
TGGAGGAATCCTACCGCCGCTACGCGCTCGACGCCTTCAAGAATGTCGGCCGAATCGAATTCTCAGTCTGCGGCGACGACGCCCCCGTCATCGGCGCCCTCGCGCACCTGTATTTCCAGTCCATGCGGTAGAACTCGGACGGCCTTTGGGCGGGTTTCGCGCGGATCCAATTATCGTTTTCCAAAAATTGAACTTCGCCCGCCGAGCCGCCAGTGATCTCTCTGAAATTGCGTTTGAGCCGTAACCCCATATGATGACCCGTATCATGAAAACGACGATTGATTTGCCCGACGATCTGATGGTTGAAGCCAAAGCCGTCGCCGCGCGCAGACGCACGACGCTCAAAGCCATGATGGAGCACGCGCTGCGGAGGGAGGTCATGGTCGAACAAGCCGCGACCGATCCCGATGCCCCATTCACCATCGACGAGCACGGGATGCCGATTCTGAAAAAGACGGGAAACGCCGTTGTCACCAGTGAAATGATCTACCGGATGATGGACGAGGGAGGAATCTAAGTTTCACGTCTTGCAAGCTTCAGAGAGACAATCCCCCACACCTTGGATGATTTGAAGATATGCAACTATTGTCCCACACTACTCCGTCACTCACTAGGGCAATTCTCAGCGCACAGACAATCTACGCCTCCGAAGCCGATCTCTCAGTGTCGTCTGTTCCCTCTTTTTTCGGATAGGCATTTTTGAAGAATTCGATTAAGTCTCGAGAAACACTATGGAGTACAAATGCAACGCCGCTGGCCGGCTTCACGAATTCCTCGAAACTGCACGAAGACTTAATGTTGACATGCCGATCAAACAGGTCTGGGCGAAAGTCTTCGATATAGATACCGAGGATCCATTGCCAGTTTTCAGGCATCTCGCGCACATGATGGCCTTAACCGACGAAATAGAGCAAAAAGTGCGCAAAATTGACGGCATCAACCAAGACCTTCTACTTCGACATCTGCCAAAGATTCGGCAAGGCCTATCTGCGTCGAATCTCGATACCGGATGGCGACACTGTTCGAATCACATAACTGAAGCGGCCGTAACTGACTTGGAATACTGTGCTGACGCAATTTCGCGCTCGTATGTAGAAAACGAAATCGAGGAAGCCGATTTGGCAAAAATCAAAGAGGAATTAGACGAAGTTTTTGAGAGCATTCGAACGGCAAACTTGAACAAAGATCTCCAAGCAATCTTACTGGATTTGGTTGAAGAAATGCGCCGGTCGATTGCAGCTTACAGAATTCGTGGCGCGACATTGCTCCAAAAAACGTTCACGCGCAGCCTGGGCGAACTCCTCGCACGTCACCAAGAAATTCTCGCAATTCGAGAAGAACCATCATTTAAGAGTTTTCTCAAGGTTCTTCGAATCATTGACACTGCGCTTGCGAAAGCCCAACAGCATCGACCTATTTTGGAAGCGGCGATCAACCAGTTTCTCCCTTTGGTCAGTTGATGAAATCCATCAACTCTTCCAATACCGTCACATCAAGCCCAGCAACGCGTCGGCCATCTGGCTGGGCGTTTCGGCGACGGCGATGCCGGCGTCTTTGAAGGCCGCAATCTTCGCTTCGGCCGTGCCCATGCCGCCGCTGACAATCGCGCCGGCGTGGCCCATCCGACGCCCGGGAGGCGCCGTCGTGCCGGCGATGAATCCAGCCACGGGCTTTTTGCAATTCTCTTTGATCCAAGCGGCGGCCTCTTCCTCGGCCGAGCCGCCGATTTCACCGATCATGATGATGCCCTCGGTTTCGGGATCGTCGTTGAACAACTTGATCACGTCCAAGTGGCTGGTGCCATTGACCGGGTCGCCGCCAATGCCGACGCAGGTGGATTGTCCCATGCCGCGGCAGGTCAACTGCCAGACGGCTTCGTAGGTCAGCGTGCCGCTGCGGGAGACCACGCCAATCGTGCCCTTCTTGTGAATGTAGCCCGGTGAAATGCCGATCCGACAGCCGCCGCTTGAATCTTCGCCCTCGCCCGGCGTCACGATGCCCGGGCAGTTAGGTCCGATCAGACGGGACTTGCTGCCCTCCATTGCGCGCTTCACCTCGATCATGTCGCGCACGGGAATACCCTCCGTAATCGCGACGATCAGCTCTATGCCAGCGTCGACCGCCTCAAGGATCGCGTCCGCTGCGAAGGGAGGCGGCACAAAGATCGCCGTGGCCGTGGCGCCAGTGGCGTCAACCGCCCGCTCGACGGTGTCGAAAATCGGGACCTGACCCTCAAACTTCTGGCCGCCCTTGCCGGGCGTAACGCCGGCGACGACAGCGGTGCCGTAATCGAGGCTGAGTTTGGTGTGGCGGCCGCCGAAGCCGCCGGTGATGCCCTGGATGAGAACCTTGGTGTCGGGTTTTACGAGAATGGACATGTCTTTGAAATTCTTTCGAGTTATCGGTTCGAATCGGATCAGGCGACGGTCTTGACAACCTTTTCCGCGGCGTCGGCCATGGAGTCGCCGCTCTGGAGCGCCAGGCCGGACGCGGCCAGCGTCTTCTTGCCGGCCTCGACGTTGTTGCCTTCGAGGCGCACGACGAGCGGCAGCTTCAATCCGGTTTGTTTAACGGCCTCGACGATGCCTTCGGCGATCACGTTGCAATCCATGATGCCGCCAAAGATATTAACCAGGATGGCCTTCACGTTGGGATCGCTGAGAATGATCTTAAACGCGGCGGTCACCTGCTCCGTCGTGGCTCCGCCGCCGACGTCGAGAAAGTTGGCCGGGTCGCCGCCGTAGTGCTTAATGATGTCCATCGTGGCCATCGCGAGTCCGGCGCCGTTGACGAGGCAGGCGATGTTGCCATCGAGCTTGATGTAATTCAGCCCATGTTCGCTGGCCTCGACTTCGAGCGGAGCCTCCTCGTTGAGGTCGCGCATTTCAGCGATGTCCTTGTGGCGATAAAGGGCGTTGTCATCGAGGCCGATCTTGGCGTCGACAGCGGCAATGTCCTGACCGCCATCCGCTGTTTCTACGATGCACAGCGGGTTGATCTCAACCATGTTGGCGTCGTTGTCCCACCAAGTTTTGTAGAGACCCATCAGGAGTTTGGCTCCTTTGTTCAACAGCTTGCCTGTCAATCCCAGACCGGACGCGATCTTGCGGGCCTGGTAGGGCATCAGGCCCAAAGCGGGGTCGACCAGTTCCTTGATGATCTTTTCCGGTGTTTTCTCAGCGACCTCCTCGATATCCACGCCGCCTTCGGTGCTGGCCATGACCAGGGGGCGTCCGCTGACGCGATCCAGCAGGATGGCGAGATAAAACTCATCGACGATCGTCTCGGCGCTGGCGATGAGGAGAGTGTTGACCTGTTTACCTTCCGGGCCGGTCTGTTTCGTGACCAGGACATTGCCGAGCATGGCTTGCGCCTTGGCGACCGTGTCGTCCACCGATTTGCACAAATGCACGCCGCCCTGAAAACCGTCCTTGAACGTGCCCTTCCCTCGGCCGCCCGCATGAATCTGCGCTTTGACGACGACCATTTGGCGGCCTTCGCCAAAAACCTTCTCCGCAATTCCGCGCGCCTGATCAACCGTCGTGCAGGGTTCGCCGGAAGGAACATTGACTCCGCTCTTGGCGAGCAACTGCTTGGCCTGATATTCGTGAATATTCATCGTGTGTCTATGATTGGGTGCGCCCGTCCTACGGAACTGGAACGGGTTGACAAAAATGCGTTGGAAGTCGTTTGAGCCTACCGCTCCTCGATCGGCGTGTAGGTCAACCCTTCCGCTCCAATGTATTTGGCGCGCGGGCGGATCAAACGATTCTCGGCCAACTGCTCCAGCACCTGGGCAGTCCAACCGGCCGTGCGAGCGATGGCGAAAAGGGGAGTAAATAAATCGGTCGGAATGCCGAGCGAGTAGTAGACCGTGGCGGAGTAGAAATCGACGTTGGCGTTCAGGTTCTTGCGTTCGAGCATCATCTCGGCGATGCGTTCGCTCATCTCGATCCACTTGGTCTCGCCGAGCCCGGCGGTGAGCTTCTTCGCCATTCGCTTCAGGTGCGGCGCTCGCGGATCGAGCACTTTGTAAACACGATGCCCGATGCCCATGATTTTCCGCTTGTTGGCCAGTGCGTCCTCGACGTAGGCGTCAACCTTGTCCAGCGAACCAATCTCTTTAAGCATCTTGATCACGCCTTCGTTGGCGCCGCCGTGCAAGGGGCCCTTGAGCGTGCCGATGGCCGAGGTGATCGCGGAATACATGTCGCTCAGCGTGGCGATGGTCACTCGAGCGCTGAAGGTGGAGGCGTTGAAACCGTGATCGGCGTGCAGCACATAGCACATGTCGATGGTGTCAGCCTTCTCCTTCGACGGCTTCTCGCCATCCACCAGATAGAGAAAATTCGCGGCCTCGGAAAGCGAGGGATCTGACGCGAGCAATTCCTTGCCCTGGCGGGAGCGATGAAAATAGGCGGTAATGATCGGTATTTTTGCGATCAGGCTCAGCGATTTTTCCCTGGCGGAATCGAGATCGTTGTCGTCTGCGGAGGGGTCAAAACAACCCAACGCCGAAACGGCGGAGCGAATGGCGTGCATGGGCCGCGCGTGCTTATCCAGGCCCTTGATCAACTCCACGACCGGCGCGGGCAGCTCGCGGTAACCGGCGAGCTTGGCCTTCAATTCGTCCAATTCGACCTGATTTGGCAAACGTAAATGATACAGCAGATAAACGACTTCCTCGAACGTCGCCTTGCCGGCAAGCTCATCAATGTCATATCCGCAGTAGATCAATCGACCCACATCCCCGCGCACCGAGCTGAGCTTCGTTTGCGCGACTACTACGCCTTCCAGGCCACCTTTGAATTCTGCGTCTTCCGCCATAGGAATTATCTATCGTGTCAATGTTTCCGATTGTGTTTGAGAGGAACAACCGCCAGCCGAGTATGCTGAGCTGGAAAATCTAGGGTTTGCTCTGAGGGGCGTCAACCGTTTTCAAAAATCCAGCCCTTACATTAATTTTTTTATCGAAAAAATGTTCCATGCTTGCCATTCGACCGGCTGATCCGCTAAGAAATCCAGCTTATGATCCGAGCGGTAACCGTCCTCTTTTTGCTGTTTGCGACGTCAACGGCGCATTCGGCTCCTCTGCTCGACCAGCTTAAGCCCACTTCGCTTAGAGACGGCAAGTACATACGGCTTGAGGATTGGGCAAAAGCGATTCGTTCTGAGACGAAATGGCTAAGCAAAGGCCGAAAGGTGCAGGCGAGCAGCAAGTGGTCCAAGCTCGTTTTCACCATCGGCTCCACCCGAGCCGAAATGAACGGGGTGCAACTCTGGCTCGCGCGCCCGCCCAAGTTGCTAAGAGGCTCTGCCTACATCTCTCTGCTCGATCTGGAAAAAATGATCATGCCGATCTTGCACCCGCCCCGAAACGATCCGCAGGAAAAGATCACCATCATATGTCTGGATCCAGGGCATGGAGGAATTGACCCCGGAAACACCGAGGGCCGACATCAGGAAAAAAAGCTGACTCTGGACCTCGCGAAGGCGGTGCGAAAAAAGCTCCAACAAGCCGGTGTAAAAGTCGTCCTGACCCGCGACGCCGACAAACCGGTAAAACTCAGCTCACGCGCCGCTCTGGCGTTGAGCCAGAAAGCAGACATCTTTGTCAGTCTTCATTACAACTCCGCGCCCGGCGCCGGCCGATCCGCCAACGGCCCAGAGGTGTATTGCCTGACTCCGCCGGGAGCCGCCTCGACCAACGCGGGCGGACGCGGGACCACCAAGGTGCAACATCCCGGCAATCGCAACGACCGGGAAAACGCGCTCCTCGCCCACCATCTTCAGAAGGCGCTGGTCAAAGCTGGAGTTCCTCGCGACCGGGGCCTCAAGCGCGCGCGTTTCGCCGTGCTCCGCTACGCCGTCATGCCGGCCGTCCTCATCGAAACCGGGTTCATGTCCAATGCGGGAGAATTGAAGAAAATCACCACCACCGCTCACCGGGACAAGACTGCGCGGGCGATTGCCGACGGGATCCTGGCCTACAAGGCGACGGTTGAGCGCGATTCTTGATCCTGATTCAAAACGAAGCCCAGTTCCCCAGCAATTCCAGATCGTCGACCAGAAACTCAGTCCCGGAAAGGCCGACGAATTCCAGTGAGAAGAAATCTATATCATCGGTCTTCAAACTTGGAAACTCCGAGAAGAATACATTCACCTGTTTCCACTCTCCGTTGAGACCAATCGCTTGCGGCAGGATCGACACCGCCTGATTCTCCGAAAAAGCATTGGCCATCAGCGCCAGACGCACCTTTCCGTCCCCGCCTCGAGTGCGAACCCAGAATCGCACGCCGTTCGATCGCTTGAGATGCGCATGCCATCCGCGCAGCGCCGTCGTGCCGACCGTCACAGAAACTTTCCCCTCAGGGAGCCGCAAATGCAGGGCGCGCTGCCCCGTCTTCGGTTCCGTCAACGTTCCCGGCGGCTCACCCGAATTCGCCCCCGATACATACCGCCAACTCTGAGTCCCCGTTTCGAACCCATCCAGAAAAGGCCAGAAAGCCCGGCTCGGCTTTTCAATGCCGAGCTTTCGCGGATGGCAGACCCGCATGGGGGAAACTTTCGTCCGGCCTTCGACGACCAATTCCACAAAATAGACGATCGGCACATCGGGCGCGTCGATCAGGAGATTGGCGGAATAGTCCTTCCCCCGAAGCTTCATCGGCAAATCCACCCAATGCCGCACGGGCCAATGCCCCGGCGCATCAGCGCTGGCAAACAGGGTCACCTGAGCCTTTGGGCTCGTTCCGAGATTGGGAAATTTCATCTTCAGTTTGCCGTTGATCGCCTCGGTCTTCAGCGCATCAAAGGCATCGCCTTTCTCCGGCCTGACCTTCAATCCGCTCGGATAGTCATACTCGCCCTCCAGCCACCGATCATTCGCCAGATCCGCTTCAGCCGCCGTCCCAACCAGCGCCAATACGCCAATTTGGGCGACGCCCATCATCCAGTTTTTTATAAATGCGATCATCGCCATGTATCTTGCCAGGGTCGGGATTATCAGCAAAACCCATACGGGCGGCAACCGCTATCCACACGACGCCAATCCAACGGAAAGCCACCCCTACCGCCTCCGAGGAGGGTTAGGGGTGGGTTTATTCTTCATTGCAAAATAGATTCCCAAGATCTCAACTGCGCCGGCTTGAGAACAATTCAGCGCTCAGCCCTTGCCAGATTGTTTTTTTATTCGACACTATCGCCCGCCAGAAACCACCCATGAGCATAGCGACAAAAAAAGGCGACGACGGCTCCACCGGCCTGATGTACAACCGCCGGGTTTCCAAATGCCACCCTCGAGTCGAGGCATACGCCTGCGTCGACGAACTCACCTCCGCGCTCGGCATGGCGCGCGCCACCGCCGAACATGCATTCATTTCCGAGAAAATCCTCACGATCCAAAAAGATCTGGTGAATCTCATGGGCGAATTGGCCACCGCGGTCGAAGATTTAGAGCGCTACGCCAAAGACGGTTTCAAATCGATTTCCAACGAAGCCACGGCCCAACTTGACGGGTGGGTTCTCGAAATCGAAGCTCAGAACATCACCTACAAAGGCTGGGCCACGCCCGGCGCCACAGTTCATTCGGCGGCGTTGGATATCGCGCGAGCCACCTGCCGCCGCGCCGAACGACGCGTCTGCTCGCTCCAGGCTGACGACCAACTGCGCAACACCGAGATCATCGTCTACCTGAATCGCCTCTCCGATCTTCTCTGGCTCTTCGCGCGCTGGGTCGAAACCCAGACCGCAGATTCGTAACCCCCATTGATTCATAAGAAAGCTCGGTCGAAACGCCCCCTTCCCTTGTGGATCAGGACTCCGGTTTGAAGCGGTGTTGCCTCAAATTTCGCGCCTTTGACGGGTCGCCGCGCAACGACTATTTCCGGGAATAGTCCTCTGCGGACCCCACGCTCGACCGACATTCGCGTCAGCGCGGGGCTCACAATCTCCGCCCACTCACAAAAAAGGGCTATAAAAAAGGTTTGACAGGATAGCTGCGAACTCCATGTTCCCGCGCTCTTCGCCAGAATAGGGCGGAAATGATGAATCAATCCTTAAACCAGAAGAATGTGGAAAATGCCTGTCAGGGGCGCGCCAATGCGCGCCTTGTGAACGAGGCCGCTGCTTCTTTTGTCTTTCTGGAATTGATCCGCCTCGAATTCCGCGACTGAGTTCCTCCGGGAATTCATCGCCTCACCCCCCACCCCATGAAAACGTCCATTCTATTTGCCATCCTTCTTTGCCTCGCCGTTCCCGGGAAAAACAGCCTGTGCGCCGCGACCTACGGCCAAGAGGTCGTTGCCGCCGTCCTGCTCGCAGAAGCCCGCGGAGAGGGCGAAAAAGGCATGCAGGCCGTCGCTGAGGTCATCCGCACCCGGGCCGACAAAAAAGGCGTGACCATGCTCGCAGTCGTCAAGCCGATCGATTTCAGCAGTCTCAACGGAACCAACCGCGACGCGCTCCTCAAGAAATATCGCTACCATCCATTGTTTGACGAGGCCTTAAAAATCGCCCGCACTGCCTACAATGAGCCGCATCTCCTGACCAACGTCACCCGCAACGCGACCCATTTCGTCGTCAAAACTGAAGCTCCCTGGTGGGCTCGCGGCAAACGTCCCGTCGCGTCCATTGGCAACCACGCCTTCTACCGCCTCGCGCGATTCTAGTCCCGAGACGTCGCTGAGTCCGACGCATTTACGAGCTTCGCGAGCCGCTCGCCGAATTCCGTCGGATTGACGTGTTCGCTGTTGCACATCAGCACGACCCCGGTCCTGCGGTTCGGAAAAAAGCCCATCCAAGTTTTCACTTTTTCCTGAGATCCCCCGTGCGATACCCGCAAATCGTCGCCTTCTCCATCGATAGAGAACCCAAGCCCATAGCGAGTCGCTTTGCCTGACGTAGTCTTCTGAGGCGTCCACATCATCGCCTCGGTCTCCTTTGAAACGAGCTTGCCCCGCAAAAGCCCTCGCGCGAGTCGCGCCAAATCGTCGATGCTGGAAATGTAACCCCCGCCGCCCAACTTCCAGCTGACGTCGCGATTTCGTGAAGGGACAAACAACGGCCCCACCTTGCGATAACCGGACGCGCGATTGGGTATGTCGAGCCACTGATAATCGGGCTGAACCGTCTTCATCCCCAGCAGCTGCGCAATGCCCCGGTCCACCTGATCCGCAAACGGTCGCTTACCGGCCCGCTCCACAACCGCGCTGGCGAGAATGTATCCGTGTGTGGAGTAGGAGTATTTTTCGCCGGGCGGATTGACGAGCGGCGATTCCCTGAAAGTATCCAGAGCCAATACCACGCTCTCGAAAGGATGCTCAACATCGTATTCCGCCGCGGCGCGAATGACCGGCCCATTTTGGTAGTGAACAATCCCTCCCTGATGCCCGAGCAGTTGACGCAACGTGATCTTGACGCCCTTGTCGGGGAATTCAGGCACGTAAGTCCGCACGTCCGCATCCAGATCGAGTTTCCCCTCCTCCCATAGCTGTAAGGCCCGCAGCGCGGTCAGCGGTTTGGAAATCGAAGCCCAGCGAAACATCGAATCCGTGTCGACCGGAATCTTCCTCCCCCGGTCCGCGAGACCGTAGCCCTTGAGATGAACGATGCGATTGTCACGAATGATCCCGACCGCCGCGCCGACGACATGTTGCCGCTTCATCTCTGCCTCCACCGCCTGATCGATCTGTCTCCCAAACTGACGATCTCCAGGCGTTCGGCAACCCGTGAGAACGAAAATGGCCACCGCCAGAACGATGAAATGAGAACGAAACCGAAGAAATTCGTTTTTCATGATCCCGGACTCTCCCGATCGGCGCGCGGGATTGCAAGCCCTTGTCAAGCAACCGCCGACCGGCTGGAAACGAGCCGGAATAAAAACCTTTCTCCGAAAGTATCGTCGTCCATAATCCGCCGAATTCCATGGAAACCATCAACACAAAACTCAGCGATTTCGCCGGTCTCGTCTGGGGCCTTCCGCTCGCCGTCATCCTGGTCGGCACGGGCATCCTGCTCACATTCCTCCTCGGATTCATCCAACTTCGAGGATTCGCACATGCGATCGCGGTGCTCCGGGGAAAATACGATCATCCCGACGATCCCGGTGAAATCTCACATTTCCAGGCGCTCTGCACGGCGCTCGCCGCCACCATCGGACTGGGAAATATCGCCGGCGTGGGCGTCGCCGTAAGCCTGGGCGGCCCCGGCGCCGTTTTCTGGATGGTCCTGACCGGCCTGGTCGGGATGGTGACGAAGTATTCCGAATGCACGCTTTCCCTGATGTATCGACGCATTGATGAAAACGGCGTCGTTCATGGCGGGCCGATGTATTACATCGAGCGAGGCTTGGGGCCCTCATTCAAGCCCCTGGCGGTCTTCTTCGCCGTCTGCTGCATCTTTGCCACCGCCGGCGCGGCCAACATGTTCCAGACCAATCAAGTCGCCGCCATCTTGAAAGACACCTGGCAAGTGCCCAAGCTTGCCACCGGAGTGACCATCATGATCATGACCGCCCTGGTGCTCATTGGCGGCATCAAACGCATCGGCAACGTCACGTCCAAACTCGTTCCTTTCATGGGGATCATTTACTTCCTCGGCGCCGTCACCGTGCTGATCATCAAGATCGATCAGGTGCCCCATGTGATCGGGATGATTTTCCACGACGCCTTCAATGGCACGGCCGTAGGCGGAGCCGCCGCCGCAATCGCTGTCAGACAAGTCATCGTACAGGGCGTGCGCCGCGCCTGTTTCTCCAATGAAGCAGGCATCGGCTCCGCGCCCATTGCCCACTCGGCGGCCGCGACCAAAGAACCCGTTCGCGAGGGCGTCGTCGCATTGCTCGAACCCTTCATCGACACCGTGGTGATTTGTTCGCTCACGGCTTTCGTCATCCTCGTTTCCGGTGTCTACGAGCCGATTTTGGACGGCACGCCAAAGGCGGACGCCCTAAACGGCGTTGTGCTCACCGCGGCCGCATTCGACGCCACGATCAACGGATTCGGATCATTCTTCATTCCTCTCGCCGTATTCCTGTTCGCCTACTCGACTCTGTTGAGTTGGTCCTACTACGGCGAACGTTCCGTGGATTATCTGGTCGGTGAAAAGGGAATCCTACCCTACAAAATCATCTTCTGCAGTCTGGCCGTCGTCGGCGCCATGTGGACGATGAAACCGGTCCTCGACTTTTCCGACGTCATGTTCGGGCTGATGGTCATCCCCAACCTGATCGCCGTCTGGCTCCTGTTCCCGAAACTGAAGGCCGAAACAAAAAGCTATTTCTCACGGCTCAAGAACGGCGAATTCAAGAGAAACGAGTAGCCGTAAAAGCGGAGCGCAATTGCCGTCTATGACGGCTCGAATCGTCGACTTGACGCGCCGCACGGACCGCTTGCGCGACTCACGCGAAGCATTTTTTTAGGTAATCGATGCTTTGAGTGGCGATCGCCTCGGCTCCCTCTTCGAACTTGAAAACCTCGACCGAGACGTAGCCGTCATAGCCGACTTCTTTCAACGCCGCCGCGATCGGCTTGAAATCCACGTCGCCAAACCCAGGTCCTTTTAGGTTTTCATCATTGGCGTGAAAATACGCGAAGTGAGGATGCGACGCCCGGATGATTTCCGGTATCGATATTTCCTCCGAGCACATCGCCTTGCAATCGATGATGATCTTGAACGCGTCGCTTTTGAATTGTTCCACGAATTCAATCCCCTGCGCAGCGGTGTTGATGAAATTTGTCTCGCTCGGGGCCAGTGGCTCAAAACAAACCACGATGCCCGTCTCCTCGGCGCGTTTGACGGATGCCTTGAAGGCCTCGGTGGCGCGTTCCCAGCCCTGCTCGAAGGTCACCCCCTCCTCCAGATTGCGCTGATAGGGAGATCCCACCACGATGCGCGTCCCGCCAAGGTCGTGGCAGAAATTTACCAACTCCACGAGGTAGTCCGAAGTCTTCTGACGCACGGTTTCATCGTCGATCGTCAGATGCATGCCCTCGGTCTTCACCAGCACCCAATGTATCCCGGAAATCTCAATTCCGACCTCGGCCGCCGCGTCACGAACCTCTTTGCGTTTCTCCGCCGAGATCTGGGTGACGTCGTTGTTAATCGTGAAGGGCGCTATCTCAATCGCGTCGTAGCCCGCCTTCTTGGCGAAGGCCATTGATTCCTTCATATCCCAGCCGTCGAAAATCTCGTTGCAGATGCCAAATTTAATCATGCCGCGATTCTTCCCAGCCGCCACGGAATCTGTCGAGATTGGATTTACAGCAAGACGGCGCTACTTTCCTCGGCGATGAACAAAATCTTCTTCACCGGCGACGCCTGCAAGACCGAGCTCCTCGTGGTCATGCTCGAGAAACACGACATCGCCGCAACCGAAGAATTTGTCAGCGAGGAATTGCGCGAGCACGAGGACGAGTACAATCGGGAAACGCGGGTCCTGGTGCCGGAAGCCGACTACGAACGCGCGCGACGTCTGTTCTACGAGGACGACGGAAAAGAGTTTTAGTTCAACTCTTCAGCAACTCCTTCGCATGGCGTTTTGCGGCGTCGCCCTTGCCCCCAAGCATTCGGGCCAATTCATCGACCCTCGATGCCTTGTCCAACAGCACGATGTCTGAAAACGTGCGCCCATCCTCCACCCGCTTGCTGACGACGTAATGCGCGTCTGCCGCGGCCGCGACGGGCGCCAGATGCGTGATGCAGAGCGTCTGTCGATTCTCGCCGATCTTCCGCATCTTCTCACCGACTACGTTCGCCGTCTCGCCGCCGACGTTCGCGTCGACTTCGTCGAAGATCAGAATCGGCACCTCGTCCTGGGCTGCGAGCACGGTCTTGAGCGCGAGCATCACCCGGGCCATCTCGCCGGACGACGCGATAGCGCGCAGGGAGCGAGAGGGCTCGCCGGGATTGGGCGCAAATTGAAACTCGATCGAATCGAAGCCGGTCGTGAAAACTGAACCGCCCTTCCCCGTGGGCGGCGCCGCCGTTTCCAACGCCACGGCAAAATGGCTCTGCGCAAAGCCAAGATCGTTCAGCTCGGTGACGACGGCTTTTTCCAATTTGGGAATCACTTTTCTCCGCCCGGCGGTCAGCTTCTTTCCTGCTTGAGCAATTTGCTCATCCAGCTTCGCCAAGGCAGCGTTGAGCCGCGCTAATTCCTCATCCCGCTGCTCGAGACTTTGCAGCTTGGCTCGCGCCTCAGAGCCGAACGCGATGACGCCTTCCACAGTCACGCCATACTTGCGCTTCAGCGAATGAATCAAATCCACGCGCTCCTCCAGCTCACGAAGACGTCTGGGATCGACATCGACTCCGTCCGCGTAGGACGACAGTTCACGCTGCAAATCGCCCAAAATCTCTACCGCCTGCCCATGCGCCTCCAGCAGCGGCTCTGTTTTGGCGTCGATACCCGTCAGCTCCTGCAGGGCGCGACCCACCGCCCCAGCCTGCGTCATCAAAGATTGATCGTCGTCGTCCAACGCCTGCAAAGCGCCCTGACACAATTCAAGCAGGCGAGCGGCATTGCTGGCGCGACGGTGCTCCTGTTCCAGCTCCTCCTCCTCCTCCGCGCGCAGTTCGGCGCCCTCGATCTCGAAGCATTGAAAGCGCAGCAGATCAAGTTGCTGGGCATAAGTTTGCTCGTCGACGATCAGCGCCGCCTTGTTCTCCTCCAATTCCGTTCGCTGGCGAGCCAGTCCGGCAAACTCCTTTCTCAGCGAATCGAGATTCCCGTAGGCGTCGAGAATGAGCAATTGTCGCGAAGTGTGCAGGAGCGACTGATGATCGTGCGGCCCGTGCATGTCCACGAGCCACTCGCCGAGCGTCCCCAGCACACTCAGCGTCGTGGGCGAGCCGTTGATGAATTGCCTGTTCGAACCGGCGGCGGTGAATGTTCGTTTCAACAGCAGCTGCCCCTCTTCACAAGGCTCCAGCCCGTTCTCATCCAGGAAATCATCGATGGGCGACGCCGTTTTCGTGAGATCGATCACCGCCTCCACGGAACAGGAATCGGCGCCGCTTCGGATCAGATTGCGGTCGGCCCGCTCGCCGAGCACGAGATTGAGCGCGCCAATAATGATCGACTTTCCCGCGCCCGTTTCGCCAGTGACCGCGTTGAACCCGGGCCGCAATTCCAGCGTCAGGTCAGAGACCAGCGCGAGATTCTTGATGCGTAACGTGACCAGCATGGCGGCTTTCGACGGCGCCAAATCTGCCGGTTTGGCTTTCGATGAGCAAAAAGAATTTTGAGATTTGAATTCCCCGGGAATTCAGGCTTGATCCATCCCGTTTCCCTGAGCCCTCCAAAATCCCGCGAAACCTCCAATTTTATGACGTTTAACGTGACCATCCTCGGCTCCGGCACTTCGGTTGGCGTGCCCATCATCGGACGCGAATACCCGCCGGAGTTCCTCGCCAATCCGAAAAATCATCGCATGCGCTCGTCGGTCTACATCGAGACTGACGAGGTTAAATTCGTGATCGACACCACACCGGAGTTCCGACTCCAGTGCCTTCGCGAAAAGATCAACTGGCTCGACGCGGTCATCATCACTCACGCCCACGCCGACCATGTCATGGGCCTGGATGACTGCCGTCGCTTCTGCGCGATTAAGCAGGGCAAGCTCCCGCTCTATGCCAACGAGGAAACCATGACCGCCCTCAAGCGCGTGTACAATTACGCGTTTCACGATGGCCCGCATTTTCCCGGCTACTTCGCGCCCGATCCCCGCGTGATCGACGGGCCTTTTCTTCTCGGCGATTTGAAGGTCACGCCTTTCACGTTGCCGCATGGACGCATCGACAGCACGGGCTTCCTTTTCGAGCAGGACGGCCGTAAGAAATTCGCCTACCTCAACGATTGCAAGGAAGTTCCCCCCAACGTTGTCGAGGCCGTGCAAGGCGTTTCGGTCGTCGCGCTCGACGGGTTGCGCAAGGAACCGCATCCGACGCACATGTCACTCGATGAAGCGCTCACCGCCGCCCGCCGCATCGGCGCCGGCAACTCCATTCTCACCCATCTCACGCACGACTACGACCACGACATCGATCAGGCTGAAATGCCGCCCGGCGTCGAGCTCGCCTATGACGGCATGAAATTCTCCGTTTAATGAAATCGCGTTTACATTGAATCAAGCGTCCGCAAAATCTCGTCTTACGACAACGAAACCCCACTTTCCCGACAACAAGATGAAATTGGCGCAACGAATTACAGCGATCGCTTTGCTGCTTTGCTGCGCCTGCCCTTGCGCGCAGGCCGCGAGCGAAGCGGAGTCCGTCCTCGTCGTTTACAACAGCCGCATGGCCGAGTCGAAGGAAGTTGCGGATCACTACGCACAAAGGCGCGGCGTTCCGAAGGCGCAGGTCATTGGTTTCCCCATGTCCCGTCTCGAAACCGTCACCCGCGGGCAATACGAAGCGCAGTTGGAGCGCCCGCTGTTGAAACATCTTGAGGAGAAAGGTTTGTTCACGTTTGAGAAGCTCGCGCCCAATCACAAGCTGGCAAAGGGCCGCTTCGGCCTCGAGCGCGTCAGCGAATCGAAGATCCGTTACCTCGTCCTTTGCTACGGCTCTCCGCTGAGAATCAGCGAAGACTCCACGATCAAGGAAGAGGTCGCCGCCTCGATGCCAGAGCCCTTGCGCAAGAATGAAGCCGCCGTGGACAGCGAGCTATCTGTGCTGCCGATCAAGCGATTGCGCGCCCCTCGCACCGGCCCCATCCTCAATCCGATTTACCGGACAACAAATTCGTTCCTGATTCACCCCACGAATAACATTCTTATGGTCGCCCGCCTCGACGGTCCGTCGCCGAAGATCGCCATGGGTTTGGTCGACAAAGCCATCCAGGCTGAAACCAATGGGCTCTGGGGGCGGGCCTATTTCGACGCGCGCGGTATCACCGAAGGAAATACTCTGATGGGCGATGACATGTTTCGCCGGGCGGCCCAGGGAAGCCGCGTCGCAGGATTCGAAACCTTCATCGACGATCACCCGCCGACCTTCGCGGAGCCGTTCTGGATGAGTCACATAGCGATCTACGGCGGCTGGTACGACAGCCACGTCTCCGGACCATTCAAAGTCGGCGAAGTCGACTTCATGCCCGGCGCCATCGCCTACCATCTCCATTCCTTCAACGCCTCGACCGTCCGGCATCCCAAAACGCACTGGGTCGGGCCGCTCTTGGATCTCGGCGTAACGGTCACCTTCGGCACGGTGTACGAGCCCTATCTTTCAGGAACAATCGACTACCCTGAGTTCTTGAAGCGCATCATCACGCTGCAACACAGCTATGGCGAAGCGGCCTACGCGTCGAGCCGGACGATCTCATGGATGACCACCTTTGTCGGTGATCCACTCTATCGCCCCTTCAAGAAAAAAGGCACTTCCCTGCACGCCGAACTCGAGGCGAGGAAAAGCGATCTGATCGAATGGTCGCACCTGCGATTCCTCAACTTCGCGCTCAACAGAGGCGCAAACGTCGACAAAGCCGTTGCGTTCCTGCTTCAGGACACGACTGCCCCCAAGAGCGCGGTGCTTCAGGAGAAATTGGGCGATCTGTATTACAGCCAGAAGAAGATCGACGAATTTGCAAAAGCCTACGAAGCGGCGCTGAAACTGGATCCACCGCGACGTCAAAAATTCCGCCTGCTTGAGAATCTGGGCGTGCGGCTATCGGAAGCGGGGAAAACCGCCGAGGCTAAATCGGCGTTCGAGCGATTCGTCGAGGCCTTCCCCGAACACCCCAACACTCCAGCCATCAAGAAGCGGATCGAGGGGCTGTAGGGCGCGAAGGCACCCCTATTGTCAGCAACTAACAAAGGGGGGGAGAAACAATCAAACCTATGGGAGTCGCGCTTACGCGCCCATGCCATCTTCGAAGGATCCGCCGGCAACAGGGAAGACCAGGTTGTCCCTGACGTAGGCAATGCCATTCGAGCTGGCCGCATCCAAATCACGATAGGCGCTTTCGGCTTCAACGACCAGCGGAGCAGTCTCGGTATTGTTGATTTTGCAGAAGCGCTGCGGATAACCAACGTGGATCATCAACTCGGCGTAGCGGACCATGTTGAGGTCGCCGCTGGGCAGGTCGGTGAACTGCATGGCGCGATCAGGCCAATCGGGCGCCATCGTGCGAAGAGGAATATTCGGACGCACGACGAAATTCTTGACGTGACAGCCCCAGACGCGCGAGCCGACTTTCAGGAATCGCGTTTCCCAGTCTTCCCCTTCCCAGCAGTGAGACGGATCGGCATTCACACCGAGGCATTCATCGCCGTCGCAGATATCGACGAGATTGTTAAAGTCGTCGGCTGTCATCGCCACCGTGCCCGGATGAATTTCATGAGCCAACTTGATGCCAAGCTGATTGGCGTGACTGCGGAGCTTCGCGGTCTTCTCAACAAAGCGATCGTTGCCTTCCTTGATAAGATCGTATCCCGGTCCAGCCCAAAATCCCCAGGGATATCCGCCGGCCGCTTCCCAGCCATGCGCCACTCCCCAGAACATCGGCAAAACAAAAATCTTCAGCTCAGCGCAAAGGTCCATAAGGCGAAGCAGGTAGTCTTCCGCCCAGGCTTCAATCTCATCCGAAGACTTGGCGGCCACTTCCGGCGACAGGAAGGGCTTAATCGTCGGACTGCCGGTCCATGCGGTTGTGTGCACCCAGAACGGGCAATGCCCAGAAATGCCGTCGAGTTTCAGTTCCGCAGCCTCGAAAGCAGCCTTGATATCAGCGGCGGATTTGAAGCCTCCATCGGCTTCGAGAAGGTAATTGGAAGGCTGAGCGCCCGCGGCGCCGGACGATTTGGCGAACGCCAAGAAATCTTCGAGTGACTTTGCGCCATGCTGCGCGCCTTCCACGGATGCGTGGAAAAGTTCTTTTGTAACTGCCATATGGACAGAACTCTAGATATCGAAAGCTTGGGTCGTCAACAAATTAAGGTCCGCCCACCAAAAGCCTCAAAATGGGCCAAAAACAAAGACAATCTGTATACCGCGCAATCAATTTTCGACAACTTGAGTGGTTCCATTTCATTCCACACACTAACTTTCATACTGTCCGCCTCCCCACCCTTTCGAAGTGACAGACAGCGCCCCGCCGCCGCCTTTCTGGCGCAAATGTGGATTAACAGCACTACTTCGATGTTCATACCGCCAATTGATCGCCCATCGCCAGCGCTTTTTCCTCGCCAAACATTCGATCCGAGGGCACAAAATCCTCCCTTCATTTTTTTTCATGGCTGAACAAATTGTCATTCTGGATTTCGGGTCCCAATACACGCAGGTGATCGCGCGGCGCATTCGCGAGTGCAACGTCTACTCGGTCATTCTGCCCTTCGACACCGCCGCCGCCGAAATCGCGGCGTACAAGCCCAGGGGGATCATCCTGTCCGGCGGCCCTTCGAGCGTTTACGCCGAAACCGCGCCTCACCCCGATCCGGGCATTTTCAAACTCAAGGTCCCCGTCCTTGGCATTTGCTACGGGCTCCAGCTGATGGCCCACTTTCTCAAGGGCAAGGTGGAATCCAGCGCTGAGCGCGAATATGGCAAGGGAACGTTGACAGTCTCCGACAAGACCTGCCCGCTGTTCAAGAAGCTCGGCAAATCTCTTCAAGTCTGGAACTCGCACGGCGATCGACTGACCAAACTTCCCGCCGGCTTCAAGTCCGTCGCCACCACGCGCAATTCCTCCTTCGCCGCGATCGAGAATCGCGCCAAGAAAATGTATGGCCTGCAATTTCATCCCGAGGTCGTGCATACGCCCAAGGGCATGCAGATCATCGAGAATTACGTGCACGGGGTCTGCGGCTGC
>JBLHKZ010000095.1:0-18658 GCA_047618185.1 Limisphaerales bacterium
GGATCAAAGAGCATCACCAATCGCGCGTTGATCCTCGCCGCTCTCGCCGACGGCGAGGTCCGCCTCGAAGGCGCGCTGTGGAGCGAGGACACCCAGGCCATGGTCGAATGCCTCAGGCGGTTGGGCTTCGATGTCTCTGTGTATCCCGATCCGCTGGAGGCATCCAATCGACTTCTCGCGGTCAAAGGCCTGGGCGGCAAGATTCCGATGGCCGGAACAGAAGCGTCTCCATTGGAGCTCTTCGTTGAAAACGCCGGCACCGCCGCCCGCTTCCTGAGCGCCTTCGTTTGCCTCGGCAAAGGCGTTTATCGACTGAGCGGAATTGATCGCATGCACGAACGCCCGCAGGCCGCGCTCTTCGTCGCCCTGCGGGAACTCGGCTACCGAATCGAGTCCGACACGGACAAGCTGCCAGTCACGATTCACGGCAGCGGCCCCTTGCCGAACGAGTGCAATGTCAGCATCAACGAGAGCTCGCAATTTGCCTCGGCGCTCCTGCTTTGCGCCCAACGTGGCGACTGGCGTGTGAAGATTAATGACCAAGTCGACCGCGGCGGCAATGATGCTTCGCCAGCTGAAAACTCGCCTTACGTCGCGATGACCCAAGAGCTGATCGGAGCTTTCCCGAAAAAGGGCGGGACGTTTCAGATCGAGCCCGACGCGTCGAGCGGAAGCTATTTCCAGGCGGCGACGTGGATCAATAACTGCCTCCCCGGCGCCGGCCTGGCCCAACTCGTCAAACCAGACACCCAGGCCAGCGCCGCCAATCAGCCTGGCGACAAGGCGCGTCAGATCATGACCGCGCATACGAGGGCCAAGGTTTCCATCGCCCGCTGGCCGACATCCTCCTGGCAGATCGACGCCCAATTTCAAAAATTCCGCCTCTACGGCCTGGCCAGCGATATTCGTGAGATTTCACGTCAAACCGATCTGGGCGACAGCATCCTGACCGCGATGATTCTCGCGCCCTTCGCCAGTCATCCGGTGCGTTTCACCGATCTGGGCCGGCTCCGCGTCCAGGAATGCGAGCGCGTCGCCGCCATGCGGACCGAGCTGAGCAAATGCGGGGTCGAGGTTCTGGAGGACGGCGACACGCTCACGATCTGTCCATCCGCTCAACGCCTGCACGGCGCCGAGATCGAGACCTACAACGATCACCGCATCGCGATGTGTTTCGCGACTCTGGGGTTGAAAGTTCCGGGAATCAAAATCAAGAATCCCGCGTGCGTGAAAAAGACCTTTCCCAATTTCTTTCAAAAACTGGCGGCGCCGCCGCCCGACGGCCTGGGCGTCGCAATCCACGACGCAACGACCTCCGCAGCCCGTCCTCTGCCCGCCAAACAACTGTTCGCTGATTGAGCACGCGCCAACATTCTCCACTCCGAACTCCGCATTCCGCACTTAATCCATTCGTATGCCCCCCATCGTCATCGCCATCGACGGCACTAGCGCCAGCGGCAAGAGCACCAACGCCAAACTCATCGCCAAAAAGCTGGGCTATACCTACGTCGACACCGGCGCCATGTATCGGACGCTGGCCTGGCATTGCCTCCAGAAAAAAATCGATATCCACAACCCCAAATCGGTCGCTTCCGTTATCCGCCGTTGGAAGACCAACCTGCAAAACATCGGCAACCATGTGCGCCTCACGGTCGACGGCTACTACCCGGAAAAGGAAATTCGCACCGCCAAAACCAGCGCCGCCGTGCCGCACGTGGCCGCAGTGCCGCAAGTTCGCAAGTGGATGAAGAACAAGCAGCGCGACTGCATTCAGTTTGGCGATCTCGTGATGGAGGGCCGGGACATCGGCAGCAATGTCTTCCCGGCAACGGATTATAAATTCTATCTCGACGCCTCACTCGCCGAACGCAGCCGACGCCGCGAGGCCGACGGCGTGGAGGAAGATCTCGCGGCGCGCGATCAACGCGACAGCCAACGCGCGGCGGCGCCCCTGATGATCCCCCTGGGCGCGCACATCATCAATAATTCCGGCCAGACCCCGGACGAAACCAGCCAGTCGATCATCGACGAGGTGGAGCGAATCCGAGCCGCCATCCGGAGCCCCAGATGAAACTGGTCTACCGTCTCGGCTGGCTCTCGTTCCGGTTCTTCTACTGGTTCTTTTTCCGTTGGACCATTTACCACCATGAGCGCGTCCCATTGGAAGGTCCGGTCATCCTCGCCTCCAACCACGCCAGCTTTCTGGACCCCCCGCTCGTGGGCACGCCGATCAATCGCGAAATTAACTACCTCGCCCGCGAATCGCTCTTCAACATCCCGGGTGTCGGCTGGCTGATCCGCCAATGGAATTCCGTGCCGGTCGATCGCGACGGCGGCGGCGGACGCGGACTCAAGGCCATCCTGAATCGGCTCAAAAAGGGCGGCGCCATCATCCTGTTTCCCGAAGGCACGCGGACCCCGACCGGCGAACTGCTCCCCGCGCGCTCGGGCATCGGCCTGACCGTGATCAAGTCGAATGCGCCCGTCGTTCCGGCCCGCATCTTCGGCAGCTACGAAGCCTTCAATCGCCACATGAAGATTCCCCGATTCTTCATCCGCAAAGTCGCGGTTAAGTATGGGGAGCCAATGTATTTCGAGAAGGAGCGGGCCGAAGCGAAGACCTGTTCGAAGGACCGGTCGAAGGAAATTTATCAGGAAGTCGCCGACGAATTGATGCGACAGATTGCCAGCCTCGAGCCCTGCTTCGATCGCACGACCTTTGCGGGCAGTTAGTCTGCGGCGGCTGGCTTCGGGTTGGGAGACGCGCCATCTTTCTTCGCCTCTTCGCCGGCCTTCTTGCCATCGTCGCCCTCATCCTCCTGTCGCCAAGACAAAATAAACAGCAGAGCCACCCCAATACATATGGCGCTGTCGGCGATATTAAAGGCCGGAAATCCCGCCTCATTTCCGTCGCGCTTGATGACGTGGAAATAGAGAAAATCGATCACATGCCCGCGACTGGGCAGAAGTCGATCAACGAGATTCCCCGCGATGCCGCCAAACATCAGGCCCAGCGCGATTTGCCCCAGCCTCGTATGCGCGTCGAAGTGGTGACGAAAGATGAACAGGGCGCCCAGCGCGACCAGCGACACAATCGCCAGCATGGCGCTGCTGTCGCGAAACATGCTCCACGCGGCGCCCGTGTTGGTCCAGTGCACCAGCTTGAAGAATCCGGGGATCACCGTCCGCTCCTCCGCGTGCCCCATATAACAAAGCACGAGCCATTTCGTGGCTTGATCCAGAGCAAGTATCACGGCCGCGATTAGAGCCATGCGCTGATTGCCTGACATTCCTTTCATTCCAACGAGTTCGTGACGGGACAGTTATGGCGATTCCAGCGTGTCATTCGGAGCCCGATTTAAGGGGGAAAACCCGGAAACACAATTTCTTTCGAACCCCGCGGGAATCACGCCGACTCATCCCGCCTGTCCGATTCCAGAGCGCCCTCCCGCCGCAACCGCTCGATCTCGGCCGTGTAGCCCGCCCGAAAATCAGGAAACTTGAGCGCCACACCGAGCTCGCTTTTCAGCTTCTTATTCGACACTCGCTTATTCGTGACGCCCCGCTTGCGTCGCTTCAGCTCCTCCTCGGATGCGACCGGCGGCAGTTCCCTGCCCAAGGTTTCCGCGAGCCAGCCAAAGAAATTCCCCTGCCCAACCGGTTCGTCATCCGCCGCATTGTAGATCTCACCGGGACGCCCCTCTCTCAACGCGCCAATAATCGCATTCACCAGGTCGGTCAGATGAATCATGTTGATCAGCCGTTCGGGATCAGCCGCCATCCGCGCTTCGCCCTTTAGAAATTTCAGAAAAAGATGCCCCCGGCCTGGCCCGTAAATGCCGGCGACGCGGAGTGTCACCGCTGGAAACGACCGCTCCCTGGCCGCGGCAATCAAAACATTCTCCGTTTCGACAAGAATCTTGCCCGTCTCGGTCACGGGCTCCGCGGCGTGACTTTCCTCGACCACGGATCCATCGATCTGGCCATAAACGCTCGTGCTGCTCGTATAGACGTATTTCATCGGCGGCGAGGCGGAAAGCCAATCGACGATCTTGCGCGCGCCTTCAAGATAAACCTCCCGATACACCTCGGCGCCGCCACGATTCGAAGACGCCAGATTGACGACCCAATCGAATGGGCCCGGCAGACGAGACAGCACATCCGGGTCGGTTAGATCGCCCGCCAACGGCGCGATGCCCGCCTCGACCAGCTCCGCGCTCGCCTCGGCGGTTCGCCGCAGTCCGAAAACCTCATGCCCCTGCCGGACCAGCTCCGCGCCCAACGGAACGCCGACATAGCCGCAGCCAATAATCAAAACTCGCACACCGCGAAAGATGCCAAATGTCGCCCCGCCTGTCCGTCAAATAAGTTTTATACGTCATCTGCGACCCATAGGACCTATACATCCCCCGGCCCAGCGCCTAAACTCCCCGCCATGACCGACACCGAACAAACCATCCTCGACGGCCTGCTAGAGCTGGAAGAAAAGATCGCCAGCATGGCGACCGCCGACCCCAAGCCTAACCTGCTGCCCTTGTTCGACCGGCTCGACAATCTCACGCGCGAACTCCCCAAGGACGCCAATTCGGACCTGCTTCACTACCTCCACAAAAAGAGCTACCAGAAGGCCCGGCTCTTTCTCCAAGGCCGCGAGGCGGAAAACCAGGCGGGCAATTGCGGGCATGTTTGACGACACCATCGCGGCCATCGCCACGCCGCTGGGCGAAGCCGGCCTCGCGGTCATCCGAATTTCCGGCCCGAAGGCGCTGAAGGTCGCCGACGGCTGCTTCAAACCCGGGGGCGCCAAGATCCCCAAACCCAGCGCCGCCGATTCCCACACCATCCTCTACGGACACATCGTCCGAGCCGACAAAGTCATCGATGAGGTGATGGTTTCCGTCCTGCGCGCGCCCCGGACGTTCACCCGCGAGGACACCGTCGAGATCTCCTGCCACGGCGGGCTACTCGTCGTTAAGAGCGTTCTAGAAACCGTGGTCGCCGCCGGCGCGCGCCTCGCGGATCCGGGCGAGTTCACCCGGCGAGCTTTTCTCAATGGCCGCATCGATCTCACCCAAGCCGAAGCCGTCGCCGACCTGATCCATTCCCGGACCGAACTCGCCCTCGCCGCCGCCAACGAACAACTCGCCGGCAAGCTTTCCCAGCGCATCAACCAACTCCGCGACGATCTCATGCGCGTCCTCGCGCATGTCGAAGCCCACATCGATTTTCCGGACGAGGACATCGCGCCCGACACTCGCGACTCGCTCCTCCAAAAACTCCAGGACGGCGTCGCCTTCATCGACGAATTACTCCGCACGGCGGGCGAAGGCCAGATCCTCCGCCGCGGGATTCGCGCCGCGATCGTGGGCCGGCCCAACGTCGGAAAGTCCAGCCTCCTCAACCAGCTGCTCGGCCACGACCGCGCCATCGTCTCCCACACCCCCGGCACGACCCGCGACACCATCGAGGAAACCGCCAACATTCGCGGCATCCCCGTCGTGTTCATCGACACCGCCGGCCTGCGCGCGACCTCCGACGACGTCGAACGCGAGGGCATCCGTCGCAGTCGGGAATCCCTGGAAAAAGCCGACCTCATCCTCCACGTCCTCGATGTCTCCGAACCGCTGACCGAAGAGGATCAAACTTATCTGGAGGAATTCTCATCCAAGAAACGAGCGCTCGTCGCCAACAAGTCGGACTTGAATGCCGTCCTCAAATTGCCCGACTCCATCAACGAGCCCATTACCCCGACCTGCTGCGTCACCGGCGACGGAGCCGAGGCGTTGAAGGACCGCATCGAGGAACTCGTCTGGTCCGGCGAGATCCGCGCCGACATGCTTCAGGTCGCCATCAACACCCGGCATCAGGACGCCCTGCGCCGCGCGCGTGAGGGCGCGACCCAAGCCAGCGAAGGCCTCGGCCAGGATCTCAGCCTGGAACTCATCGCCCTCGATCTGCGCATCGCGGTCGCCGCCGTGGGCGAAGTCGTCGGCAAGACGACCACCGACGATCTGCTCGATTCCATCTTCTCCCAATTCTGCCTCGGGAAATAGCAGGTTCGCCGAAAAACCGGACGCGATTCCATTCAAACCGGAGTTGCCTTGCCCACCTCGACCCATTATTGTCCTCCCCCTCGATTTACAGACAAGGCCGCTCGGCGAACGGCGCAACGGGTTCTCAGCCACGCCAGAACGACAGCCATCCAAAAGAATTGCCATGCCCGAACAATTGACGGACAGCGAAAAAGCGCAATTAGCTCAGACGATTGAGATGTTCGAGGTGATCACTCAGTCGCAGCCGACTGATTATCAGTCGCTCGAAATTCTCAAAGAGGCCTACTCCAAGCTTGAGCGCGACGACGCCGTCATGGAGACGGCCAAAAAGATCGCCAGCGCCCACCAGCTCATGGGCCAATTTTCGTCGGCCATTCTCGAATGGGAAAGCATCGCCACCAAGTATCCCGACGATCCCGACGCCGCCAAGGCGCTCGAGGAGATCGAAAAGGGAATGCTGCCCGCCGATGACGACGGACAGGAGGAGATCGCCACCTCCATCGTGTATTCGGCGCCCACATCCGACGCCGGTTCGACCGAAAAACCCACCGGACTCGACGAAGGGAAGAACTCCCTGAAGCGAATCTTCGTCGACGGCGGCATTATTCAGGAAGGCGATTTCAACGATTGCTGGCCCGATCCCGATTCTTATC
Source organism: Limisphaerales bacterium (assembly GCA_047618185.1). GTDB lineage: Bacteria > Verrucomicrobiota > Verrucomicrobiia > Limisphaerales > JAYPEY01 > JAYPEY01. The sequence goes on from JBLHKZ010000095.1 coordinate 6,707, forward strand.
CGCCCGGCCAGGTCGTGCCGCCTCTCGTGCAGTTGCTCGCCGATCGCGGACTTCTGGAGGTGGAAGCCGCCCTCAAACTTATCGCCGAGAAAACCAAACTCGGCTACATGCCCCTGCTCAGATACGACGTCGACGTCGAACTCTCCAAGACCTTCGACCGAGACACCTGCAAGCGCTGGTGCGTGCTGCCCATCGACAAGATGAGCAAATCAATTCTCGTCGCCACCGCCAACCCCTTCAATCAACAGGCCGCCGCGGAACTGAAACACGGCAAAAAAACACGCCTGCTCTATTACCTCGCCCCGCCCGAGGAACTGGTGAAAGTCATCGGAGGCGTTTTCCACTAACCCGCTGAAGCTATGGCCTCTTTTCAAGATCGAATCGCCGAAGCAATGGTCCAGGACGGACTGCTCACCAATGAGCAGCTCAAGGAATTGCTGGAAATCCAGAAGACCGAGGGCACCCGCCTGCTCAAGCTGCTCATTGACAAGTCCTACGTCAGCGAACAGGACATGGCCGTCAGCATGGGCCGCGTGCTTAAGACGCCCCCCATCAACCTCTCGCGCATCGGCATCCCCCCCGAGATCGCCGAACTCGTGCCCAGGGACATATGCAAGAACCATAAGGTCATCCCCGTTTCACGACTGGACGACCTGCTCTTTCTCGCTATGGCCGATCCCTTGAACGTGCTCGCGCTCGACGACATCAAGCGGATCGCCAACATGGAAATCCAGCCGATGATCGCCACCGAGAAGACGATCATCGACAAGCTCGACAACCTCGACGGCGGGACCAAGATGAGCATGGAAGACCTGATCACCGACGCCGCGCACAAGGCCGAACTCGAAGCCGATGCCGAAGGCGCCGAGTTCGTCGACGAATCGCTCGACGATCTGGAAAGCATGGACACCGGCGTCGGCGAAGAGGCCCCAGTCATCAAAATGGGCAACCTCATTCTCGTTCAGGCGATCAAGGAGAAAGCCAGCGATATTCATCTCGAGCCTTTCGAGAAAGTGATTCGCCTCCGGTATCGCGTTGACGGCGCGCTCATTGAGAGAACGCCGCCGCCGAAGAACATGCAGATGGCGCTCACCTCCCGCATCAAGATCATGGCCAACCTCGACATCGCCGAGCGCCGCCTGCCCCAGGACGGTCGCATGCGCATGAAAGTCGGCGGCCGGGCGATCGATCTGCGCGTCTCCTTTCTCCCCGTCGCGCACGGCGAGAAATGCGTGCTCCGTGTGCTGGACAAATCCAACCTTTCAGCCAGCATCGACAAGCTCGGCATGGACGAGGGCACCGTGGGCCGATTCAAAGAGGCCATCCGCGCTCCCTTCGGGCTGGTCCTTGTGACTGGCCCCACGGGATCAGGCAAGACCACCACGCTTTATTCCGCCCTCGCGGAGGTCAACAAACCCGACGTCAATATCGTCACGGTGGAAGACCCGATCGAATTTCAGATACCCGGCATCAATCAGGTCCCGGTGAAGAAGCAAATCGGCCTGACCTTCGCTGCCGCCTTGCGATCCATTCTGCGTCAGGATCCGGATATCGTCATGATCGGAGAGATTCGAGACACCGAGACTGCGGAAATCGCGGTCGAAGCGGCGCTAACGGGTCACCAGGTCTTGAGCACCATGCACTGTAACGACGCGCCCGGCGCCATCACCCGCCTGGATGACATGGGCGTCGCGCCCTTCCTGATTTCCTCTGCGGTGATTATGGCCTGCGCCCAGCGCCTGCTTCGCCGTATCTGCCCGTCCTGCAAAGAAGAGGTCGATTACCCGAAGCAGATGTACACGGATCTCCATATCCCCGAAGACTATTTTCAAGACGTGCAGCTGTATCGCGGCCGCGGCTGCGAACGCTGCAACAAGGGCTACTCCGGACGCTGCGCCATTATCGAAGCAATGACCGTCAGCGATGAAATTCGCAAAATGGTCCTCAAACGCGCGAGCGGCATGGAACTCATGGAGCAAGCCTTGAGCGACGGCATGAAAACGCTGCGCATGGTCGCTCTCGACAAAGTGCGCGATGGCATTTCCACCCTCGAGCAGGCTCTCGCGCTTACCTCACACTGATCCTGACAAACCAAACGCCGGGGCCAGCATCGCTGCGACCGCGCCGACCCGTCTTAATGTCACCCGGCCCGCGCTGTAAGTCAGCCATCTCCATCAGAGGCGCGGAATAATCCCTTTATCATCCGCCATGATCGAACTCGAAGAGGCTCAAAAAAGAATCCAGCAGGCTCTGCCCGCGCCGCAACCCGAAACCGCGCCCCTGAGTGAGGCGGCCGGCCGCTACGTCATCGGCGCCATCGCCGCGCCGATGAGCCTGCCGCCCTTCGACAATTCCGCCATGGACGGTTACGCCGTGCTCGCGACCGATCTGCGCTCGGCCTCTTTGGAAAACCCGGTCGCCCTGCGACAAATCGGCCGCGTGCCCGCCGGCCAAGTCCACGACGGTCCGCCCCTCGCCAGCGGACAATGCCTCCGAATCTTCACCGGCTCGCCACTGCCCGCCGGAGCCGACGCGGTGATCATGCAGGAGGACACCCGGCCGGCCGCGAACGCCGAGGACACGATCGAATGTCTCGACTCCGTTAAACCCTGGGAGCACATCCGCCTTTCCGGCGAGGACGTGAAAGCCGGCGCGAATCTGCTTCACGACCGCGATCGTTTGACTCTGGGACGGATCAGCGTCCTGTCCGCCGTCGGCATTCCCGAGGTCGTCGTGGGCCGCCGCCCCATCGTCGGCCTCGTCGCCACGGGCGATGAACTAAAGCAACCGGGCGACGATTTAAAACCGGGCGAAATATTTGAATCCAATCGACTGACTCTGGCTCAGTTCATCGCTCGCTCCGGGGGCGTTCCAATCTCCCTGCCTCTCGTGCCCGATCGTCTCGACGCGACCGTCGACGCCTTGCGGAGCGCCTTTGACCAATGCGACATTGTCATTACTTCCGGCGGGGCATCGGTCGGGGAAATGGACTTCGTTAAAGAGGCGTTTGCCGCTCTGGGAGGAACTCAGGAATTTTGGCGAGTTCGCATCAAGCCCGGCAAACCGTTCGTGTTCGGCAGCCTGGGGGAGAAGCTCCTCTTCGGCCTGCCCGGCAATCCCGTTTCCGCGATCGTCACATTTCTCATGTTGGCGCGGCCGGCGATCGTTCAGTTCCAGGGGGGCTCCGAAAACGAAGACAGTTTCATCAGCGGAACACTTACCGAACCGCTGGTCAATCACGGCAACAGACGCCATTTCGTTCGAGTGAAAATTGACGGAAATGGCGGCGTCCGTCAGGCGGGCCTACAGGCGTCCCACGCTCTCGGGGCCTTGCTCGACGCAAACGGCCTGGTCGACACGCCGCCTGAAACGACGATTCCAGCCGGAGAAAAAGTCCGCGTGTTCAGGTGGGATTGACGAATCGAGAATCGCGCGTCAGGGACGCGATACCGGCGGGCTTCAAAAATTACTCCGCTTCGGCTGCTTCAGTCGGCTTGGCTTGTAACGCTCTCTCGCAGTCGGCGCGGGATTTCTTGCCGGTCCCGGCAATGGGGCAAATCCGGGCGTCGCCGTCGGCGTCGTCAATGCTTTCAGCCCCAGTCCCCGCGAGCCGGGATACGCTCCAGGTGCGCCGGGCGTCGGTTGCCCGAACGGCGACGCCGCGCCAGCCATGGGCGCCTTCAAGTCGCCGGCCGGCCCCTGAGAGAAACCCGCTCCCGAACCGGGGCGATTTCCAAGCACGGCCGAAACGCCAAGCGTCTGCTTAAATTTATCGATGTGCGCCCGCTGGTACTCGATGAAGGCCTTGCCCGCGATATCCGCGCCCCCGCGCGATCCGCCAAGCGTGCCGCCCAGTCCGGAGAAAGTCTGAGAAGCGGATCGGCTTTCCGTCGCGAGATCGACCGCGGATTTGGACCCGCCAAGCTTTGAGCGGGACAATTGCGTGGCCTTCAAGTCCGCCAGCAAGGGGTCTTTATCCAGCTCCTTCACCGCTTCGTTCAACTTTTCCACCGCGTCTTTCGCATCGTCGCCCTTCAGACTCTTTTCCCTCTTTTCTCGCTTGCGATCGAGATATCGTTCCGCTGGCGTTCGATTGAAACCGTCTTTCTCAAACTCCTTACCCTCGCCCAGAAACTCCTTTTCAGCGCCCTCTGCGCCCAGTTCCTCCGGCGATTCAAAAATCCAATCCTTGTCGTCGCTCGCTTGCTTCCGGCGCGACTCAAACATCATGGCCGGCGGCGCATTGAACGCGTCGAGCGGCGACTCGCCATTGCCAATCGCTTTGCCAATTTGCGGCGCGACGAACAACGGGCGCGCATTCAGACTCCGATGATACTGGGCCTGACGACCGTCGCGCCCGGAGAAAATGATCTTTTCCCCAGCCAACACGGAGCCCGCTCCGGCAGACGCGGTCAAAACGCCCACCAGCGCGGTTCGAAGCAAAATATCTCGTCGAATTCTCATGGAAGTTCCTACTCCATAGCCGCGAAGCATCCATCCGTCAAAATGCAATTGGCCGGCTGGCGCTTCGTAACAGGCCCGTTCGCCGTTCACCAATTCTTAAACATCCTTGTTTTTCTCCAGTTGCAGGAGCTTGCCCGCTCGTCTAGCCTTGGCGTCCTTTATGACGCTTACTGAGAAATTACTGGCCCGCGCTGCGGGGAAAAGCTCACTCCAGGCCGGCGAGAATGCCTGGGTGAACGCGGATGTTTTGATGACCCATGATGTCTGCGGCCCCGGAACAATCGGCGTGTTCAAGCGCGAATTCGGCGCTGACGCAAAAGTCTGGGACCGCAAGCGAATCGTCATCATCCCCGACCACTACATTTTCACCGCCGATTCCCGATCGAACCGCAACGTCGACATTCTGCGCGATTTCGCAAAGGAGCAGGATCTCCCCTATTTCTACGATGTCATCGACGATCCAGACGGCAAATGGGTGTTCGATAAAGAAAAAGGAAATCTAAAGAAACAGTACGGCTCAAACTACGCCGGGGTCTGCCACACCGCGCTTCCTCAAAAAGGCCACATTCGCCCCGGGGAAGTGCTTTTCGGCACGGACTCCCACACCTGCATGGCCGGCGCTTTCAACCAATTCGCCACTGGCATCGGCAACACCGACGCCGGATTCGTCATGGGCACGGGCAAATTGCTCATCAAAGTCCCCGAGACCATGCACTTCCGCCTCGAGGGAGAATTACAGCCCGGCGTCATGGCCAAGGACATCATTCTACACTGCATCGGGGAAATCGGTTTTGACGGCGCCACCTACCGCGCCCTGCAATTTGACGGCCCCGGCGCGCAAAGCCTCACCATGGACGACCGCATGACCGTCGCCAACATGGCCATCGAAGCCGGCGGCAAGAACGGCATCTTTGAATTCGACGAAAAGACCGCCGCGCTCGTGGACGAACGCACGAAACTCAACGGCACCAAATCGAATTACGAACCCGTCGAACGCGACGCCGAGGAGAAATTCGTGTTCGAAATGACCGTCGACCTCGACAAACTGGAGCCGACCGTCGCCTGCCATCCCGATCCGGGCCAACGCAAACTGGCCAAGGAGATGGATCTCAAACTCGACCGCGCCTACATCGGCTCCTGCACGGGCGGCAAGACCAGCGACTTTCTCGCGTTCGCCCGCGTGCTCAACGGCAAGAAAGTTGCCATCGACACCTTCGGCGTTCCCGCGACGCCCGAGATCGTGAACGATCTTCAAAGCTCCGATTGGGACGGAAAGTCCGTCTGGGACATCCTCGTCGACGCCGGTGTGCAGATGACCGAGAACGCCGGTTGCGCCGCCTGCCTCGGCGGTCCCGTCGACACCTTCGGCCGCATGAACACCCCGATGAAGTGCATCAGCGCGACCAACCGGAATTTCCCCGGCCGCATGGGCCACAAAGAATCCCAAATCTTTCTTGCCTCGCCCGCAACCGTCGCGGCCAGCGCCCTCGAAGGCAAGATCACCGACCCGCGAACGTACGTGAACTAAGTCCCGCGGTCGAAGAACCGGCCGCATCGTGAGTCTCCCAAAGCCAACCGGCCAATGAACCGAGAAAATGCGGACCGCTGGCTGCTGCGCACGACCGCCGGCCTGCTGTTGATTCAGCTCATTTGCGGCGTCGCCTTCACCGGCATGGTTCGGGGGGAGGATTTCCTGATCGCCCAGGGACTGACCGTCCTGCTGCTGCTACTTTGGATCGCCCGGCTCTGGACGAATCGCTCGCTTGAAATCTACTGGCCGCCCGCCGCATGGGGTATCGTCGCGTTTACCACGATGGCGCTGATCTGGGCTTTTCGAGCCGACGTCCCCTACGTCGCGCGAACCGAGCTGCTGCGAACACTCGTCTACGGAATTGTTTTCCTCACGGCCATGCACTGTTTTCGCTCGCGAGAATCCATTCGTATTTTCGTTTTTGCGCTCCTGGCCCTGGCGCTGGCCAATTCCATCTATGCCAGCTATCAAACCGCGATTGATCCCGCCCACGTCTGGCACTTCGAAAGACCCGCCGCGTACGGCTATGGCCGCCGCGGATCGGGTTTCTTCATTAATCCCAATAACCTGGCGATTCTCCTGGCGATGATCCTCCCCGTTGCCCTGGCCTTCGCCATGGTCAGCCGGCTCAAACACCTTCCAAAAATATTTCTCGGCTACGCCTGCCTGGTCCTGGTCGTCGGCATCGGACTGACGCTATCACGCGGCGGGTGGATCGCGACCGCGGCGTCCATGTTTCTGTTTTTCATCGCGCTGCTACGCATGCGCGCCTTCCGGACTCACGCCATCATCGCGATGGTTACGATCCTCTGCCTCGGAGGATTCTTCATTTCCCAAAGTGAAATGGGCAAGAAACGCCTGAAGAACGCGATCCAATCCGGGCCCCAGGGCAACATCCGCATCCACATCTGGGAAACGGCCTGGGACATGTGGAGCGACCATCCCGTAGTCGGCGTCGGACCTGGCCATTTCGACGTGCGCTATCGCGAATATCGCTCGGAATTGATGCAAGCTCGCCCGATCCGCGCCCATAACGATTATTTGAACACACTGGCCGATCTGGGCGTGATTGGGCTCGCGGTCGTCCTTCTCACGCTGGGCGCATGCTTTCTGGGTATCCGAAAATCATGGCGCCAACTCCGCGAGAGCCTGGGCGACAGCTCGTCAATCCGCAGTGATCGACTGGCTCTAACCCTGGGCGTATCGACCGCCATGGTGGCGCTGCTGTGTCATGCGGTATTCGATTTTCCCATGCATATCCCCGGCCTCGCAATGCTCGCCGCCGCGTTATTGGCGTTATTGCTGGCCCAAACGCGACACTCGACGCCGCAACATCGAGTCTCACTTCAAACTCGGGGGAAATCCATCGCGACGATTATCGCGCTCGCCGTCGGTGTCTTTCTCACCTGGCAAGGCGTGCTTCGATTTCGCGAATACCGACAAATCCATCTTGCAGAACGGGGTTCAAAGACTTTTGAGGAACAGCTCACCCGCATGGGCGAGGCGCATCGAATCGAACCCAGCAATCCGGACACGCCGTTTCAAATCGCTGAAATGCATCGTTTGCAGAGTTGGAAAGCGGACGCCGACTACGAATCCCAGGCGGAATCTGCGATCAGTTGGTTCAGAAAGGCCATCGAACTTGATCCGCACGATCCAGTCCGACGCGCTCGCCTGGGACAGTGCCTGGACTGGCTGGGACGCCACGACGAAGCCTGGCCTCATTACGAGCGCGCCCTCGAACTGGATCCCAGGGGTTACCACACAGCTTCACTGGTCGGCTGGCATTACCTGCAATTACGCGATTTTGAGGAGGCAAAGCGTTGGTTTGAGCTTAGTTACAGCCGCAGCACGGCCAATAATTCTGATTCCTGGTCCTATTTGCAGATCATTAAGGAACGCCAGAAAGAGGGCTCTTCTCGCTAAATAATCCATTTGACTTCGACTCTGCCAACGCTTAAGCATTTGAAAGTAAATTCGTTCGAAGACTGTCCTTAAACTAAAGACACTAGATATGAAGATGTTACAAAACCGCATCGGCAGCGCGGCTCTCGCTTGCGCGCTTGCACTCACTTTCCTATTCACCGGCGCCAGTGCCCAGGCCGCTGCCGACCCCAACGCGGTCCGCACGACTGCCACCGTCACCGACGTCACCGGAAGAGCGACAGTCTTTCAGGACGGCAAGTCCTCCAAGGTCAAGAAAGGCATGGAAATCGGCGTGGGCGCCACAATTTCCACCGGCCTCGGCACTGTTACGCTGAACCTCGGCGGTCACGGACTCGCAATCGTTCAATCTCGCAGCACCCTGACCATTGAGGAACTGAGCCACAAAATCGTGGGCGGCGAGACTCAGGGCAACACCAAGTTCGACCTCAAGAAGGGCATTTTGCTGGGCAACGTAAAGAAAACCACGGCTGCCTCCAATTACAAGGTCAAGACCGCCAAGGGCGTCGCCGGCATTCGGGGCACGACCTACGAAATTCACGCGATCGGCATCTTCAAATGCGGCGAAGGCATGTTTACGGTTCAACTGCTGGTCACCGGCCCAGACGGCGCGCCGCAAGTCATCACGCTACAGCCCGCGACCCAACTCGACGCACAAGCCGCCGTAGCCGTGGTGCTGAACCTGACGCCGGCGCAAGCACAGGTCGTGAATAACGCTGTAAACCCTCTCTTGGCAAACCCCAACGTGCGCGGGGTGATCCTCATTCCCCGCACCCCGATCGAAGCGACGATCACGGGAACGGTTGGCAAGCCCCGAGTCGATCCCACCTGAAGTTTATCGCTCATAACGAAATTTTCCCAAGCCTGGAAGCGAACCGCTTCCAGGCTTTTTTCATGTTCAAAATTTCCGGTATTCGCACGAATCTCCCGATTGATCCAAATGAAGGAAAGCGCTAAGTTCAAATTCTGAAGCCGGGAAAAGCACACGTCGCAACAACCTGTCACATGAAAACTTCATTTCGCCCCACTCCACTCCTCTCACGACTCATCCTTGCTCTGGCGCTGTCCGCCATTTCCTTTTTGTCCGCCAGTCAAGCGCGCGCCGCAGCCAAACCGGCCGCGAATGCCAACACCGCACTCGTCATATCCGTCCGCGGATCCGCGACGCACACAGACGTCGCAGGGACCGAGAGCCGTCTCAAGCGCGGCATGGCGCTTCCCCAGGGAGCCACGATCACCACTGGCCCCACGGGCTTCGTTGTCCTGCGAATCGCCGACCGCCAAAACGTGCTTCGAGTGCGCTCCGACTCCGTGTTGACCATTGAAACGCTCAGTGTTCGCGAAGTCGCCGGCGAATCTGTCATCAACACAAAGATGAAGCTCACGAAGGGCAGCCTGCTGGGCAATGTGAAGAAGCTTTCCGCCGCGTCCAATTTCGAAGTGCAGACAGCCAAAGGCGTGGCTGGCATTCGCGGAACGGTTTTTGAAGTTCTCGCTGTCGGCATCGTGCGGTGTTTTCGCGGGCAGGTCACCATGGTCATCCTCGTCGCCGCCGTCCAAAGCGAGATCACCATCGGGGAAGGCCAGCAGCTGAATTTCGGAGCTCGGCCCGCGCCCAATCAACCGCCGCGAGTCATTGCCATCCCGCTGGACGCACAAACGGGCGCCCAACTCGAGATCAACGCCCTGCGGCGAATCGTCGGCGAACAGGTCGAAGGCGCCCCCCACGACCTCCCGGAAAAGTTTCGTCGACTTATCAAGGAAGCGCTAAAGGAGAATCCGAACGCCGACAATGGCAACGTCAACGCAACAGAACTCAAGAAAGTCATTCAACGAATCGTGGCAACGGTTAACAACAACGCCGACACCGCCGATCTGAATAATCTTCGTCTGATCGAGCAGGTCGTCGCTGAAGCCGTGCGAGCGGCGATCCAGGACGCAAGTCGCTCGCCGGCGGCAGCCACAACCGCCGGCGCCGCCGCCGCCAGCTACCTGGACTCCGTGATTGTGGTCAATGGGGTCGGATCAAACGGAGGCACGGTGATTCGGCCCATCCTTGATCCGACGACCGCAGGACGAAACGCCCTAGACGCCGCCCGACTCGCCGCCTCAGTCTATGATGGGCTGATAGGTGGCGAGGCATCCCCCCAACAGGCTTTCGCCGGAGCGCTCGCCGCCTGCGCCTATCTTGCCGGAAACCCGGGCGATGCTGCTGGCGCGCGAAATCACGCCCAAACCGTCGCCGCGAACGTGCCCGCCGGCGACTCGATTCCCGTCGATAATGTGAACCAATTTTTCGTCGAGAAGATCATCTCGCCCAACGGCGAAGACTGAGCGCCTGATCGATGGCATTTTCCCGAGCAGAGCAACCTTGAGTTGCTCTGCTTTTTTTCTATGATTCGCCCCGGTGAAAGAGCGTCTACTTAAACTGGCTCCCATTCTGATCCCGCTTGCCGTGATCAGCGTTGTTTGTCTGGTCGCGATCTTCGAGCACGTTTCCCCCGGCATGGGCATGCTGGATCGCTGGGAGCACGACACCTATGACTGGCGATCGCGCAAGGCTCTGACTGACGACGCGCCTGCCGCGACGAATCTGGCGACGGTCTTTATCGACAACTACAGCCTTGACCAGATCAACGAGGCGTTTGGCGAGAAATGGCCGTGGCCGACAGTGATCCACGCAAACATCGTCCGCGAATTGTCCAATCAGGACGCCGAGGCGGTCGCCTTCGATGTCTTGTTCGCCGAGGAAGATATGAATCCGGATTATGAGGAACTTCCCTCCGACGTCTTCTTTGGCCTGCAACTCAGCAACGCGAATAACGTCGTCCTTGCCACTTTCGGCGACACGAAAACCTCGGGAGCCTGGGAGGCCGAACTGCCCAACGACCGACTCCGGACCAATGCGTTCAACGTCGGCCATGCCACCGCCGACTTCGACAAGGACGGCATCCTGCGGCGCGCCGCTGTATTCAAGACCGACAAGGAACACGGACGCATCTGGCACATGGCCGTCGTCATGGCCGCGAAGGCCCTCGATATCGATCTCGATAAATCCACGGTCACAACGGACCGCGTCATTTTCCGCGACGCCGCCGGGGCCACCGTCCGGGAAATGCCGATCGATCAAAACGGATTCTTCTACATCAACTGGCGGCTGGCGTGGAATGACCCGCGGCTGGCCCAGTTCTCTGCCTTACAACTCTTCAATATGGACAGTGTGCGCGAAGATGACCTCACTGCGTATCGGAAATACCTCAGTGACCTGCGCGCCGAGGGCAGTGAAATACCCACCGACACTCCCTACGCAAACAAGCTCGTCTTCATCGGTTCCACCGCCTCGGGCAACAACGTGTCCGACGTCGGCGCCACACCGGTCGCCGAAGAGACCTTTCTGGTCAGCAAACATTGGAACATCGCGAACTCGATCTTGATGGGCGAGTTCATCAAGCGAAGCTCGCTGGGCCTCGACCTCCTTCTAATCATTCTACTCGGCGCCATTTCCGGCGTCCTCAGCCGGACTCTCAAAGCGCCTTGGCCCTCCATTTCAGTGATCGTCGTCGGCCTCGTCTACTTCCTCATCGCGGTGAAGGTGTTTCTGGAAACGCGCTACTGGATGCCGATTATTCTGCCTGAGTTCGGCGGACTCCTGCTAACCCATGTCGCGCTGGTCAGTTACCAGGTCATTTTCGAGCAGAAGGAAAAACGCCGCGTTAAAGACGTCTTTTCCAAACTGGTCTCGCCCAACGTCGTCCACGAACTGCTCGCCGCGGATCAACTGAATTTCGGAGGTAAGCGGAAAAACATCACCGTTATGTTCTCCGACGTGCGCGGATTCACCTCGATGACCGACGAGTACCACAAACGCGCCGAAGCCTACAAAGTGGAGCACGCGGACGACCCTGAAAAGGTGGAGGCCTATTCCGATCTCATGGCCCAGGAGTCGCTCTCCAACGTGAACATCTACCTCGGCGCCATCTCCAACATGGTGAAGAAGCACAACGGCACGCTGG
>JBLHKZ010000096.1:0-18566 GCA_047618185.1 Limisphaerales bacterium
GCGCTCGGAGTGACGGGCTCACCGGGAGAATCGTAGGCGCCGCGATTCAGCACGAAGGTCGGTCGAGGCTCGGGCAGATCACCCATCGCCATGATCTCCGGGACTGCGGTAATGAGCTTGTTCTCCTCATCACGCAACCGTTGCAACTCCCCTGCCCGTTTGATTCGTCCCTCGTCGTAGCGCAACTGATGAAACTCCCGCAACTTGCTTCGATCCGTGAAGGAGGGACTTGTTTTCAATCTCGCAATCGCGTCTTCCAGCGGCGCCCGCGACCAGGCCGTCTCCATTTCCATCGCCGACAACTGCCGGTCAAAAATCCGCAGTTCGTCGATCTGACCATCCTTAAATCCTCTACCTCGGAATCGCGCCGCGAGCTGCAAGGGAACCTTCATCTTCTCCTTCGCGTAACCGATCGTCTTGAAGAGTGTGTCGCGCACGATCTCAGTTTCGGCCGGCGCGCCGTCGACAAAGAACCGCAGACCTGAAGCGCGGCTGGAGCCATCGTAGGTGATTCCCAGATGCAGCCATTCATTGAGCGGAAGCTCTTTCCTGGTCGCGACCTTGAGGGCGTTGCCGGGCCAGAAGTGAATCAGACCAAAGGACGCTTTCCCGTTTTCAAGCTGGAGCTCGTAGCCCCGACTGCCGGCATCCGAACCTGCTCGCGAATGATGCAGCACAATGACCCGATCCCGCCGTTCGGGAATCTTCACCCAAAGCCCGAGTGAGAACGAATCCGTGCGGTCAAAATCCCCGATGCCCGCGATATCGACTGAATTCTCTCCGCTGAATTTCAGGGCTTTGCCAAACTTCCCCTCGATCAGTTCCGGATTCTCCTTCAGCGCTCCCGGCGCCTTGGCGGTGGCTGCGTTCGCGACTTTGTTGGACACAATCGAGTCGAAGGAGAAACTCCCGACCAGACCGGAGATCTCTTTCCCGACCTTCGACGTCGAACCTAACCACTTCTTAAACTCGTCGGTTTCTTTACCCGAGGCTTCCGCCAACTGGCGCGTGAACGAAGCAATCTCGCGTCGGAGCTTCAGATGCCGCCGCTCGGTCTCGTCATCCGGGTAGAGCAACAAAGTGGGATTCGGAATCGCGTCGGTAAAGTGGGAATAGAGGCCGGATTCATCCGTGGAATTGAAGAACGCGAAAAAGCTGTAGTAGTCCTTTTGAAGAATCGGATCGTACTTGTGATCGTGGCAACGACAGCACTCCAGGGTCAGCCCGAGAAATGCCAGCCCCATGGTCTTAACGCGATCGGCGTTGTATTCGACGCGCCACTCCTCATTGATGCTGCCTCCTTCATTCGTCTGCCGATGATTGCGATTGAAGGCTGTCGCCAGCCGCTGCTCGCGAGTCGCGTTTGGCAACAAGTCGCCCGCCAGTTGCCATTCAATGAAGCGGTCGTAGCTCAAGTTGTCGTTAAACGCGCGCACCACCCAATCGCGCCACGGCCAGAGATGATTGAAACGGTCGGACTGATATCCATAGGTGTCCGCGTAGCGCGCGACATCCAGCCATTCCAAAGCCATGCGCTCTCCATAGGACGGCGAGCCCAGCAGGCGATCGACAACGCGTTCGTAGGCTCCGGGAGTCGTGTCCGCGAGAAAGGCGTCCATTTCGGGGATCGTCGGCGGCAGTCCAGTCAGATCGAATGTGACGCGCCGCAGCAAGCGCTCACGGCGAGCCTCGGGATTCGGAGCCAGCCCTTCCCGCTCCAGACGCGCATGCACAAAGTGATCAATCTCATTCCGCACCCAATCGCGACCCGACTCCAGGGGCGGATGAATTTTTTCGAGAGGCGTGAACGACCAGTGGGTCTGGAATTCCGCGCCCTGCCCGATCCAACGGCGAATCAGCTCAATCTCCGACTTGCTCAGCGATAAATTCGATTCCGGCGGCGGCATGCGTTTGTCGGGATCGGCGGCTTCCATGCGACGGAGGGCTTCGCTCTGCTCGGGGCTGCCGGGCTTGATGACATGGAGTCCGCCTCCCTGCGACTTGGTAGCGCCGGCCTCCGTGTCCAGGCGAAGCTTGCCCTTTCGGGCTTTCTCATCCGGGCCGTGGCAGACATAGCAGCGATCCGAAAGCAAGGGCCGGATCTGCCGATTGAAGTCGACTTTCTCGGACGCGCGGCCATCGCTCGCGGCCGCGAAGCAAAGCGCCGCGGCGACCGTCTGAAAAATTCGTGTTCTGTGTGCGGTAAAAAACATTTTACAAAAGACTGGCCAACAGCTTCGGCCATAGGGGCTGCTCGTCAATCTGAAGAGCAAGGCGAAGAACCGCCCGCCCTTTTTAGCTGATTCTTTTCGGAATCCGCCATGCATAAAGGTTTTGGATTCATGCAACATTCTACCCCTGAAGCGAACTGAAGCACGACGACAACGCCTTGACGGACGCAATTCATATTCCCGCATCGGCCAGCTTCTTGAGGCCGGTTCGCTACAATTATGTCTTCACTCCCGGCGCGCTCTGTGTTCAATCTGTCGTTCCATGGCTGATATCTCTTTTGCCGGTTTAAGTATCCTGATCGTCGAGGACGAGGTCTTGCAACGCAAACGCCTGCAGATCTCGCTCGAACGCCTCGATGCGGACGTGACCGCCGCGCCGACCATCGAGGCCGCGCGCGAGTTCCTCAAGCAGTTCAGTTTCGATTTCGCGCTGTTGGACGTAAATCTCCCCGATGGTCTCGGAACGGACCTGCTCAAGGAGAAACTCTTTGGAACTTCCACCGGCGTCATCGTCATGACCGCCAACGCTGACATCGCCGGCGCGGTGAACGCGATGAAACTTGGCGCGGTTGATTATCTGGTCAAACCCTTCGACACGGCCGAGATGACGATTGTCATCAACCGCACGCGCCGAACCAAACAGACCAAACGCATTGAGGAACATCTGCGCGACACGCGGAATGAAGACGGGTTCTTCTTCGGTAAAGCGCTGGCGCCGTTGCGCTCCCACCTCGACAAGATTATCGCGGCGGATCGACGGATGGAAAACGACCTGCCGCCCGTGCTGATCGTCGGTGAAACAGGATCGGGCAAGACCAGGATCGCGCGCTGGCTGAAGGAGAACGGACCCCGCGCCGAACAGCCGCTGGTGGAGGTCAATTGTTCAGCGCTGCCGGAATCACTCGCCGAGTCCGAGCTTTTCGGCCACGAGAAAGGCGCTTTTACCGACGCCAAGTCCGCTCGCCTCGGATTGTTCGAAGCGGCCAATGGCGGCGCGCTTTTCCTCGACGAGCTTCCCAGCCTTTCGCTGGGCCTTCAGGCCAAGATCCTGAAAGCGATCGACGACAACCGCATTCGACGGGTCGGCGGCAATAAGGAAATACCGGTCGACGTGCGCATCATCGCCGCGACCAATCGAGACCTGCGCGAAGAGGTAGTCGCAGGGCGATTTCGCGAAGATCTATTTCACCGCCTCGATCTTTACCGCCTGGTCATCCCCCCGCTCCGCGCGCGTTCGGAGGATATCGTGCGCCTCTCGGAAACCCTGATCGAGGGCCTTTGCCGCAAACACCGACTCGCGCTACGCAAGATCTCTGACCCCGGGCGCAAACGCCTGCGCGAGCATGCCTGGCCCGGCAATGTCCGTGAGCTGGCACACGAACTCGAGCGCGCCATCGTCTTTGAAGATTCAGAGCAGCTCGATTTCACCAGCCTGGCTCGATCCAATTCATCCTCACTCGCCAGCGGGCATCTCGACGAATCGGAGTGGTTCAATGAACGATTTAACTTTCCCTCCGAAGGTTTCTCCCTGGAGGACGGCATCAACCGAATCATCAAGCACGCGCTCGAACAGACGAACGAAAACGTTTCTGCCGCAGCACGGCTACTGGGTGTTTCCCGAGATTACGTGCGGTATCGTCTCTCCGAGAAAATGATCGATGCGGAATAATTGGGGGATTTTCCCCACACTACCCGCAATAAGAGGGCTAGATCCCCGTTTCTTCATCAAAATCAAAGTGAACACGATTCCAATAAACAGATTTAACTAATTGCTTTACAACAAGTTAAGAAAACTCGCAACCACTGGCACATCGATTGCTAAACAAACCAGCATGAAGCTCAGCGGAAACACTCGAAACAGACAGACTAAAATGAAGATCAAATCACTACTCATCGCCGGGATCGTTGGATTCTCGTTCACAACCATGAACCTCATGGCGGCCGAAAAGCCCGAACGCCCTGATAAACCCGATCGGCCGGCTCCGCCCGAAAAGCCCGACCGGCCGGAGAAACCCGATCGCCCGGAACTCCCTGACCGCCTCAAGGCCACCCTCGAGCGAATCAAGGAGCAGCGCGAAAAATTCCTGGAGAAACAAAAGGAAATCAAACAGCAGCTCAAGGATTCCACCGAGGAAGAGCGTGGGAAGATCCGCGAAGAATTGAAGGAAAACCGAGACAAGTGGCTGGAGCACCAGCGCGAGGTCCGCGATCGCGTTCAGGATCTGATCGCCAAAGTCAAAGAGCGCATCCGCGATAAGGCTCTCGACAAGGTGATCGACGAGGCCAAGGACAAGAAGGACGAGATCCGCGAACGTCCCGGCAACGACTAACCGACGGCCGATTCGATCCGGCCCCAATTGGGTCGCATCTTTCCAATGAACCGGGCTGCCTTCCACAGGCGGCCCGGTTTTTGTTGATTCAGCTCCAAACACAGCCAAACTCCCCTGCGTGTCTCAACCCTGCCGATTCGCTCTGTCCAGAGCCAAACGACTCGCAGCCTTGCTCGCCATGTCGACATTCACGGCAAACGCCTTCGCCCAGGAACTGGATCCGGGCAGTCTCGATGCGGAAATGGAACTGAAAGACCCGCGCTGGGCGCAGTTCTACAACGTTCGGCTGGGCGCGGGTTACAACGACAACGTGCTTCGCAGCCGATTCGTCGATCAAACCAGCCCCCTGACTTTCGCCGAATTCGATGCGATTGTGGTTCTCCTGCCCAAGGATGGACTGGATTTCAATGTGTTCGTGACGGGCCAGGATATCCGCTATCTGGGCCCCGGCTCTTCCGATAACGATCAATCCTTCATCACGGTCGCCTCCGTGACTCAGGAAATCGGCAAGGATTGGGTCGTCGGCCTGCAATCCCAGTATGTCTACCTCAATCAGGTCTTCGACATTTCCGCGTCGCTCCTGGATCTTGGAAACATCAAATCCCAACTGCACCAGGGCGGCGCAACCCCATCGATCCGCCGCAATCTCCCAAACAAATCATGGCTGGAACTCGACTTCGAAATCAGGCGCAGTGAATTTCTCGCGCCGGCGGGAGACGAATGGGAAGTTGGCCCTTCGCTGTCCTACGGGCGCGAGTATGGCCGCCGTTCGGAATGGAAACTCAGCTATGAGCGCCTCCGCCGTACGGCCGACGATTCCAATTCCTTTGACGTGACCGGCGGACTCATCCCCGGCACAACGCTGACCCGCAATCAGCATGAACTTGAGTTTCGCATTCGCCATTACTGGGACAAGGCGCGGCGTTGGCGAACCTCAACCAAATTGGAGGCCCGTTTCAATAAAAACAGCGGGTCGACCTTCTTCGACTACAATCGCTATCAGATTTCCCAAGAGATTCAGTATCGCGATACAAAATGGGAATTGCGCTCCAAGGCCAGCTTCAACTTCTACAGTTACGTTTCGCGCACCGTCAGCGCGACAAATCCCGAAAAGCGCAAACGCAATCGCCTGAATGTGGAAAGCCGTATCCAGCGAAAGATCAGCAACCGCTGGATGCTTTTTGCCCAGCATGAACTGGAGTTCGCCAATTCCAACCGGGTTTCCGACGATTACACGGCCAATGTCGTAATCGGCGGCATCGAGTGGGAATATTGAATTAATCCCGATGCAAATGTAGAGTCACGCGTCACCAACGACATGCACACGCTTAGGAAGGAGCGTTGCAGAATGGCCAGACACTTAGAGAAACTTAAGACCAGCAAGGCCCTGCCGGCGATCATCATCGCGCTGACCATTTGTGTCTATGGCGTGACGGTCTTCTCGGTCACTCAATCGCTCGGCGCCGGTCTGAGGGAACAAATTCTCGGACGCGATGGAAATGCGTTGCACGAGTTCGCGCTGATGAGCGCGGAGTCCGAGGAGAACACTTTGTTCGGCCCCCTCAGTGAACCCTCCGTTCAGGCCGATGTCGCGTTGGAAACCGCCGGCCTCAAATCCGTGCTGGCCCACCGCCTTTACAGCGCCGACGGCCAACCTGATTCCACCTTTTCCGGATTGGTCACGGAAGGCAGTCCCCTGGCGGAAGAAGACCTCCAGCAGTTGCGAACTCTGGTCCCGGTCACCCATTTCCTTCCCGAGGGCGACTTATCGACAATCTTGCTGACCGAGATCCCCGACTCGGGAACAGTTCCGCTCCTCGATATCTACGTTCCCCTCCACGATCGCGATGGCGACAAATTGCTCGGCGTCGCGCAATTCATTCTTCAGGGCGACGGCATCGCCGCGGAATTCGCCGAACTCGATCAAAAACTGGCCGGCCAGAGCCGAACTACGTTCGTGGCCGGCGGCCTGGCGATCGCGCTCATTCTGGGCTGGGCGTTTCATCGGCTTCAGCGAACCAACTCCCTGCTGCGCGAGCAACGCGAGCAACTGATCCGGGCCAACAAGGACCTGGCCGACACAGCCCGCACCTCGGCCGTCGGCGCCGTCTCCGCGCATTTGATTCACGGATTGATCAATCCCCTCACCGGCATCCAGGCCTTTCTTTCCTACAAGGAGACCTTCGGCCAAACGCCCGACGACGAAGATTGGGGACACGCGGCAGAGGCGGCTCAGCGAATGGAGGACATGGTGCGGGATATCGTCAGCGTCATTCGCGACGAAAGCGAACTGAGCGAGTGCGAGATCACGTTCAAGGAAACCGCCGAATTGGTGGAGTCGAAGATTCGCTCGGCGGTCGAGAAAAGTGGCGTGGTGTTTCGCATCGAATCGACGGCCTCGGGCTCGACGAATAACCGCACGGGAAATTTGGTCGTATTGATTCTGATCAATCTGCTGACCAATGCCTTGCATGCGACGAAGGCCGGGAAGCAAGTGACGCTTCGACTGACCGACGCGAACGACAGCGTGGAATTTGAAGTTGCCGACGAAGGCTCGGGCGTTCCCGAGTCCGAACAAAAAGTTCTCTTCGACCCGCGGCATTCCAGCCGCCCCGGCGGCAATGGCATTGGCCTCGCCATCAGTAAACAACTCGCGACCCATCTGGGCGCCAATCTGCAACTCAAGAAGACCTCCCCCGCCGGAAGCGTCTTTGCCCTGACCCTGCCCGGCGCCGCGATCATTCGCGATCGCCCCTCGCCCAAATCGAACGAGCCCTCCGCTCGGGCCGCTTGATTCCCGATTACAATGAAACGTCGTATAGCAACTCCCACTTTCGCGCTCCGCCTGTTCGCCGCGTTGCTGGCTTTGTCTTGTTTGACGACAAACCGTGTCCACGCGGATGGCTCGTTGACCTCGATGCGCTGGCGCTGGTCGAACCCCTCCCCGCATGGCAACAACGTGGTCGACATGGCTTATGAAAATGGGGTCGCCGTGCAAGTCGCCGAAAAGGGACAGATCTACACGACTGAAGACATGGCGACCTGGACGCCGAGGACCAGCGGCACGTCAAAGGCCTTGCGCTCCGTCACCTTTTTCAATGGCAACGTCATTATCACCGGAGAAGCCGGAACCGTTCTCAAATCCAGCGATCACATCAATTATCAGCTTTTCGATCTGGGGACGGCCGATTGGTTGGAAGGTGTCACGGCGATGCCCGGCCTGCTGGTCGCCGCCGGGGACAATGGCGCCATTCATACCAGCCCTGACGCCGCCAATTGGACATCTCGAAATTCGGGAACGACCGAATGGCTGCGCAGCGTGGCCTATGGCCTCGGTCTCGCGATCGCCGTGGGCGAAAATGGAACCATTCGAGCCAGCTCCGACGGCGTAAACTGGAGCTCTCGCACAAGCGGAACGACCGAACACCTGAATCGTATTTCGTTTCAACAGAACAAATTCTGGATCGCCGGCGAGAACGGCGTGACGCTGGACAGCCTGGATGGCACGACTTGGCTTTCCAACCCGACCGGCGCCGCCGGCGCGAACGACCTGCACGCGATCGTCGGAGACGCTGGATCGGCGATCCTCGTCGCCGGAGAAAGCGAAGGCTGGTTGACCGAGAACGGCCCGGCCAACTGGACCAACCAGCTTGCCCTCACCGGATTTCCTTTGTCCGACGCGACCTACTACACCGGCGTTCATTCGGGCGATTTCTTCACGCTCGCCGGACGCACCGGCGCGATGATGGACGGTTTCAAGGTCGACGGTTTCAGCGAGTATGTCTGGCTCGAACAGAACGAATCCACGCGCAACTGGCTTTGGGAAACCATCCGCACGCCGGAGCTCTACGTTTCAGTCGGCGACCGCGGGACGGTCATGACCAGTCCGCAAGGCATCGACTGGACCACTGAGCTGGTCCCCACCAATTTGCTGGATCACGTGCTCCTGGGTGTCGGCGGCACGACCAATCTGATCTTCGCGGTCGGCACCGCCGGCAACATGATCTACAGCACAAACACCCTGGTCGATGTCATCTCGACGAATATCACGACCGACGGCATGGGCATGTCCGTCACCAATTTCACGACCAACGCGCTGAGCCAAATGGGCATCATCTGGACAGATATCCCCTCTCCGGACGCCAACGATTTACAAGGGGTGACCGAGAAAGACGGAACCTTTGTCGTCAGCGGCGGCGGCGGCACGATTCTCACCTCGACGGACAACGGCGCCAACTGGACATTGAGAACGACGCCGACAGCGGAATACCTCTCCGGCGTCACCTCGCACCCGGGCGGCTTTGTCGCCGTCGGAGACAATGGGACTATCATCACCAGCGTCGATAGCGTCAGCTGGACGGCCCAATCCTCAGGGACGGCGAATTGGGTTTTTTGCGTGCGATGGCTGAATGGCCAACTGGTCGCCGTCGGCCAGAACGGAACGGTTCTGACCAGTCCCGATGGAGCCGACTGGACTGCGCGCGCAAGCGGCACAACCAAGTGGCTCAACGACGTCGCCTTCGTAAACGATATTTACTTCGCCGTCGGAACCAGCGGGACCGCGCTTTGCAGCTCTGACTCGATCAACTGGTCCAATATCGAGACAATCACTTTCAAGTCGTTTTACGGCGTTGCCGGAAATGGCAAGCAGCTGGTTGTGACCGGCATTGAAGGGATCGTCCTGCGCGCCCAGACGGAACTCGATCTCACGCCGGTCGATATCGCCAGCTACACGCTCGAAGATGGAAACAGCGCCTTCTTCTTCGTCGGCAACCCGGACCAACAATTCACACTCCATCGCAGCGACGACGGCGTGGATTTTCAAATTGCGGCGCATCTCGAATTCACCGACAGCGCCGGAACGTTGATCCACTTCGAAGAGTCGAGCAACGCCTGCTACACAGTGTCGTTTGAGACAGGCGACATTCGAACCGTTCCATCGATCACCTGGGCTCCGGGTCCGATCACTTACGGCACGGTCCTTGGCGCGAACGAGCTCAACGCAGTCGCGAGCGTGCCCGGAACTTTCAGCTACTCGCTGGAGATGGGCACGCTGCTCACCGTCGGCGTCACCAATCTGAGCGTCATCTTCAAACCTGACGACGGCTCTCTCTACAAACCGCTGGTCAAGAACGTGGCGATCGCCATCAACCCCGCGACGTTGCGAGTCATCGCGCACGACAAGACGCGAACCTATGGCGATTCCAATCCCACGTTGACCTTCGACATCATGGATTTCGTAAATGGCGAGGATGCGGCCGTTCTCACCACCTCGCCCATTATCGCCACAACTGGAACGACATTCAGCGATGCGGGAATCTATCCCATCACGCCGTCCGGCGGCGGCGCGGTCAACTACCTGTTCAATCACATTCCCGCTCTGCTGACTGTCCAGCAACGCGGGCTCAATATCGGCGTCGAGCCCGCCAGCCGTGAATATGGTCGGGCCAATCCAGCGTTTATCCCCACCTACGCTGGATTCATCGGCGGCGAGCTCCCCGCAGACTTGGACGTCTCGCCAACATTTACCACCGCAGCCGATGAATTCAGTCCCGTCGACGACTACGTCATTTCGGTGGCAGGCGCCTCGGATGTGAACTATGCGATCACCCACGCCAATGGCGTGATGACGATTCAACAAGCGCCGCTCACCATTACGGCCGAGAACAAGGGCAAGGCATTCGGCGATGCCAATCCCACGCTGACCGCGACCTATTTCGGATTTCTGAATGGAGAAAACAGCGGCGTGTTGGATTCCCCCGTCTCGCTCTCCACCACCGCGACTCAGGGAAGCCCGGCCGGCTCCTACCCCGTCACCGCCGTCGGCGCGATGGACAACAACTACTCGATCACGCACATCAATGGTTCCCTCACCATTGGGACGAGCATCCTGACCATTACCGCCAATCCTGCAACCCGTGTTTACGGAGCGACGAATCCCATGTTCAGCGTCGAATACGTGGGGTTTCAGGGCGGCGACGACGAAAGCGCCCTGGACACGCCGGTAAGCTTCACCACGACCGCGACTGTCAATTCCCCGACCGGCCAATACGCCATCACGCCGGGCGGAGCGACGGACGGAAACTACACGCTTGTCTTTGTGGATGGCGCGCTGGACGTCACTCCGGCGCCGCTTGGGATCACCGCCAATAACACATCGCGCGCCTACGGCGTTTCAAATCCCCCCTTTGCGGTGACCTACTCGGGATTCGTCGCCGGCGACGACGCCAATGATCTCGACACGCCTGTGATCGCCATGACGACGGCGACTTCCGCCAGCCAGCCCGAGATGTATCCAATTTCGCCGAGCGCCGCCGCCGACGCCAATTATTCGATCACATTCGCGAACGGAATGCTGACGGTCATCAAGGGGACGCTGATCGTGACGGCTGTCGATCAATCCCGCCCCTACGGCGACGACCTGCCTCTGACTGTCAGCTACATGGGATTCGTCAATGACGAGGATGAATCCGCTCTCGTTACGCTGCCCACAGTCTCATCCGCCGCGACTGCGACCAGCCCGGTCGGCGGCTACACGCTCACCGCCTCTGGAGCAACGGCGGCAAACTACAACACCGTGCACTTCACCGGAACGCTCACCGTCACAAAAGCTCCATTGGGAATCCGGGCTGACGATCTGTTTCGGGAATTCGGCGTCGCCAATCCGACCCTCGCCGCGACCTACACTGGATTCGTCAATGGGGAGGATGAAAACGTCCTAGACACGCCTGTTTCGCTTTCGACGACCGCCACCGCGGTCAGCCCTCTGGGCGCCTACCCCATCACCGCGTTTGGAGCGCTCGACGCCAACTACGAGATCACGCACACCAACGGAACGCTGACAATCGCCCAGGCAATCCTGCGGATTCGTGCAATCGACGCCGCGCGAATCTACGGTGACTCGAATCCCACCTTCACGCTGACTTATGAAGGATTTGCGCCGGGAGACGACGAAAGCTCGCTGGATACACCGGCCACGGTCGCGACGACCGCGACATCCGCCAGTCCGGCCACCACCTACGACATTGTTCCGAGCAGCGCCGTTGACGCCAACTACACGATTGTCTTTGAGAACGGAACGCTCACCGTCACCCCGGCTCCATTGACGATCAGGCCCATGGATGCAAGCCGACTCTACGGCGCCACAAATCCGACCTTCGCGGGGATCTACATGACCTTCAAGAACGGCGACGACGAAAGCGCGCTAGACACGCCTCCAACTTTTTCCACGACCGCCACCCCCGCCAGCCCGATCGCCGGATATGCCATCACCGCGTCGGGCGCGGCCGACGTCAACTACACCATTTCCTTCGAAGCTGGAAACCTGGATGTGACGCCTGTTCCACTCACGATTACGGCGGTAAATACGATCAGGCTCTATGGCGCCGACAACCCCACGTTTACCTCGACTTATATGGGATTCGTCAACGGCGACATGGAAGCCAGTCTCGACACACCGCCAAGTTACTCCACATCCGCCGGGCCAACATCCGGCGTCGACGCCTACACGGTCACTCCAAGCGGCGCGGCCGACGTCAACTACACGATCTCCTACGTCAACGGCATGCTCGAGATCTTCCCGGCGCCGCTCACGATAACAGCGATCAACAAAACCAGGACCTACGGCGCCGCCAATCCGACGCTGACCGCCGGCTACCTCGGGTTTGTCAACGACGAGGATAAAGACGTTCTGACGAACCCTGTTTTGCTGAGCGCCGCCGCCGATTCGAGCAGCCCGGTCGGTGAGCATGACATCACGGCTTCGGGAGCAACCGCCGCCAATTACGCCATCAGCCACGTCGAGGGCAAGCTCACGGTCGAACCCGCCACATTGACCGCCCGAGCGGAAAACAAGGCCCGTTCCTACGGCGACGCCAATCCGCCGCTCACCATCGCCTATACCGATTTCGTCAATGGAGAAACGAGCGCCGTGCTGACCGAACTGGCAAGCGCGACAACGACCGCAGACGCTGCGAGCCCGGTCGCCGACTATGTCATCACCGCATCGGGAGGCGCCGCGGCAAATTACCAAATCAACCACGTCAATGGACTTCTGTCGGTGACTCCGATCAATGTCATGGTGCGGGCGGAGAACAAATTCCGAAATTATGGCGCCGCCGATCCCACGTTCACGGCGACCTACGATGGATTCATCAACGGAGCCACAAAGGAGGACCTTGCAACTCCGGTTAGTTTCACCTCAAGCGCAACCCTGACAAGCCCGGCGGCGCTCTATACGATCACTCCCTCCGGCGCCTCTCACGGCAATTACACCTTCACCTATGAGAAGGGCTTTCTTGTCATCACCGCCGCGCCGCTGACCATCGCGGCGCACAACCAGACGAAATTTATGGGCGAGGCCAATCCCCCCCTGACGCTTTCCTATGTGGGCTTCGCCAACGACGAGGATGAATCCGTGCTCAGCTCGTCGGCGCAAGTGACGACCGCCGCCAACCAGGCCAGTCCGATCGACCAGTATCCCATCACGGTCGCTGGCGCCGAAGCGGTCAACTACACGATCACCTTTCAATCCGGCGCCCTCTACGTAAACCCGCCAATCGTCCCGTCAGTCCTTCTCACCGCGCCCGTCGACAACGCCATTTTCTTTGCTCCGGCAAACATCGTATTGAGCGCCGACGCCTCGATTACCGAAGGCTCCATCGTCAAGGTTGAATTCTTCAACGGCGCGATCAAGCTGGGCGAGGACGCGACCGCGCCTTTCAACTTTGCCTGGAACGGGATCGGGCTCGGATCGTATGCCTTGACGGCGCTCGCAATCGCGGAAAGCGGAGCCGCGACCATTTCTCCCTCAGTCAGCATTTCAGCCGTGCCTGGAGTGAACTCGGTGCAGATCACGGAAACCAACGAACCCCAGGTGGCGCTCACGGGCGAGATCGGCGTCACCTATCTTGTCCAGGCATCAGACGATTTGATCGCCTGGGTGACGGTCGGAATGATCACCGGCAATGGAACGACTCAGTCTTTTGTCGAAGAGATCCAGGCCAGCATGATAGCCGCGAGGTTCTATCGGATCCTTGAAGCGCCATAAGGCGCTTCTCGCGCCAACCCTTCTCCCCGTATCTGATCAGGCGAGGATTCCCTCGACGACGTGTCCCTCCACGTCCGTCAGACGAAAGTCGCGCCCGGCATGTCGGAAGGTCAGGCGTTCGTGATCGAATCCCAGCAGGTGAAGCATCGTGGCGTGCAGGTCGTGGACGTGCACTTTGTCCTTCACGGCCTGGAATCCAAATTCATCCGTGGCGCCGTGAATGTGGCCGCCTTTGACTCCGCCGCCCGCCATCCACATGGTGAAGCCATAATGATTGTGATCGCGGCCGCTGATCGTCCCGGCGTTGGATCCGGGCTTGGGCAGCTCAACCGTCGGCGTGCGTCCAAACTCGCCCCCCCACAGGACCAGGGTGTCATCCAACATGCCGCGCTGCTTGAGATCCGCGAGCAGCGCCCCAATTGCCTGGTCGCATTCTCCGGCCAGGCGGCGGTGGTTCTTCTCGATGCGATCGTGACTGTCCCAGGGTTGTCCGTCGCCATGCCAGACCTGGACGTAGCGCACGCCGCGCTCAACCAGACGCCGCGCCATCAAGATCTGTCTGGCTTGCACGGTATCGCCGTACATCTTCCGAACCGACTCGGGCTCACGCGTGACATCGAAGGCATCCGTGGCTTCCAGCTGCATCCGGTAGGCCAGTTCAAACGACTGGATCCGAGCGTCGATCTCGGCGTCCTCCTGACGTTGCTTCCGATGCCGTTCGTTGAGCTGTTGAAGAAAATCCAATTGCGTGCGCTGTTCCTTGAGCGTCGAAGTTCGATTGCGAATGTTCTCAATCAGCTTTTCCACGTCAGTGGTCTTCGTATTGATGTGCGTGCCCTGAAACACGCCGGGAAGAAACGCCGATTGCCAGTTTTGAGATTCGGCGATCGGAAAGCCGGGGCACAGCACGACGAACCCCGGAAGATTGCGATTATCCGAACCGAGGCCGTAGTTCACCCACGATCCCATACTCGGGCGAATCAGACGGGCCTCACCGCAATTCATCAGCATCAACGACGGCTCGTGATTCGGCACGTTGGCATGCATCGAATGCACCAGGCAAATGTCGTCGATATGTTTGGCCGTATGCTGAAACAACTCGCTGACTTCAATTCCGCTTTGTCCGTATTTCTTGAATTCAAAGGGCGAAGGATAGGCCGCGCCGGTGGGTCGCTCCGTGCGCAACTGAAAATCCGCCGGCAGCGCCTTGCCTGCGTGTTTCTTGAGCAAATGCTTTGGATCGAAGGTGTCCACATGGGAGGGACCGCCATTCATGAAGAGATGGATGACGCGTTTTGCCTTGCCCGCAAACTGAGGGGCGCGCGGCGCCAACGGAGATTTGTAGCCGGCTGCCTGCGCCGCCGGCGCGAGGATACCAGCCGAATCCAGCGCGGTCGCCAGCCCTACTGTTCCCATGCCCATGCCGCAGCGCTGAAGCAACTGCCGCCGGGTCAGTAAACGATTTTCAAGCTGTTGTCTGACGATGCTCATCTGGATCAATAGTGGGGCCCAATCGCGCCCGGTCGTTAAGACGGGAGCGGCGAAGATTCATTCACGTTTGAATAAAGTAGCTGAGATTCTCCAGCTCCATAGCCAGGTTGACGTTGTTGACCATGACTTCATCGGGAGCCTGCAGCACCACCGGCGCGAAATTCAATATTCCGGTAATCCCCGCTTCAACCAGATCGTTCGCGACCTCCTGCGCCTCTTCGCCGGGCACGGACAGAATCGCCATCTTCACGCCACGGGTCTCGATCGTTTCCGCCAGTTTCTCCATGCCGAAGACCGGTTGCCTGACGCGCTTGGCGCGGGTTTGATCCGGAAACTGATCAAACGCGGCGACAATCTCAAAACCCTCTTTGTCAAATCCGCGATACGACAGCAAAGCCGTTCCAAGATTTCCCACGCCGACCAGGATCACTGGCTGCAGACTCGCTGTGCCCAGCAAATCGATGATCATTTGCGCCAGTTGATCGACTTCGTAGCCCAGGCCCCGACGGCCAAATTGCCCGAAATAGGTGAGGTCTTTACGAAGCTGCGTGGGTTTCACCCCGGCCGCCTTGGACAGCGCGTCGCTCGACACGGTCTGAATGCCGTTGTCCTTCAGTCGATGCAGGCAGCGCAGATAAAGCGACAGCCGATAGATCGCCTTGCGGGGAATTTCAGCGCGTTGACTCTTCGGGGTTTTTTTCAAGTTGCGCGGAAGTTAATCGAAGGCCCCGCGCGACGCAACACACCGCTGACCGGAAGCGCTCCTATTTTGACCTGCCCCGGCTATCTGATTTCCTTGATCAGCAGATTTCCGAATTCGATCTTTGCTCCGTGGTGTTGCAGCGCAATCCGGCCGCGCTCAGGCATGCCCGGCAATCTCGCATTCTCAATCACAATTTCATTGTTCAACAGGACGGTAAGTCTATCGCCGATCAGGGTGATGCGAAACCGGTTCCACTCGCCGATCGGGTTGTCCGCGCGCTTGCGGGGCGTAACACCCGCGCGCACTTCCGGAGGCTGATTCAGATCCGTGCGATAACCATAGACTTCGCCCGATCCGACGGGCCAGCACCACATATTCACTTGGCACTTGGCGCTGCCGCGCAGGTAAATCCCGCTGTCCCCGGCGTCGTCAACCGGCAACTCCTTGCGGAGCCCTCGGCTATCGAGGGCGTAGTCGCCATTGGGAAAGATAATTGGCCTCAGGGTCTCCTTCGCCGGCCCCGCCCAGCGCCAATCGCAGATCAACGTGAAGTCGCCGTATTCTCTACTCGTCGACAAATTCTTATCGACAGCTTCGCTCTTGCCGTCGTAGGCGATTTTCCAATCCCTCGGTCGCCAATGGCCTTTGTGTCCGTCGTCGTAACGCCAGCCGCGAAAATTAACGCCATTGTACAGCGGCGTGAATCCCTCCTCGGCCACCGTCGCAATCTGCTCCGGTTTGGGATTGGACGTCGGTAATTCCTGGATTCGAATGTCTTTAAAATGAACCTCAGAACCTTCCGACTCGAGACAGATGTAGCCTTTTCGCAAACTGCTTTCGCTGCCGCCGGATACCGCCTTGCCGTTGACCGCCAGCGTGACCGCTCCATCACGGCAGGTCACGCGATAGTGATTCCATTGGCCCGCCGGCCTGGCGCGTCTTTCGCTGGGCAGGCATCGCATCCAGCCGCGAGGATGCGGCCGATCCGGAATAAAGCTGGCTCCTTGAATCGCAAAGACGTCGCCGTGGCTGGTGTAGGTCTCTGAATTCCGGCCGTCGAGTATCTGAATTTCAATGGCGCGCGTGAACGGTTCGCCAACGACTGGCATCGGCTCACTCCAGACGAACAAGCCCGCGTTTCCCTTCGGACGCACATGAAGATAGCTCAGTTCGAGGATGAAATTCTCATACTGCCGATCCGTGCGCAGGACTCCGGTGGGTATTCCCGTGCAAACGATCATGCCGTCGCGCACCGTAAATGTGCTGGATGCGCAATTGACCCGCTTCCAACCCGAGAGATCGTTTCCGTTGAAAAGTTGGCGGAACTCGTCGTGTCGCGCGTCCGCGGCGCCCTCAGCCCAGGGACTCACGACCACCGTCGCTAAAATCAGGCTGGCAATCCATTTGAACGACATTTCCCGGATCATCGGCAAGCCGGCTTCGATTGGAAATATATTCTTCCGGGGGCAAATTCCACTGCCGCCATTCGCGCTCCAGCGAATCAGGGCTGCCTTCGTCATGACGGCCTGGAAATTGTCAACGCGGCCAATGGAGCCGGACGCTTCCCTTGATCAAATTCCAGATATGACCCGCAGCGCGGCGACTGGCGCCAGGTTCGCCAAGCTTTTCGATCACACCTCGAAGTTTCTTCCGCACGGAACCGCGGCATTCGGCGTTGGTCAGCATATAGAGACCTTGTCGGGCGATATTCGCGCCGGTCGCCTCATCCTGAATCAGCTCAGGATACACCGTCTCATCCGCGATGAGATTGGGCATCGCCAGAAACCGCACTTTCACGATTCGCCGGGCAATCTGATACATCAACCAGGAAGTGATATAGATCACGACGGCGGGCACGCCAAATAGGGCGCATTCCATCGTCACCGAGCCGGACTTCGTGATCGCGAGATCCGCTTCGGGCAAGACCTCA
Organism: Limisphaerales bacterium; assembly: GCA_047618185.1. GTDB lineage: Bacteria > Verrucomicrobiota > Verrucomicrobiia > Limisphaerales > JAYPEY01 > JAYPEY01. The sequence continues at coordinate 17,735 of JBLHKZ010000096.1, forward strand.
GCCTGCCCTCCAATCCGGATTTGAATATCGATCTGCTCCCCAATCATCTTCCGGGCCAGGGTCGCGAGTTTTTCGTTGGGCAGGATCATGCACAGCCGGATGGGCTGCTCAGCCTGAATCCTTCGGGCCGCCGCGATCATGACCGGGATATGTCGCTCGACCTCCTTGAGCCGACTGCCCGGCAGCAGGACGACAAACGGCTCCTTCCCTTGACGCTTTCGCGGCTCGGCAGCCGAACTGAGCGTCAAGTGTCGGTCCAACAACGGGTAGCCCACGAATTCAACTGGGAAGTTTGGTTTGCGTTGGGCATACCACTCTTTCTCAAAAGGAAAAATCGACAGCATCAGGTCGATATTCTCCGCGATCTGATGCACCCGTCCCTGCCTTGACGCCCAAACTTGCGGCGACACGTAGTAGATCAGCTTCGGATTCCAATTGCTGAACGATCCCGGGCGTCGCGCGTTCAACCGGGCTCGCAGCTTCTTGGCGAAACGGAGATTGAACCCGGAGTAATCCACGAAGATAAACACATCCGGCCGTTCCTTCAGGGCGAGTTTGAACAAGGCGTCGAAGAAACGCAAAAACTTGAAACCGCTGCGAAATAAGTCCAAAGGCCCGATCACCGCGTGCGCGGTCAGGTCGAGCCCCATCGCCGGCTCGGCTCCAGCCCGTTCCAATTCCGGGCCCGTTCCTATGAATGTCGGCGACGCCTCTTCGCCATACTCGATTGACGCGGATCGCAAGGCGCGGACCAGTTCAGCGGCGCGGTGATCCCCGCTGACCTCGCCGGCTATGACCATGAATTTCTTTGGGTGCACGTGGTAAAAAAAAA
>JBLHKZ010000097.1:0-18478 GCA_047618185.1 Limisphaerales bacterium
GACGAAGCGAGCTATGGCCGGGTTGTCAAATTCCCGAATTGCCCTCGCGAAGGCCGCCAATAAACAGCGTGAGTTCGAGGAGGCGGATCGACAGATTGTCCAGTTGTTGCGCCTCGACCCGGAGAACAAGAAGGCGCTCGAATATCGGGACTACAATCGCGAGGTGGCCAAGGCCCACGAAGGCAGGACGCCCAGCCGCGAGACGCTTGCGCGAGCCGGTGTGAGATCGAAGCAGAAAGCGGAGATCAACACCATGGTCCGGGACGGCAAGCTGTTCTACGAGATGCGCCTGCTCGGCGAGGCGAAGTCGAAACTGAAGCAGGCCATCAAGATGGACCCCTCGCATCGCGCGGCCTACTACTACCTGAGCCTGATCCAGGAGGCGCAATACGGAGACGCGGCCCGCAAGCGCGACCTGATGCAGAAGGAGCGGCTCGTGGATGTCGAGCGCGAGTGGAATGAGTTCTTGAAATAGGGAAGCGGGCCGGACGTGTGGCAATGCCTTGAATGGCGCCTGTTCCGATTAAAGTCCACCCATCCCTGACCCTCTGCCTGGGACTGTGCTTTGCCCATGAGTATGCAATCCGCGGCGTTGTCTCATTTCCCTTTATCCCAACGGGATTACGCCCTCCAGCCCAAGGTTAGCCTACCGCGACAGCGGCTGGTCTACCTTGGGTTTTGTGCCCCTGTGCGAAACAACCCCAACGGGGTTGCGCCCAAAGGGCCGATGATGGGCGCAACACCTTCGGCGTTGAAAATGCTTTTTGAACATTGTTCCCAGGGTGGGTCGTGCCTCCCAACCTTGGGCTTTGGGGCGGAATCCCGTTGGGATTCGAATGCGACCGTTTCGAGAACGTATGGGCAAAACTCAACTCTCAGGAGGGGAACTGTCCTTGCGGACGGAAGGAGCGCTTTTCTGGTTCCTGTCGGCGAAGAGGTCAGAGTTGGGTTCCGTCCGAAGAACACAAAGCTTTTCATATAACTGCAACGTCCTCACCACCGACTCTGCAATTTGAAATCCATTGCGTCCGGAATGAATTGCTTCATCATGCGTCTTCATTCGTAGCCTCAGAAAATTGCCAGCGAATCGCATGAAATCTATACCCCCTTTTTTCCCTCTCGCCCCTTTCGCGCTCGCGGCGGCAGCATTGCTTTCCACATCGTGCGGCACCGTTAATCCGAACGGCAAGGACGGTCGATCGAGAGCGGGAAACGCCCCGGCAGGAAATGGAGTTGTTTGGGGACAAGCAACGCTGATCGGCGGCAGGCCCACGCACCCAATTATGACAAAGCAAGGGCGTCGTCCCTTGTCTCTCAACGGTTTTGAAGTGGATGACGACCACCGACTCGGCAACGTCTTCGTTTACATTTCTCGCGGACTCGAAGGGCGGGTATTCGAACCCCCAGCGGATCCAGTCATCGTCGAATGTCGCGGAGTAGGATTTCACGCCCCTGTCGCGGGCGCCCGGCCAGATCAAAAAGTCATTTGGAAAACCGTCGGGAAGGCGACGCAGACAATCGTTTCCCATCCGGTGTCGCCAGGCAATCCAGCTTTCAAGCACGACCTGCTCTCAAATGTGACTATCGAGACTCGCTATCCGGCGCCCGAACTTTTCCTTCGCCATGCAACGGGCCCGGCTCCAGAGCAGAACGCCTATTTGTGCGTTGTCGAGCACCCCTATTTTGCAGTCACGGATAAACACGGCAGATTCGCGCTGCCCGGAGTTCTGCCGCGGGGCCGATATACTCTGACCGCGCGCCATGCCCTCGCGGGCGAGGTTTCAACGGAAGTGATTTTGTCGGGCGGGGACAACGCCCGCATGGAAGTCGTTCTTGCCGTCCCCGGCAGTGGCCAGGCCAGCCGAGTGGCAGCTGTGGAATCCGTGCCCGCTTCGGCGAAAGTCCGCGCCGCCAGCTCTCGAAAACTGGAACCCGCGCCGGTCGCGCCCAGAAAAATCGAACTGCAGAAACCCGCGATCGCAGTCAAGCCACCACCAACTCCAGCGCCGGTCCGGCGTCCAGGCGAGGCTTCGCGCGATCGCTTACAGGCCAAACTCAAATCGATGGTCTTTGAAGAAGTCCTCTACGACGACCTGCCGCTGGGCGAGGTCGTGCGTTATTTGGACAGCGAGACCCGAAAGAAAGATCCCAACGGGAAGGGCGTGCATTTCCTATTTGCTCACAGTCGTGTGAAACCTCAAGTCACCGGCCAAGACGCGATTGGCCGGCCAGGCCCACCCGGCGCCAGCAGGCCCGGAGCCACTCAGCGGAAACGCACCCCGCCTCTCCTGGATGCCTTCGGTCAGCCAATCGGCAGGGGTTTGCCGCCCAGCGGTTCTATTGATCTGGAGAACACGATCATTACAATCGATCCCCCGATTCGGGATGTTCGGCTGGCCGATCTGCTGGATGCGATTGTGAAGTCCGCGAATGCGCCGATTGAATACTTGATCGAAGACTACGCGATCGTTTTTCAATCGAAGCAGGGCGAATCGGTGAAGCGATCGTCGCGCTTGAGTGGAGCTGCACCCAACACACCGAAAGGAGATATCATCGACAAATTGAACTCGATTCAATTTCCCGAAGTTCTGTTCGACGACCTGCCGTTGGGCGAGGCGTTGAAATTCATGGGGCGGGAAGCGCGAAAGCTCGATCCCGACGGCAAAGGCGTGAATATCCTTATTGAGGAAAACCCAAAAACGGCCTCGCGGTCGAAGCCGGGACCGTGGCCCGTCGATCTGAAGAATGTGATCATTAGTCTGGATCCTCCCCTTCGCGATTTGACCCTGGCGCAGGCGCTCGACGCTATCGTTCGCACCGCGGATGAACCCATCGAATTCCGGATCGAGAACTATGGCGTCGTTTTCTATTCCCGTGCGCAGCCGGTGGAGTCGAACGAAACGACCTTGTTTACCCGCGTGTTCAAAGTGGACTCCGAACGCCTGCTGAAAGGCTTGCGGGATTCCTATTCCGGCGACTCCGCGAATGCCTCGATTCAATCGCTGTTCAGCTCGGCTCTAGGGAACGGCGCGCCCGGCGGCGGCGAGCCAAACGTGGTTCTCAACGCCGATGGCGGCGCCCTGCTCGTGCGCGCGACCGAGGGGGACTTGGAGCGGATTCAAGCGCTGGTCGAGGTTCTCGATCTGGCGCCCGCGCAGGTGTCGCTCGATGTGCGGATCATGGAAGTGGCTGTAAAGGATTTCGACCGTTACATCGAATCGCATCCCATCTATTCGCAGACGCTCAACACGGAGAATTTTAACGGCATTCTGACCGAAGCGGAGTTTCGGGATATGCTGAAGAGGCTGTCCGGGATGAAGGGCGCGCGACTCGTCTACGCGCCCAGCGTCACTACACTGAGCGGCCATCTGGCGGAATTTCAGTTCGATCCCGAAACAACTTTGTCGATCGAACCCACGGTCGGGCCGGATGGAAAGAACGTGCGTATGAATGTCGTCTTCGTGTTGTTCTCGCAGGGAAAAGCCAACGAGGACGAAGCCAAACCCAACCAAAGCCTGAAGACTACGACCGGCGTCCAGAACCGGCAAACCATCATGCTCGGGGGATTGATCAAGTCCGACGGCCAGGGTCGAAGCCGCCTGTCATCGAGGGATAAGAACGTGATCATGCTGTTGATTACGCCTACGGTTGTGAACGCCCCCGGTGAGTCCTCAAGCGAAAAATAGACGGAACCCGCGAAAGGACTGCGATGAACGCCAGAAGAATATGTCTCCTTTCATCGTCCGGTATTTTGGCGGTGGTTCTGAGCGTCGTGACGATCGGATGTCATCCTTACACTCCTCCGCCAGGCAATACTCGCGCGTATAAATCTACGGCAACGTCTTCGTCGACGGTTCCGGCGCTAGCGCGGAGCAGGACGACCGATAACGACAAATCATCGGCGCGTCGTGAGGCGATACGCCCGCCCGTTCCCAATCCGTATTTCCGCACCAACACGGTCAACGTCACCACCCGTCGACGGCAGGCGATTCTGCACAAGCTCAAGACGATCACCTTCGAGGAGATTCATCTGGATGAGATTCCGTTGTCCGAGGTGATTCGCTATTTGAACAGCGAGACCAAACGGCTGGATCCTGACAAACAAGGCGTGAATTTCCTGCTGCTGAGTCCGGCTGCTGCCGACGGTGTGTCCATCGTCGTCGACGGCCCCAATGCCGGCGCCGTCCCGGATCCCTTCGGACCGGCTGCGCCGATCGCCGCTGGTGAGGCACGCGTGATTCATAGCGTGGATCTTGAGAATGTCGTCATCGATATTGACCCGCCTTTGCGCGATCTGCCGCTCGTCTATGTCCTGGATGCGATCGCGAAAAAGGCGGACTCTCCGATTCAATTCGCCGTGTTGGATTACGCGGTGGTCATCATGCCGAAGTCGCCCGGTCAAACCGACCGGTTCTTCCGTTCCTTTCGCGCCAACGGCGATATCTTTCAACAGGGGCTCCAGGGCGTGCAGGGTGTTCCGTTCAACGGCGTCGGTTCGTCGCAGTAATTCCGGGCTCTCCCACCAAAAAAAGCCGCCGATCTTCATCGGCGGCTTTCGCAATTTTTATGGTGAAGCTCAAACTCAGGGCTGAGAACCAGACACCTTCTTACGCTTCTTCCGCGCCTGCTTGCCGTTGCAAAGGTGGCGATTGACCGCGTTCAGATAAGCACGCGCGCTGGCTTCGATGACGTCGGTGTGAGCGCCTTTGCCGGTGACCAGTTCACCATCACCAAAGTCGACTTTTATCGTCACTTCGCCGAGCGCGTCCTTGCCCTGCGAGACGGAGCGAATGGAGTAGTCCATCAGCCGGCCGCGAGTCCGGGTCAATCGATCAATCGCTTTGAGCGTCGCGTCGACCGGACCGTCCCCTATGCCAGCGTCAACGTGGATCTTGCGCTTGTCCTTCTTTTTTCCGTCCGCCGTGCTGAGTTGAACGGTCGCCGTGGGCACCGTCTTTCCGCCGCTGGTCACGCTCAGGTATTCCAGATGCCAGGTCTCCGGCGCTTCGGTTATGTGACCCTCGACCAACGCAATCAGATCTTCGTCGTAGACGAATTTCTTCCGGTCGCCGATCTCCTTGTAACGCGCGAAGATCGCGGTGACTTCCTCGTCGCTCATCTTGAACCCGAGATGCTTCAGTCGCATGGAAACAGCGGCGCGTCCGCTGTGCTTGGTCAAGGGCAGCTCGGTCTTGCCCCAGCCGACATCCTTCGGATCCATGATCTCGTAGGTCTCACGCATTTTCAAAATGCCGTCCTGGTGAATGCCGCTTGAGTGGGCGAAGGCATTCTCTCCGACGATCGCCTTGCTGCGCTGCACTGGCAATCCGCTCATGCGGGCGACGAGCTTCGAGGTCTTGACGATCTCATCGGTCTTCACTCCGATCTTGTAATCGCCGAAGTAATCGCTGCGTGTCTTTAGGCTCATGACGACTTCCTCGAGCGAGGCGTTGCCAGCCCGTTCGCCGATCCCGTTGATCGTGCATTCGACCTGCCGCGCGCCCGCCTGAACCGCCGCGACTGAATTGGCGACCGCGAGGCCCAGATCGTTGTGGCAGTGCACGCTGATGATCGCCTTGCCCGACTTGAACTGCGGCACGGACTCATACAAATGAGCGATCAATTCGCCGAATTCGCCAGGCACGGCCCAACCCACCGTGTCAGGGATATTGACCGTGGTCGCGCCCGCGTCGACCACCGCCTGGCAAATCTCGACCATGAAATCGGGCTCGGTGCGGGACGCGTCTTCGGGCGAGAATTCCACATCGTCGACGAGGCCCTTGGCGCGCTTCACGCCTTCGACGGCCATCTTGAGAATCTGGCTCTGCGCCTTTCCCAGTTTATGCTCGCGATGAATTTTTGACGTCGCGAGGAAGACATGGATGCGTCCCTTTTTGCCGGCCGGCTTTACCGCCTCGCCGGCGGCGTCAATGTCCCGCGACACGCAACGCGCGAGCCCGGTGATGATCGGCCCCTTGACCTGTTTGGCGATCGTGCTGACGGCCGTAAAGTCGCCCTCGCTGATCACGGGAAAACCCGCCTCGATGACATCGACCTTGAGCCGGCCGAGCTGACGCGCGACCTCCAGCTTTTCGCGGAGGTTCATGGAGGCTCCAGGACATTGCTCGCCATCGCGCAGCGTAGTGTCGAATATCTTGATTCGATTATTTTTCATGACTTCGGACTTTTCTGTTTTTGGTTTTGTTTAGCGCCTTTCCGATCCTTCAGACCGGCACTGTGGCGATAAACAAAAACCCCACTGCCAATCTGACAGTGGGGTTTGGAAAAGCTTTGGAATCGCTTAGAACCCGACTGTCGCGCTGCCCAGAAGCAGCGCGTCCGTAAGGAGCAGGGTCAATGTCTGATTTCGATTCACGACCAGATGACTAGTCCGGTTTGCTCAGCGGGTCAACGGGTTTTTTGAGAAGGCGGAATCAGTTCGATTTGGGCGCTGCAGCCATGGCGCAGCGAAAGCCGACATCGTTGCAGGTGGTGTTCAATGGCTCGAAGCCCTGATGAAACGTCGTGCCGTGACGCAAACCATAGCCGTGCGCGCCTCCGCGGATGATGCCGCTGCGATGCCAGGAATCTTCCGGCTCGAATGGGATCTTGGCGACGTAAACATCGCTGACCCATTCCCAGGCGTTGCCGCACATGTCGTGAACTCCGTATGGACTCACGCCCTTTGGAAACTGGCCGACCGCCATCTTTCGGCCGCCAAGCCGACAAACTGCAGTGTCCGCCACTTCTCGGCCGTCGAGAGTCTGGTAAGGCGATGGCCGCAGGTTGCACTTCGATCGGTCATACTCATTTCCCCAAGGGTACTTCCGTCCGTCGGTGCCGCGCGCGGCTTTTTCCCACTCGGCTCCCGTCGGCAATCGCTTGCCCGCCCATCGGGCATAGACCTCGGCTTCGTGCTTCAACACGCGAGTCACCGGATACTCGTCTTCGCCATCAGGATACGGGTGGTCGGATTTGAAATCCCGGTACTCGCGGTTGGTGACCTCAAACTGGTCGATGTAGCACGCGGGAACGAAAACCTCGCGAATGGCCGGGACATCAAAATCGGCATTGGGATCGTCGCTCCCCATAAGGAACTTGCCCGCCGGGATCAAAACCATGCCCTCGGGCGGCGGCTGGTATTCCTGACGAAGCTGCCGAGCTTGATCCCACTGAACCCAGATCCAGCGTCCGCTGGCGCCGGTAGCCGTGAGCAGCAAGACCGCGAGCGTGATCATTCGCAGCGGTCGGCGGGTCGAGTTTTGTCGGAGGCGATTCATGGCGCCAGCTTGGCGAAAGTAACGAAACTACGATGCGCGGGTTCCGGGACTATTCGCAAGATCTGTCTGCTGGACTGCAATTATGTTTTCAGCGCAGCGAAAAGAAAGCCGTGTCATCCGTGTCAACCGCGGTTTATGTTTCGCGCCGCATATGAGCGCTACAAACGAACAACTTTGGCAACGTTTCCAACAGTACTATACTGAGTTTCCAGCCATTGATCTGGCGATCGATATCAGCCGGATGAGATTTTCAGATTCTTTTTGGCAATCGATGAAAAAGCCGATGGCCAAGGCATTTCGAGAAATGGAAAAGCTGGAGGCAGGCGCCATTTCCAATCCGGATGAGAAACGAATGGTGGGACATTATTGGCTAAGAAGCTCAAAAATGGCTCCAAACAAGGCGATTCAGTCCGAGATTCGCCGGGTAGTCAGCGCTGTGAAACGATTCAGCGGCGACGTCCATTCCGGAAAGGTCAAGGGCGCCAAGGGAGTGTTCAAGAACCTGCTGGTCATCGGGATCGGCGGATCCGCGCTGGGGCCGCAGTTTGTCGCCAAGGCTCTGGGGCAGCCCCGAAAGGACCGGATGAAGGTGTTCTTCTTCGACAACACAGACCCCGATGGAATGGACGCCGTTTTGTCTGAACTTCGCGGGCGGCTGGGTCAGACGCTGAGCGTCGTGATCTCGAAATCCGGCGGCACAAAAGAAACTCGAAATGGCATGCTGGAGGCAAAAGCGGCCTACGAGGCGGCCGGATTTCAATTCGAACGCCACGCGGTGGCCGTCACGGGCGACGGCAGCAATTTGGATAAGATCGCGAAGGCGGGAAAGTGGCTGAAGCGATTCCCGATGTGGGATTGGGTTGGCGGCCGGACCAGCGAACTATCGGCTGTCGGGCTGTTGCCGGCCGCTCTTCAGGGTCTCGATATTGACGGCATGATCAAGGGCGCCGCTGCCTGCGACAAGGTCACACGAACGCCGACGGTGGAGGGCAATCCCGCCGCACAGCTGGCCCTGATGTGGCACTTCGCCGGAGGTGGTCGAGGCGCCAAGGACATGGTGATCCTGCCTTACAAGGATCGCCTCGAACTGTTTTCCAAGTACCTACAGCAACTGATCATGGAATCCCTTGGCAAGGAATTGGATCTGGAAGGCCGCGTCGTAAATCAGGGAATTGCGGTCTACGGAAATAAAGGAGCAACCGATCAACATGCTTATGTTCAACAACTTAGAGAAGGAGTGAGCAACTTTTTCGCGACCTTCATTGAGGTCCTGACTGATCGGGACGGCGATTCGATGCAAGTGGAAAGCGGTCAGGATGTTACCACGGGCGATTATTTGAATGGGTTCTTTCAAGGCACAAGAAAGGCTCTTTATGACAATAAAAGAGATTCGATAACGTTAACGATTTCCAAAGTGACACCTTTTACGGTCGGAATGCTAATTGCGCTCTATGAACGAGCTGTTGGCCTCTATGCCTTTCTCGTTGGTGTTAATGCCTACCACCAGCCCGGCGTGGAGGCCGGCAAAGTCGCCGCGACCATCGTCGTGGATCTGCAGGTCGACATTCAGGAGTTTCTGGGATCACATACCGACGCAGCTTTCACGGCGGATCAAATTGCATCGTCGCTCGGCCGAACCGAAGATGCCGAATCGGTCTTCAAAGTTTGTCAGCACCTGGCCGCGAATCCCGGGCACGCAATTTCGAAACAGGCTGGCAAGACGCCAACTGACACGAAGTTCCAGCGGGTGGCGTAACCGAAATCTCAGTTGGCAATGAGTTCGTGATGGATTCTATTTTAGTTTCCACGGCAATTGATATTTTGCCTATTGTCGAGGCCGGTCGCCAAGTTTGAGTCGATCCAGTTCAACTGATTCAGTTCCAGTTCTATGTTTGTCTATCCCAAGAAGTATGACGTGATCGTGATTGGCGCCGGCCATGCCGGCGTTGAAGCCGCGCTCGCGGCCTGCCGCATGGGTTGCCAGACACTCATGCTCACGACCAATCCCGATACGATTGGGCAGATGTCCTGCAACCCCGCCATCGGAGGTTTGGCGAAGGGCCATCTCGCGCGCGAGATCGATGCACTGGGCGGCGAGATGGGCAAATGCACGGATATGACCGGGCTTCAGTTCCGAATGCTGAACACCAAGAAAGGCCCCTCAGTCTGGGCTCCCCGGGCTCAGTGCGACAAGAAGGCCTACCAGTTTCGCATGAAGTGGATTTGCGAACGGATGGAGAATCTGGACATCAAGCAGGGTCAGGCTGCCAAGCTGCTCGAGCGGGACAAGGAAATTATCGGAGTCGAAACCAACCAGGAAGTTCAGTACAACGGCACGACCGTCGTAGTTACCACGGGCACCTTTCTACGGGGACTGATGCATATTGGGCAAACCAAGAGCGCGGGCGGCCGTGCCGGCGAATCGGCGTCAATGGGGTTGTCGGGATCGCTGAAGGAGATTGGCCTAGAGCTGGGTCGCCTGAAGACGGGCACACCGCCGCGGTTGTTGCGGCGTTCCTTGAACCTGGATGTCTGTGAAGAGCAGCCTGGCGATGAGCCGATTCCGTATTTCTCCTATTGGAAAGAGGATCTGTTCCACGTGGAACATTCTCAGGTCAACCCGCTGGATCTGGGACATTCCGATGGAAAATACCCACCGGGGTCCGTTCTGGATCGTTTGAATGGACAGATGCCCTGTCATATCACGTTTACCACCGACCGCACGGCTGAACTGGTTCGCAAGAATCTTCACAAGTCTCCGATGTATTCGGGTGAGATTGAGGGCGTCGGTCCGCGTTATTGTCCGTCGATCGAGGACAAGATTGTTCGATTCGCCGACAAGGAGCGGCACCAGATCTTTTTGGAGCCGGAAGGCATTGCCACCGACGAATTCTATGTGAACGGGTTTTCGACCTGTCTGCCATTTGAGGTTCAGGTGGAATTGGTTCAGACGATCATCGGTTGCGAGAAGGCCGAGATTATGCGTCCGGCTTATGCGGTCGAGTATGACTTCGCCTTTCCCACCCAATTACACGCATCCTTGGAAACCAAGGTTTGCCGGAATCTTTACCTCGCCGGCCAGATTAACGGGACCTCCGGATATGAGGAGGCGGGAGCACAGGGATTGATGGCGGGCATCAATGCCGCCCGTCGGGTTCAAGAAAAGGATCCCATTGTGCTGCGTCGAGACCAGGCTTACATCGGAGTGCTGATTGATGATCTGGTTACGAAGGGCACCAGTGAGCCTTATCGGATGTTCACTTCCCGCGCCGAGTATCGGCTTCTCTTGCGTCAGGACAATGCCGACCTGCGACTGTGTGATCTCGCCTTTGAAGCGGGCCTTCTTCCGGAGCGCAACTACCGGCGTTTTCAGGCGAAACGCGACGCGATGAATCAGGAGCTGATTCGATTGGCCTCGGCTCATAGTCCGGAGGGTTCGATGGAGAAGCTCCTCAAGCGACCGGAGATCTCCTATCAGGATCTTCCTGATCGCAATGACGACCTGAGTGAGGAGGTAGTCCAGCAGGTAGAAATTGCGGTTAAGTATGCGGGCTATATCGCCCGCCAGGAGGTTGAGATTGAGAAGTTCCGAAGCGTCGAGGAGAAGCGGATTCCCGACTGGTTTGATTACGATTCGATTCCCAGCATGCGCAATGAATCCCGCCAGAAACTGAAGGAGATTCGTCCTGCGACCCTGGGGCAGGCTTCGCGCATTTCAGGAATCTCGCCAGCCGACATCAGCCTGGTCATGGTCTGGATGAAACGTGGAGCTCCGGAGGGATCTAAGATCTCTTCCGAGTCTGACTGAAGACTTGAACGAGACCTCGCATGATTCGCGGCATGTTCCACGTGGAACACTTCGAGACGTCATCGATTCAATGCGGCGCCGGCGGTCAATCCCAACCAGACAGCAATCAGGCAAGAAACCACCGATAGCGCGACGTTCAATCCCGCCATGGTCAACTGCCCATCTTTCGCCAGGTTGAGGGTTTGGAGACTGAATGTAGAGAAGGTCGTGTAACCCCCAAGCAGCCCGATCATCAGGAACTGTTGAATCGGCGTCGTAATCTGAAGACGACCGTTCTCGAGAGTGTAGGCAGCGGCGATTCCGATGAGCAGGCATCCGCTTACGTTGGCGACCAGCGTCCCGACAGGAAAGCCTTCCCCGAATCGCCTGGCCAACAAGGTTGATATCCAAAATCGCCCCATACCACCGAGCGCGCTTCCGAGTCCGATCAGCAAGTATGGCTTCAACACGGTAATCATTCTCGTTCCAAGTTATTTTTGGCGTCGGTGATCTCGGCAGCAATTCAGGACTATTGGGCGGTTGGAATCAATCCCAATCTATCCACTGTCATGTGGGAACTGTTTTTAACAAAAAGTTACGTAAGTATTTTATAGTAAGCATGTTACGAATTACTTTGACGGTAAACGGTATGCTTTCAAATTTTTAAACCCCGGTTGAGAGTCATTCTGCGAGTCAGGTTGGCGCCTGCGCCTGCGAGCACGGGAATCCGTCCGGCGCGAACTGTTCTACAGATCCGGGAGTCGTATCCACGCAACGGAAAATTCGCGAAATGACATCGATCACGTTCTTGTCCCTAGCTTGAATTGTGTCCTCAAGAAATTGCACGGACCAACCCATGTAGCGCCAAACGTCAGAAATAGCGCCAGCCCAGTTTCCACTTTTTATCCGGCTCCCTGGGTGTCATGGGCGCTTCACCTGATGGCGAAAGACGTTGAACCGCAGGCGTTCAAATAAAAACGACTAAACTTTTCACATCCCCTTAATCAGGCTTGCCACATGGCCAAGCACAAATCGACTGCCGAACCTTCCATTTTATCGCGTGTGCGCCTCGGGCCTCTTCTACCCGAGGAGCGTCCTCGCTTCGACCAACTGCTCCAAGAGCGCCACTATTTGACTGGGGCGCGACTACATCTTCGGCCTCAAAGGCAAAGCCAACGCGCGACCAAAGAACGATCTCCCGACAAGGCTCAAGGCCAGCTTCCCCGATGCAACACCACCCCGCAACCCGGACAGATGAAATGCCCGTGCACGCGCCTCCCGCGCTTGGGCATTCGCGGTTGCATTGTTTTCAGAATGATGCATGTTCACGCGAGGCATTCGAAATTTCACAATGACTTTCTCGCCCGCCTCGCTCTCCGGCCCGCCGTTTGACGCGACTCGCCTGTTCTTCGCGGATTTGTTTTTCCCGATGGATCATCCGAACGCGCGCGAACTCTCGCCGGCCAACTTAACATTTTCAAATACATGGAAGACCAAATACTAAAACTGCTCCGGCGCAAAAACTATGCGCCCATGAACGTCCCCGAACTCCTGCGCGCGCTGATGGCGCAGCCCAACGAACAACAGACCCTCCAGGCCGCCCTGAACAAGCTGGTTCGAAAGGGGCAAATCGCCCGCATCAAGGGCAATCGATTTATCATTCCCACCGAGGCCGACCTGATACCCGGCCGACTTCAGATCACCCGTCAGGGCAATGGCTATCTTCAGCCGGACGATTCGTCGATGAAGGAAATCCCGGTGGCCGCCAATGAGACCTCCACCGCATTGCACGACGATCGCGTCCTGGTGCGACGGGACTCCAGGATCCGCTTTCAACGAGGTCGGGAGGTCTCCTCCATCTCCGGCACGGTCATCCGAATTCTCGAGCGGGCACGCTCTCAAATCGTGGGCACGCTCAAACAAAGCCCTCAATTTCTCTACGTCATTCCGGACGATCCCCGGCTGCAACACGACATCTATGTCCCACAACCCAAGGACCTCGGCCGTCCCGCCCGCGCCGGCGACAAGGTCGTTGTCGAACTGCGCGAATGGGAGTCCCGCCACACCAATCCCGAGGGTGAGATCGTTGAAATTCTCGGCGCGCCCGACGAAGAGGGTGTCGATCTGCTCTGCGTTCTGCGCGCCTACAATCTGCCCTTGAGCTTTCCGCGCATGGTTCTTCAGGAGGCGAAACAAATCGGTAATCAGGTCACCGACGCGGATCGCTCCGGCCGCACCGACTGCCGCGCCCATCGCGTCATCACCATCGATCCCGTAGACGCCAAGGATTTCGACGACGCCTTTTATATCGAGCGCGATCCGGCCGGACATTGGAAGCTCTGGGTGCACATCGCCGATGTCTCGCACTACGTGAAACCGGGGACCGAGCTGGACATTGAGGCGCGCCGTCGCGGCAATTCCACCTACCTCGTCGACCGCGTCATCCCCATGCTGCCCGAGGCGCTGAGCAACGAGCTTTGTTCGCTCAAGCCAAACGTCGACCGCCTTTCCAAGTGCGTTGAATTTGCGATCGACGATCGCGGCGAGGTCCTCCGATCGAAATGCTACTCGGCGGTGATTCATTCCCAGCGTCGCTACTCCTACGAGGAGGCATTCGAAGTCTTGGAGCGCAAGCCCAAGGACGACATCGAACGCATGCTTCACGACGCCCACAAGATCGCGCAGAAAATTCGCAAAATTCGCTTTCACCGCGGGTCGTTGAATCTGGATTTTCCGGAAACCAAGATCCGCCTCGACGAGAAGGGCGACGTTCTTCGCATCGAGCAGTCGAACAACGATGTTTCCCATCAGCTGATCGAGGAATTCATGCTGCTGGCCAATGAGGCGGTCGCCGGGACGCTGATCAAACAGCGGCGCGGCGCCATTCATCGCGTGCATGAGCAGCCCGACGAGCGACGGCTCATGGAGTATCGCGATGAAGTCCTGAGCCACGACATTCCCTGCGGCAATCTTCGCAAGACTTCAGAAGTGCAGAAACTGCTCAATCGCCTCGACAAAATGGTCATCGGGCCCGCGCTCAAGATCGGCTTTCTCAAATCGCTCATGCGGGCGCGCTACTCGACCGAGCCGCTTGGGCATTACGGTTTGGCGAAAGCGAATTACGCGCATTTCACTTCGCCGATTCGTCGTTACGCCGATCTTGTCGTGCATCGCAGCCTGTTCGAGAAAAAGGCCGGCGGGGAAGGGGCCCTGCGCGAAATCGCCGAACACATTTCCCGCACCGAGCGCAATTCCTCTGACGCCGAGCGCGACAGCAAGACGGTGAAGCTTTACGCCTTTCTGGAGAAGCAGATCGCCACCGGCGAATTCCACACCTACTCGGGTCTGGTCACCGATCTGCGGAATTTCGGATTCTTCGTAGATGTCTCCGCGCTGGGCATGAGCGGACTGGTGCCGCTATCCGCGCTCGATGACGATTTCTATGTGTTCGACGCGAGGGCAAGGCGAGTGACCGGAAGACGCAACCGACGCTCGATCCAACTGGGCGACCGGATCGAGGTGCAGATTCTCAAGATCGACCGCTTCAAGAAACAGGTCGATTTCCGCCTGCTTCCGGAACCGCGAGGCGGCCGATCGAATCGCGGAGGCGCCAAAGCCAACTCGGGAGCCGGCAAGTCGCGCCCCGATCGCCGAGGCGGAAGGGTCGCGGAGCCGCGACGCGAAGCCCGGCCCGCGAAGCCCAAATCGATGTCAGAACCGAAGCCCCAAAGCCCAACGGCGGCAAAAGCGCCAAAGAGCCGACGGCGCCGGGGTGAGAGCCCGAATCCCGGCTCGTCCGGCGAGCGCGGACGCCGACGGCGGTAGGTTTGGGACGCGGGACTTCCGGCGCCGTCGGTCGCCACAACGGTGATCGTGCCGGGCCCCCGCTCAGCGCCGTGGCCGCTTACCTCCGACCAACCCGCGTGCGATTAACGGGGAGTGGCGCAGTCTCGCGTGCGGAACCCTACCAGCGCAGGGAAAGCCCGCGGCGACGGGTGGTTCAATTTGGCGGGTAGGGTATCGCTGCGCCGATACTTGCATTTCTAATGCAATCAACGCTCGATTTTAGTGCGACAACTTGCGGGTACGCCACAGCTCCTGAGAGGGTCAGGGGTGGGTCTCCTATCCGGCGTACAGCAAACTCCAGGAAACTACTCCTCGCGCAATCGTTGGCCGGATCTCGCCTTCTGCAGCAACGCGCTCAGTCGATCGGCCAGGTCCTTCTCGCGCAGCGCCAGATTTATCGTTTCGCTCAGATCGGCGTCGAGAATCCTCCTGAGCCGCGCCCCTCGACATACATCCAATCGACCTGCCGGATCGCAAACTCATGCGTAAACCCTGGGCGCACGGCGCCTTGCCCGGCCCGCAGCGCGGGCTTCGGAAGAATCCGGCGGGGCGCCGAATTCGGCACGCGAGGGCGCGCGCGCTCCCCAAAGACAACAACGCGACGACCGCGCGTAAGTCAAACTCCGTGAGTCTCTCCTCGGCGGCGGCGAACAACAACGGGCCGACAAATTCCCTCGTATTCGCGTTCGAAGGAGCGAGCGTGATCGAAGCGGGCCCGCTGGATGAATTTGCCCGCCCGCCACGTGTCGGTTGTCGTGTTGCGCGCCAGCCACACCTCTCCGTACGCGCAATTCATGATCTGCGACGTTTGGGATTACGAGATGAGATCCTGAATCGGTCATATTTGAAGTCCCCACCAATATCGCCGTCTTAGCCGGCTTCACCTGTTCCGTTTATGAGTTGCTTCAGCCGGTATACAATTCCAAAAGTCTTGCCCCGATTCCAGCTTCAGCCTGGAGTCACGGGATCGCCCGCGTGTGTCCGAAATCGTCGGTGACGGAATGCCGTCCAAAACGCCGCGTGAACGAACGATTACCAGATCTTTTCCCGCGGGCGTTTGATTTCATGTTTCAACAAGGATCCGATTCGATACTTCGCGAGGTAGATCTGACCGCGATTAACACCAAGGGTCTCCTTGATCCGGTCAATCTGAGTCAGCCCGAGATTTCAAGTATCGCTACCGCTTCAGCTCCGCCGTCATTGCGGGCGCGAAGCATTGGATTTCGCCGTTGCGAAGAGTCACGAAGATGCGTCCCTTGTGATCGACCGCGACGCCGTCCTTCACCGCCGCGCCGGACAGCTTCTTCTTCCAAACCTCAGCGCCATCGCCGAGCTGAATGACGGTCAGGAAGCAGTTCTTGTCACGCTCGGACTGGGGGCCGGATTGGCCGGCGGCAAGGAGCAGTTTCGGCGTGCGCACAAATCCATTGAAGCGCAGATCCTCTTTTTGCCAGCGGTCCTTGCGTTTCGCCGGAACGGTCCGCCGATCGGATTTGCCTTCTCGCTTAGCCGGCGTTTTCTTGAGTTTCTCCAGGTCCTCCTTGGTGAAGGGAGCCTTGAGCGTCAGGGGCGTATGACGGCTGCCCTCGTAGCTCGCGACGTAGTTGAGCGTGTCGCCGTTGGGAAAGGTGTGATTGATGGAGGTGTATTCTGCGTACTCGGGATAGTAGGGGTAGAAGGCAGTGCGGTATTTCGAATTGAGGCCGTTGTGCGGCTCGTTCAAACACTGACCGCCGTCGATGTCATACCGCGCGGTCAGATAGACGCCGCCGCCCGGAAATTGCAGCTCGCCATCTTTGAGCATGAGTTCGCCCTGCAGGCTGACGCCGCTGTTCACCTGTTCGGACAAGACGCCGGACTTGTCGTTCTCCCAGCTTGGCTTGCCGGTCGCGGCGTCCAGAGCCACGACGTGGGTGCCGTCATAATGCGCGATGCCCGCCGCCGCATAGACGGTGTCTTTCTCAACCACGATCCCGCCCGCCACTGGCCAGGTGGAAATCAGTTTTCCAAACACGGGAATCAACCGGTCGCCCTGCGCGACCCGGTAACGCCAGAGCGGCTTGCCAGTCGCGGCCTCAAAGGCATGCACCCGGCCGTCGCCCGATCCGACGAACAAGCGTCCCTTGTCAATCGCCGGCGGATAATAGATGGGGCCGCCGGTAAACGCCTTCCATTTCAGTTGGCCGCCGCCATCCAACGCCCGAATCGCGCCGCTGCGATCCGCGTAGAAAATCATCCCGCCCGCCGTGACCGGCGCGGTCGGCATGACGGACGACTCCGGCTTGAACGTCCATGCGCGGCTGACCTGACGCGGAAACGTCACGGTCGACGTCTGACTGCGGGCATTGTCCCCGCGATAGCTCGGCCAGTCGCCGCGCCTGGCTTCCAGCGACGCGACCTGTCGGCCCGGCTCGGCCGCCAGCTCCAGCTGCGGGCCGGAGCTGGGATTCTTCAATGTGTCTCCCGCCGGGGAAAGGGCGATGTGGCCGTAAAGCGAGAGCTGACATCCGCACATCCAAGGGCCCCAATAGAGAAGGCCATTGGAAATCACGACGCCGTCCTGGCAGGGCGGGCGCATCGGCGCGATGTGTTGCGAAGTGTTCGATACCGTGTCGTAACGCACCGTCCCGCCGGACGTGCGATAAAAAATGCTGTCGATGCTGCCCGTGGCCCGAGTGCAGGCGCGGCGATTGGGCATCTTGGCAAGAACTTCGCCCGTGTCGTAGGACATCTTGGCGCCAATGCCGTCGCGACTGGCGGTGAAGAACGCGTCCTTGCGAAGCACGACTTGCAGATTGCCGTCCTTCTTGTGCCAGAGAAGCTTGCCATCCTCCGTCCGGGCAACGACCAGGTTGGGCCGCTGAGGTCCCGCGAAAACGAGGTGGTCCTTCGTCGTCTTTAGAAAAATCGAAGTCGAATAGCCCGTCTTGTAAAGTTGCGCCCGTTCATTCTTGCCGATCGCTGCGAGCAAGTCGCCGTCGGTGTTGCGCCAACGGACCTGCTCTGACTGAAGGTCAAGACAGGCCAGGAATTTCTGGGGCGAGTAGTAGTAAATCCTGCCGTCCTTCATGCAGACGCCGCGACTGTCGATGAACTCCTTTTCCTTGTGATGCTTGATGATCTTTCGCGACTCGAGGTCAATCGCGACGAAGGTCCTGCCAAATCCAAAGTTCTTCTTCTCGTCCTTGTAGTCGTGTCCATCCCACATGCCCCAGGGCCAATGACCCAACGCGGGATTGTCCGAGCGCTGGGTGACGATCGGCGTCTCCTTGCCGCCGATCAGCGCGTAGAGAATGCCGTTGTGCAGCGCCATCCATTTCCAGACCGGACCATCAGCCATGCCCTCGGGAATCACGATCTTGTGTTTCGTCTTGCCGGTTTGCGCGTCGATGAATTGCAGGGATTCGTGGTTGCCGAGCAGCAGCATCCCTGGCGTGGCGACCATGGTATTGCGGTGGATCATGTAGCCGTCATTGGGTCGCCGCCAAAGAATGGTCCCGTTGTAGGCGTTGATGCCCATCAGGGTGTTCAGGATGTCGTTCTGATTCTCCTTGTGCGCGATGTG
>JBLHKZ010000098.1:0-18463 GCA_047618185.1 Limisphaerales bacterium
GAAATCAACGCATTGGAGCCGGACTTGATCTGGGTCGGCCTGGGCACGCCGAAACAGCAGGAATGGATCGAGCGGAACAAGCCGCTGCTGCGGCGGGGAGTGGTGTTGGCCGTGGGATTTGCGTTCGACGTGAATGCAGGCACGAAGCCGGACGCGCCCGCGTGGATGCAGCGACTGGGGTTGACCTGGCTTTTTCGCATGCTCTCGGAGCCGGGACGCCTGGCGGGGCGTTATTTGAAATACAACAGCCTGTTTCTGGCTTATCTGCTGCGCGATTGGCTTTGGTCGAAGCCGCCGCCGTCCGAGGCGCGGGAACGGCCGGGCGACGGTTGAGAGATTGAGTTCCGGCTTGGGACGACGTTTGACGAGGAGCGGTTGGCGGGGCGCGATTGTGATTGGTCCCTCCGATTGATAAATGTTAGGGAAACGCCGTTTGCGCGGGAACCGGCGGCGATCGCCGGTGTTCGTTGCTGGAACAGTTCGAGTGAGCGATTTAGCCAAAACTTCAGATGAGCAGGACGCCGCGTTGCCGGCGTTTCAGGAGGAATTTGCGGAGCATTGGAACGGCCTGCCTGACAAACGTATTTTTTTCGGCCTGTTGATTCCCTGGCTGCTGCTGTTCCATTTCCTGGGCAATTCGACTATGGGGTATCGTGCGACCTCTTCTTTGTTTGTCGCGATGGCCGACGTCTACAACTCGACCATTTACGATGAATCTCATGGCTTCCTGATTCCTTTCGTGGTGGTCTATTTGTTTTGGTGGAAACGGGAGGAACTGGCTGAAGTGGCCAAGGATCTATGGACGCCCGCGCTGGCCCTGCTTGGAGCGGCCGTGGTCCTGCATGGGATTGGGTTTGTCGTTCAGCAGGCTCGAATTTCTGTTTTGGCCCTGTTTCTTGGCATTTTTGCGATCATGGGGCTGGTCTGGGGACGAGCCTGGCTGAGGGCGAGTTTCTTTCCCTTCGTTCTGTTCGTTTTCTGCATGCCGCTGGGGTCTTTGACCGAGAATATCACCGTCCCCCTTCGGATCATTGTGACAAAGATATCGGTCTGGGTAAGCGTGAAAGCGCTGAATATCGGAGTCGTTCACGACGGCACGCGGATATTTGATCCAAGTTGGGATTTTCATATCGACGTGGCTCCCGCCTGCAGTGGCATCCGCAGCCTGACGGCGTTGATGATCCTGACGACCATCGTCAGTTTTTGCGCCTATGCGGCCTGGTGGAAGCGGCTGACGCTGATTGCGGCGGCGATCCCCGTCGCCATCGCGGGAAACGTGCTGCGGCTGACGACGGTGATCATCGCGGCTGAAGCATTCGGGCAGAAGGCGGTGCCGGTGGTGCATGATCACGCGTGGATCCTGACTTGGGGGTTGGCGTTGGCATGCATGGGCGGGCTTTATTCTTTGTTGAAAGGCCGGTCGCCGAAGGCCGCAGAGCCGATCGAAGGAGAGGAGGACGTATGAATCGGCGGCGATGGATCCTATTGTCAGCGGGATTGGCGATGATGGCGATAGGCTCCGGCTTTATCGTTTGGCTGCGGGCCGCCCAGACCCTGGGAGCGCCGGGCGTTCGCGTGGCGGCGGTCCCGGGAACCAAGCGGGTCGAAATCGTTTTTCCCGATGAGACTCTGGGTCGTCTGTTGATCAAGGAGGAGGCGACGCCAGTGGAGCTGGGGAACCTGCCGAAGGATACGACGATCGGTCGTCGACTTTTTCTCGCGGAAGATGGATTTGGGGCAATGTTTACGGTTGTCCTGATGGGGGCGGATCGCACCAGCATTCATCGGCCGCAGATTTGCCTGACCGGGCAGGGATGGTCGATTGACTCGGCCTCCAGCGAGGAAACGAGCATCGCGATGGAGAAGCCGCATCCCTATCTGCTGCCGGTACAAAAGCTGGTGCTGACCAAAGAGGTGAAAGCGACGTCCGGCGGCAGCGCGACCCACCGGGCCGTGTTCGTCTATTGGTTTGTCGCGGAGGACCGGCTTACGAATCAGGATTGGGAGCGCATGCTTTGGATGGCTGGCGATTTGGTCACCCGGGGCGTCCTGCAGCGGTGGGCCTATGTTGCCTGTTATTCGATCTGCCTGCCTGGGCAGGAGGACGCGACGTACGAGCGGTTGAAAGAGGTGATTTCGGCGACGACACCGGGCTTTCAGGTGGCGACGGCTCCGGGAGACGGCGAACCGGGCGAAACGAACGGAGGCGAACGATGATTTTTCCGTTGTTGCAAGCGTTGTTCGCGAACGACCGCACCCGCAGCTTTCGGTGGGTTGTATTCTCGCGAGGAAAAGCGCATGTTGCGCAAGTTCCGGAGTTTTTCGAATAGATTGGCAATTCATGCTTGGAAGTCAGCGCCATATTCGCATGAAGCTGCATCAATTGATTGATGCGGCGCTGTTTGCGTTGGGATTCTTTCTGGCTCATCTGGTGCGGTTTCAACTTCCCACGGCCCTCAATCTGGAAATGTATCCGATTGAGTCGTTCTCGGCCTACCTGTGGCTCTACATGATTATCGTGCCGTTTTCGCCGATGTTGTTGGAGGCGCAAGGATTCTACGGACACACTTGGTCGGGAGTGAATCGGCGGGTGGTCTGGCAGGCTCTGAAAGTCTGCGCCATGGCCGTGATCGGCGTCATTCTCGTGCTGTTTATTCTGCGCGTCCATTATGTGGCTCGCTCGGTGATTATCTTGTTTGGCGGCATCAGCTTCCTGCTCCTGATGGGCCGAGTGTGGCTGATGCGCCGTTGGGGCAGTTCGGAGCTGGGGCGGCAGCAGTCGCGACGGCGCTTTGTGCTGGTCGGCGCCAAGGAAGATGCGGAGCGTGTGATGGCGGATTTGAAGGGGCGACGCGAGGGCGAGGTGGAGATCCTTGCCCGGCTGGACCTGAACGAGGCGCCGGTGGAGCGACTGGTGGACCTTTTGCACGAGCATTCGGCGAATGGAGTGATTCTGAGCGCCAAACACACCTATTTTGGGCAGATCGAGAAAGCGATCCAAACCTGCGAGCTTGAAGGAGTGGAGGCATGGTTGCTGGCGGATTTCTTCAAGACGAGCATCTCGCGAACGTCCATGGACGACTTTTGCGGACGTCCTACGCTGGTATTTCAGTCGACGCCGGAAGATTCCTGGCAGGGCGTGGCCAAACACGTGATGGACTTCCTCGGCGCAGTGATTCTGTTGGCTCTTGGGGCGATTTTCATGCTGTTGACGGCGTTGCTCATCGGTCTGACCTCGAAGGGCCCGATTCTTTTCCGGCAAAAACGCAGCGGACTCAATGGCGAGCCATTTGTCATGCTGAAGTTTCGGACCATGGTGAGCGACGCCGAGCAACGGCGTCACGAATTGGCGGCGTTCAATGAAATGGACGGGCCGGTGTTCAAGGTGACAGACGACCCGCGCGTGACTCGATTGGGCCGCATCCTGCGGAAGTACAGCATCGATGAGCTGCCGCAGCTGTGGAACGTCCTGCGCGGCGAGATGAGCCTGGTGGGTCCGAGGCCGTTGCCCGTGGATGAGACGAGGCGCTTCAACGATGTGGCGCATCGGAGGCGTCTCAGCGTCAAGCCGGGATTGACCTGTCTGTGGCAGATCAGCGGCCGCAACGAGGTGAAGGACTTCAAGGATTGGGTCCGCCTCGATCTGGAGTACATCGACAATTGGTCGTTGTGGCTGGATCTCAAAATTCTTCTTCGAACGGTTCCGGTGGTTGTGCTTGGAACCGGGGCGAAATAAGAGTTGAAGTTTTCTTTCAACGCCGTTCTATTAACGCCTCTCCAGTTTTTCGCCGTGCCAATCATCCATGTCCGATAAAAAAAGTCCCAACAACGGAATTTCCGGCGAACCGACGTCCGTTGTGACCGGAGCCGCAGGTTTTTTGGGCTCGCATCTGGTCGATTTGCTGCTGGATCGCGGCCACAAGGTCGTGGGCATCGACAACTTCGTCACGGGATCGGTTGACAACATCGCGCACCTGGGAGGCAATCCAAAGTTCAAGTTCATCGAGCAGGACGTCACCGAGTTCATCTTTCTGGACATGCCGGTCAACTACGTCTGGCATTTCGCCTCGCCGGCGAGTCCGATCGACTATCTGGAATTGCCGATTCAGACACTGAAAGTAGGCTCACTCGGCACCCATAAGGCGTTGGGGCTCGCGAAGCTCAAGGGAGCGCGTTTTCTGCTCGCGTCGACCTCCGAGATCTACGGTGATCCGCTGGTGCACCCCCAGACTGAAGACTACTGGGGCAATGTGAATACGCTGGGTCCACGCGGTTGCTATGATGAAGCGAAGCGATTTTCCGAGGCGCTGACGATGGCTTACCACCGGGAGCACGGCGTCGAAACTCGGATCGTGCGCATTTTCAACACCTACGGGCCGCGCATGCGAGTCAACGATGGGCGGGTCGTCCCGGCGTTTATCAGCCAGGCGCTCAATGAGGATTCGTTGACGGTGTTTGGCGACGGTAAGCAGACCAGAAGCTTTTGTTATTGTTCCGATTTGATAGAAGGCATCTACCGGCTGATGCTGATCAATGACCACATGCCCGTGAACATCGGCAATCCCCAGGAAATGACGATGTTGGAATTTGCGCGGGAGATCATTCGACTGACGGATTCGAAGAGTGAAATCATTTATAAATCGTTGCCGCAGGACGATCCGAAACAACGGCGTCCCGACATTACGCGCGCCAGAAATTTGCTCCAGTGGGAGCCAGCGGTGGCG
Organism: Limisphaerales bacterium; assembly: GCA_047618185.1. GTDB lineage: Bacteria > Verrucomicrobiota > Verrucomicrobiia > Limisphaerales > JAYPEY01 > JAYPEY01. The sequence goes on from JBLHKZ010000098.1 coordinate 4,725, forward strand.
CTTGAGGAAGGGTTGGTCAACACGATCGATTATTTCCGCGAAAAATTGAATTGCGATTGACGCTTGAATCGAGCGTTCTGGTTTTGTTTTTGTTTGACCGCGTGTTGGATTTTCAGTAACCAGCTCGTTCGAATATCGCAAAAGCCATCGATGCGGGCGTTTTTGCGTAGTGAGGTCCTCGTCCCCAGGCGGGCGACTCTGATGGATTTTAATGTTAAAATCGAAGTCAATAATATGCGGTGATTTTGGCGCCGGGACGCTGAAGCTCGCGGAGTTCGAGCCGAGTGAATCGGGTTCGTTGCGCATGCTTAAGTATGCCCATCGCCCGTTGGGTTTGGATGGATCGAAGGACTCCACGAGACACGATGTCTTGTTGGCGGCGATTCAGGAAACCCTCGAAGCCTACCAATTCGAGTCGCGCAATATCAATATCTGCGCCGCCGGCTACCACGTCTTTTCCAAATTCGTCAAACTGCCGGCCGTGGACACCGCCAAGGTGTCGCAGATCATCCAGTACGAGGCGCAGCAAAACGTGCCCTTTCCACTGGACGAAGTGGTCTGGGATTACCAGATCATGGGCACGACGGCCTCGGGCGAGTTGGAAGTCCTTCTGGTCGCCATTAAACAGGAAATCGTCGAAGGTCTGTTTAGGCTTGCCGCCGAAGCTGGATTGGATGTTCAGCTCGTTGACGTTTCGGCCGCCGCGCTTTGCAACACCTTTCGCTTCAATTACGGAGATGAAGAAGGGTGCACGATGCTGTTGGATATCGGAGCCAAGACGAGCAACCTGCTGTTCTTTGAAGGCGACCGGGTGTTTGCTCGCAGCATCAACATCGGAGCCAACGCAATCACTCAAGATTTCGCGTCGGAGATGCAAATGACTTTCGACGAGGCCGAGCGGCAGAAAATCGAGGTCGGTTTCGTCAGTCTCGGAGGCGCCTACGAGGAGCCGGACGATCCCAATGCGGCGGCGGTATCCAAGATCGCCCGGCAGGTGATGACCCGCCTGCATATTCAGATGAATCAAACGATTCAGTTCTACCGGGGGCAACAGGGCGGCTCCACTCCGCTTCGTCTGTATCTTGCTGGCGGCGCGTCAGTTATGGCCTACGCCTCACAGTTTTTTGCCGAGAAAATCAACGTCCCGGTCGATTATTTGAATCCCTTTGTCAATATTGAGCTAGACGACGAGCTGGACCTGGAGGGACTTTCCGCCGTCGCTCATACCATGGGTGAAGTCGTTGGTTTGGGCATTCGCAGCCTCGCGCATTGTCCGGTCAACATGAACCTGATGCCGAAGAGCCACCAATCGCGTGTGGCATTTCAGCAAAAGAAACCCTACTTCATCGCCGCCGTCATCAGCTTGGTGATGGTGGTGTTCGCATGGGGCTTGTTTTTTGACCGCGTGCGCGCGGCGAGAGCCTCTCAGTTGACTGAAATCAACAAGGTTTTGGCCCCGCTGAAGGCCAAGAGCGACGCATTGGCCAAGGCGGAAAAAGCCCGGACGGATAATCTGGCGCAGGCAGAGGAGCTTTTCGAAACCTTGGATAATCGCCTTTACTGGGGCAAGTTTTGCATTGAAATGCGCAAGGTTCTAATCGATTTCGAGAAGAGCCGCACGCTGGGTGGTGATGTTCCCATTCCTGCCGGGGACGTCGGTGTCTGGATTCAGGGGATGGAGCCGCAATATTCCGCGTTGCAACCCAAGGCTGGCCCAAAGAAGCCAGCGGATCGAAAACGTTTTCCCGCCGGTGGTCAGCGCGGCCCGCAGGTGAAAATGCTGGACCCGTCGGTCGTTCACTACGTGGATGTGAATTTCGAGGCGGTGAATTTGAAGGAGCGCGCCCCGGACGCCAACATCAAGTTCGCCTTCGACCTGAAGGAAGAGTTGGCGAAGAACCCGCTTTTCGTTGCGAAATATACGACGCAGCAGGAGGGCATCTCCCAACCCGGTGACGATGAATTGACATTTAAGTTCACGATTCGGCTCAACCTCAAGAATCCAATCACCGTTTATTGATTGCCCATTATGGTTTGGATTAAACGAAATTTGTTTCTGGTCCTGTTTATTGCCGGCACCCTGGCAATGACCGGGCTGGCTGTTTTCTTCCTGATCAATCGGAAAGCAGCGGAGGAAAAGACCGCTACTGAACTGAAGAAGGCTTCCGATGAATTGGCTGTATTGGTAAAGGAGAACCCCTTTCCCAGCGACGCAAACATTAACGGAATGAAGAAATCCGCCGCGGAGCTCGCGGACTTGACGACCAAGGTGAAGCCGCTGTTCACCGTTCCGGTCGAGCAGGAGTCGGACAGCATCACGTTCAAATCGCTGCTCGAGAACACAATTGCGGAGCTTGATGCGGAAGCCAAGGAGTTGGGTATCGATATCCCGGCGAAGTCTTCGTTCACATTCACCGTGCAACGTTCGTTGGTGAACTTTCCGACCAACAGTATTGGGCCGTTGACCCGGCAGCTGAGGGAAATTAAGGAGATTTGTCACGTGGTCTTTCAAGCGAAGGTCCACTCACTCAGCGCATTGAGGCGCGTTCGGGCCTATCCGTCCGAGGCCGTTGGCGGCGGCGATTACATCGCGGGCAAGACTACCGTCACCAACGCGGCCAATGTAGTTAAAACCCCCTATGAGGTTGAATTCAAGGGGTTTAGCTCGGAGTTGACCAGCGTGCTGGAAGGACTTCAGAAGTCGTCTATTTTTGTCGTCGTCAAGACCGTAAAGGTGGTCCCGATGGGCAAGAGCGGCGGCCTGGGTAACATGGGGGGCGGAGGAATGGGTCGTAGGTTGAATCAAGGCTCCGTACCGGCTGGCAATTCGCAACCCGCAGCGAGGCAGCCGGCCGGCGGCGCGCAGCCAGCTGCTGGAGCGGGCTTGGTGACCGTGCTCGACGAGAAGCCGAAGAAATTCTCCCTTGAATTGGAAGTTGTGAAAACCTTCGCCAAATAACGCTATGGGATTCATTAAACGACACTATGAGAAGATTCTCCTGAGCCTGGTCCTGCTGGGGCTCGCGGCGGCAGCTGCCATCCTGACGTTTAAGGTCCAGGGGGTTAAGCAGGAATTGAACAAGGAAAAAGAGGCGTTGACGCCTAACAACACCGCTGCGGTTGTGCTCAACGATGTCGAAAAATTCAACACGAGCCTGACGCTGGCCACCAATCCCCCGCCGATCGACCTCGTCAATCCACACCTCTTGTTCAATCCGGTGATCTGGAAAAGAAGAGCGGATGGCATTCTGATACCGAACAAGACAGGCACCAACGTTGGCGTCGGCGCCCTGACGATCGTCAACATCAAACCGCTCCTGTTTAGGATCAAGTTCGACAAAGTCAGCGGATCGCCAGGGCGGATGCGCTACTCGTTCGAATTTGACCACCAGGACGGGGTGGACAAGAATGGACGTAAGATTAAACCCAGGAGCAAGTACGCCTCGGTTGGCGGAAAAATACCGGGCGAATGGCCTTTTGGGGATCAAACCGTCGCGCTGAATTTCGAAGAGATTCAAGGCGAGGAAGCCGCGCCCACGGGATTTGTGTTCGGCATGACCGACGCCAATGGAAACGAGCTTAAGGAGAAGATTAATTTCACCATCGATGCACCCTACGAAGAAGTGCGCGCACACGTCGCCGACCTTCACTACAAGCACACTGCCGTCGATTACAAAGGGCAGCGAAGAGGAGATAAAATTAACGTTGAAGGCGAGGACTACAATATCGTTGCCATCTCCGACAAACAGGTTGTATTGTCCGCAGCACGCAACGAGAAACGAACGGTAATTGGCCTTGATCCACCACCGGCTGCGGAGCAGTGAATCGACTTAAACCGGACCTTACTCAACTTACTTATGCGTTGTCCAACCATACGAAGCTCCAGCACACTTCTGCGGTTTCCCCCTCTCATTCTCGGCTTCCTTGGCCTGATTCTGGCCAGCGGCGGGCTGCTGGCGCAGATCGACCCGGTCAAAGCGGCTGTAGGGGAGGCATTACTGCGGCAGGAAACGACCCTAGTACTCAAGCAAAACCTGGCCAAGGCGCAAGGTCTCGAAAGCGCAGGCGAGCACGAGGCTGCCGCGACGCTGTACGAGGAATGCACCCGGCTCGTGGATCGCTTGGGCGGCGTCAACGTCGAGGCGGAGCACCGCGCTGCCATAGTGGGATTGACCAATTCTCGCTACGTGATTTCGAAGGCTATGTTCGAGCAACGCAAGTTTCTGGAGGCGGTCGATCAAATGGACCAATTGCTGAAATTCGACCCCAAAAGCCCGACGGGAACTCAGTACAAAGACTATATCAATCAAACTGCGGAAAAACATGAGGGCCAAACTGCCAGTGAAGAAATGCTCGACAAAGTTCCAGCCTATCTTGCCAACAAAAAGGAAGTCGCCGGGATGATTCAAGACGGCAAGTTTCTTTATGAAATGCGACTCTTGGATGAGGCCAAAAAGAAACTTCGCCAGGCCATTGAACTGGATCCCGCCGCGAAAGCCGCCTACTACTACCTCAGTCTGATTCAAGAGGCCGAATACGGCGACGAAGCGCGCAAACGCGACGCCATGCAAAAAGAGCGCCTGGTGGAGGTGGAACGATCCTGGAATGAGGGGCTTCCATTGAAAAGCGCAAGCCTGCCGACGCCGAATCCCTACTTTCGAACCAATAATGTCAATACCTCAAGCCGTCGGCGACAGGTAATCCTGCGTAAGCTCAACTCGATAGTGCTCGACGAACTGCTGTTCGACGACCTGCCTCTCGGTGAGGTTGTGCGCTTTCTGGATGAAGAAGTACGCAAGCAAGATCCAGACGGAAAGGGCATCAATTTTATCATTAATCCATTTCTTGATGACCGGCCCTCAAATCAGGGTGTTTCCAGCGCCGGGGGCGGCGGTGGTCAGGGAGGATTAGCCGGCGGCGAGGGCGGCGGCGACGACGGCGGTGATCCTTTCGGATCGGGCGGAGGCGGCGCCCCCCCGTTGCTCGATGCCTTCGGTCAGCCGATCGGCGCGGCTGCCGGCGCGGGACCGGTTGATGCGATCGATCTCGAAAATGTGGTCGTCTCCATCGACCCCCCCTTGCGAGATTTGATGTTGATAGATGCGCTGGACGCGATTACGAAAACCGCCGGGCAACCGATCAAGTTCATTGTCGAAGATTACGCGATCGTTTTCATGCAAAAATCGCTGGATCAGCCGCAATTGTTTACCCGAATCTTCAAGGTCGATCCGAATACGTTTGTACAAGGCCTGGAAGGCGTCACGGGGCTGGATATTTCTTCGCTGGGTGGCGGTGGTGGCCAGGGCGGCGGCGGTGGCGGCCAGAGCGGCGGTGGTGGTGGTGGTGGTGGTGGTGGCGGGGGCGGCGGCCAGAGTGGCGGTGGTGGCGGCGGCCAGAGTGGCGGCGGCGGATTCGCGATTCCAAGAGTTTCGGTCGCCGGTGGTTCTAGCGGCGGCGGCCAGAGCGGCGGTGGCGGCGGTGGCGGCGGCCAGGGCGGCGGTGGCGGCGGCGGCGGCGGCGGCGGGATCCGGTTTGTCACTCAAACCAATTCCGTTGCAGAAGTGGCCACGATGGTCCGAGGGTTTTTCGCTACTTCCGGTGTGAATCTCGACGCGGGTAGCGGCACCCAGGTTTTCTTTAACGACCGTAATGGTGTTTTGATGGTTCGGGCCTCAATACTGGATCTGGAAATTATTCAAAACGCGATCGAAATCCTAAGTCTTTCTCCCCCGATGGTCACGATTGAGGCGAAGTTTGCGGAGGTGACTCAGCAAGATAACCGCGGCATCGGCTTCGATTGGTATTTGGGCAATGTCATCATGGGCAACGGATTAATCGGTTCGGGCGGCACTCAGCCATCCTTTGCCGGACAGCCGAGCCAGGCGAATCCGCTCGGCACCTTCCCTGGCGTTCCGGGCATTTTGGGACAGGGCGGCAATCAGGGCGGCGGCGGCGGCGGCGGGCAAACGACGGCCTCCAGCACATTGATTTCACCCAGCGAATCTGACGGCAACTTCTCCACCGGGATGCGCAACCAGATTGGCGTCGGCAGTGGCCAAGGCTCAATGCCCACACTCGCGTCGCTGACGGGGATTCTTACCGACCCGCAATTTAAGATGGTCATCCGAGCATTGGAGAATAGAGATGGGGTCGATGTGCTCTCGGCGCCCCGCGTGACAACGCTCTCCGGACGTCAGGCCAACGTCTCAGTTATCGATCTGGCTTCAATTCCCACGGGCGGCGGTACTTCAACTCAGGGATCGAGCGGTGGCGGCGGAGGTAACCAGGGCGGCGGTGGTGGCGGGGCTCTCGCTGCCTCAGTTAATTTCGGCGTTTCCACGGTTCCTCTTGGGCCCACGTTGGACGTGCTCCCTTATGTCTCCTCGGACGGATTCTCAGTGCAGATGACACTGATTCCGAATTTCACCGAATTCATCGGGTTTGATGACCCAGGTCCGTTTGTTCCTCAGGCGCAATCGGTCGCTGCCGGCGTGGCCGGAGTTCCTCTGACCAGTGTGCTCGCATTGCCCCGATTCCGCGTTCGTAGCGTTGTCACCAGCGCCATTATTTGGGACGGACAGACAATTGTGCTCGGTGGCTTGCTATCGGAGGACGTTCGCAACATCAAGGACAAGATCCCTGTGCTTGGGGATCTTCCCATCTTGGGGCGGCTGTTCAGGTCGGAATCGAAATCAACGAGCAAGAAGAATCTGATCATTTTCGTGACGCCGACAATTGTCGATCCGGCCGGAAATCGGGTCAACACCGATGAGGAGTTGCCCTTCGGCATGAATCCCATTCCGCCTCAACCGGCGTGGCTGGAAGCGGATCGGAATTATCGCGCTGGTTGGTAATCGACTCGACTTTGGTTTGGCCTGCCCAGCGCGTCAGCTTTGACACCGCAAGGCAGCCAGCCCATTCTTCGAATAACCAATCGGATGCGGATAGCAATCGTCAAAGAATGTGCGTTTTTGAAGCCGATCAGTTCTGGCAAAACTTGAAAACAATAAGAAAAAATGAATCAGACAAGCATTCGAGCAGCTTTCATTTGACAAACACAGGCATTACTGTGTAAATACAATGTATTCACATTGCGTATGCGTTGACAATATGTGTGACACCTTGCAGCGGATTTTATCCGGGAAAAAACCAATCCGCGCTGATGGTATGAATTCCAAACAACTTACATACAATCAGATTCGCGCCAATTCGCGAAATGGCGTTCAGGGTGTGACGGACAACGGTCGTCGTGATCGGAACGGGAAGCAGCGACAGTTCGCCAACGCGACAGCTGCGCTGATGTTTCTTACTGCCTTCTTGCTGTTCCCGGTAGCGGCGTCGGGGCAGGCGGTCTTTAACGCGCTCGGACAGGACAGCACACTGATCGGCGCGATTCCTGGGGATCAGGTCAATCCAGATGTCGATATACGTCCCGGCGGCGGATATGTGGTTTGGCAGGACAGCTTGGGCGATGGCTCAGGATTTGGTATCAAAGCCCAATGGCTCGATGAAGGATTGGCTTCACCTTTTGGCGCTTTTGACGTCAACGACGGTGTCGAGGGCGACCAGGAACAACCCAAAGTCGCGCTGTTCCCTTCCGGTGAAACCGTCTTCATCTGGCAAAGCCGGGTCGATGGAAACCGAGATGTTTATGCGCGTTTCATGAATCAGGACAGCACTTTCGCCACAACTGACATTCGGATTAACGAGTTTACCGCCGACGATCAAAAGGACGCGGACGTCGCCATACTCCCAAATGGGAATGCGATTGTCGTTTGGGCCAGCATGGGCCAGGACGGAAGCATGCAGGGTGTCTTTGGCCAGGTGTTCACGCCTCAGGGCGGGCGAGTCGGCGCCGTATTCCAAGTGAACGCCACAACGCAGTACAATCAGCAAACGCCAGCGATCGCAGCACTGTCCGGCGGGGGTTTTATCGTTGCCTGGGTGTCTGAAAACCTTCCCACGCTGCAAGCGCCAGGCGCGTCGGGCGCGCCGGAGAACTTCGCGAATGTCGTAGTGAATCGCATTCATGTGTACGCTCGCTTGTTTGACAGTCAGGGACGCGCGATGAGTAACGAATTCAGGGTCAGTTCGAGCGACGCAATCGCCTCTGGCCCGGATGTTGGAAGCCTGGAAAATGGCGGCTTTTCCATCGCCTGGACTCAACGTCACGAAACCGACGCGGCGCTCAGCTACGATGTTTTCATGCGTCGTTACAATCCAGCTGGAGCTCCGTCCGGCAGCGAAATCCGAATAAACCGCGTCAACGCGGGCCCTCAATATCGAGTCAGCCTTGAAACCTTGGGCAACGATCATCTGGCTGTCTGGACTAGTTTCGGCCAGGACGGTTCGGGCGAGGGAGTCTTCGGTCGTTTCGTCTCCGACGCCGGAGAGTTTTTGAGTGATGATACGCAGTTCAATACCGCCGAAACTCTTAGCAAGCAGATTCATCCTACGCTCGCTGCCGACGGGGCGGGAAAAATGATCGCGGTATGGACATCGTTTCGCGCCGGAACCAGTTTCGATTTGTTTGTCAAACGCTTTGACGCCATCCGCGAATTGCCCACGCCAGGAGCTCCTTATGCCCACGGGATCACCAGTGACTCCATCGCGGTAAGCTGGCCGGTATTGCAGGGGTTTCCCGGGGCTCAGTATCAACTCTATATGGACGGTTCTCTGACCCCGATTCTGACGACGGCCGGCAACCGGGAAATCGTGAGCGGTCTCGTTCCCGGCAGCGTGCATTCTTTTCGGCTCGCCTACCATTTGGCTGATGGGCGGGTTTCGGCTCAATCCGCTGCGGTTGGCGGAACGACATGGGGGATCGATGGCAATGGAGACGGCTTGCCGGACAACTGGCAGAGATCGCATTGGGGCGCCAAAACCGATGGCTGGCCGACGGATCCCAATGCCGATTCCGATGGCGACGGCGCCAGCAATGTTCAAGAGTTTCTCGCGGGAACCGATCCGATGGATCCGCAAAGCGCGCTCAAGACGGAGTTGCAAATGAACGGGGCGCAAATCGAATTGAATTGGAATTCACATCCCGGTGAATCCTACATGATCGAAATGTCAACCAATCTCAAGAACTGGACGCCCGTCGGCATGCAGTTCGCGAATAGCGATTCGGCTTCGATTGACATCAACAATTTCAATGCGGCGGCATTTTATCGTGTGGTGCTTCAGCGCTAAACCGACAGGCAATATGGTTCGAGGATTGAAGACAATTTGGCTGGCGATGCTGGTGGGATGTGGAGCGCAAAGCGCCGTGGCATTCTCGCTGCTCGGTCCGTCCCCTGCGACCGGGCAAACCAATCCCGCGCTGGCGTGGCAAGCTGTCACGGGGCCGGAAGTGGGCATTGGCGGCTCATTCGGAGGGGATATCGGCGGCCCGCTGAATCTGGGCGAGGAGTTTCGCTGGAATATTCCCGTGCTCACCTACGCGTACGACGAATCCTTCCTGAATTATTTCGGCTCTGGCGGCGTCGCTGCGGTTGAGGACGCGATTCGCATTTTGAACGCTGTGGGGCCCGTGTCTGGCTTCACCAACAGCGCCGGCGGATTTAGTTTGGACCGATTCCCGCTCGACACCACTCGTCAGAATTTTCGCGCTCAAGCCCTGAATCTGATCGACGTCAAATCGGCTGTTCTGAGTCTTCTGCTGGAAGAATTGGGACTGGCAGACCCGGTGCGCTACACTTGGCAGATTCGAGAATTTCGTTCCAATGTGGTTCCGAACGCGATTCCCCAGGTCGATGCGTGGTGGACGATCAACCGCAATTTTGATCCCTTTACGTTGAACCCGTCGGTTCATGTAAACAACGTTCTCTACTCGTTTCGCATCGTGGATTCCGCGACGCCCAACCTGGATGAAGCGGTCGAAATTAAAGTCAATCCGGCGTCCCCTAATAATTTTCCTGTCGCCAGCGCCTTCGGCTTCGCTGGGGTTGGCAGTTTCTTCACTGGATTGACCCGAGATGACGTCGGCGGCCTGCATTATCTATATCGCACCAATAACTTCAACGTGGAGACGCTTCCCACTGGAACGGACACGCTCGAAGTCGATTTTCTGAGCCCGGAAATCATCCGCACGGTCGATCTCATCAATTACCTCGAGGACACCACGAACACGACCAACACTCAGGCCGATGTGTTGGCCCTTTATCCGATCGCCAATATCACTGAAGTTCGCTCGAATGTCTTTCTGGAGTTCACGACAAACGTCACGGTTCACTTCGAGAGATTTCCGTTTGATCCCACCCCGATTAAGACGATCGATATCACCTCCCAGTCGGTCACCCGCTTTGACTACACGATCGATAACACCAAATTCTATACCAATAACGCGTCGAGCTTGATTATCTCCAATCGTATCAGCGTCACTGCCGGGAATCCGATTCTACCGCCCCGCAATGGAATCCTCACCAACGTGCTGTCGACGACGAACACGATTTTTGTGATGACCAATACGGTCTGCGTCACCAACATGGTGCTGACGAATCTACACACCCTGTCGACCAACGATGACGTGTTTGTCGCCGTGCCGGACTGCACCAATACGTTCGACCTCATGGTGTTTTCCACCAACAGCCTGGGAGCTTTCTTAAACCTGTCTTTGACTGACACAACCAATGTTTTCGAGACTCAGATCTATTTCGTTCCAAACAACGTTCATGACTATATCGTCACCAATAATCTGGGAATTGTTCGCACGAACGAAACGAATATTCTGACGATCGATCGAACGAATGTGGTAAGCTCCGTCCTGCAGGATTTCTTCCCTTTCACGAATACGGCAGGCGGCCAGATCGCGCTACAAACCCTCGATCTCGCCATCTTGACGACCAACACGTTTGGCACGACGAATGATCCCGCACAGATGGCCGCGCTGGTTCCGAATTTGCTCATCACGTCCACCAATATCCGCCTGGGACTGATTGAACAGGTGACACTCAATAACAACGTAATTTCGACGAATCTCTTCGTCACCAATGTCTACGACTACACCTTTGGAAATATTCTGACCAATGAGTTTATTGGCCGACAATGGATCACCAACCGGCTGGTTGAGATCGTCCCTAATCCGATCGGCCACATCACCGGGCAGACCAATATCACCAACATACTGCTGGAACGAATCGTGACCTCCGGCGGCTCTGCGTCATCCGTGGCTATTGCGGATCTGAATCCTCTCGGCGCGCAAAACGATTTGCTCTTCAACGGGCGATTCCTGGGAGCCGAGTTCAACGGAACGGAAATCCGGTTTATCGACGACGGCTCGTTGACCGGCAACGTCGCGGAGGCGCGCTACACGAATTCAGCAAACCTTCTGGCCATCAATATCGACAGCGAAATGACTGATGCGGCCGCCGTTGTCGCCGCGTTGTCTGATCCGGTGACCGTCGGCGGATCAGTGGGAACGATCGCCAGCGGGTTCCTGAGCTTTGGCCTGCCTAATAGCGACCTGATGTTTACGGCGGATGCGGCGGGCGCTGCAGGCAACGGGTTGACCGTTGAATTCCGCACGCCTTTTCAGATTTTCGCCGGTCCAGGCCCGGGTGAGTTGTCGTTCGGAATCAATTTTGGCGCTCCGCCTGAGGTGGTCAGCGCGGCCCGTCCGGTTTATGCGACCTACGACAGCGCCGGAAACCGGCTTCGCGTGCATGTGAGCGCTGGAGTGACGACTGCCGCAGATGTGTCGGCCTACCTCGCGACTGTTACAACAAACAACATTCCGGCCTTTAACGCCCTTTACACGGCGGGGTTTGATACGAGTTCCAATCCGGCGAACAACGGCAGCGACGTTATCACCTTGCCGGCCCCTCAGGGCTTGGCAGACCGTGTCACCGCCGGCGGCTTCGACGGCGCCAAAGCGGGTGTGAGTGTCGAACTGTTTGGCGTGAACAATAATCTGACCTTCGAGGCCATCGCCGGCGGCGCGCCGGGAAATGATCTACGCATTGTTTTCACAGACTTGGATCGTATCACCGGCAATCTTGCCTGGCCGGAGTACGACTCCGTCGCCAACGTGCTCACGATTGAGATTTTTAGCGGAGTCACCGACGCCAATGCGGTCAAGACCGCGGTTGACACCCTGACCGGTCCGGGAATGATCGTCTTCCGCGCGGATTATACCGTCACGCTGTCAGTCAATACCTCGAATGAGCTGACCAATGATGGATCGGGCCCGATTACGTTTGTTCCGTTTACGGCGGCGCTCGATACCGTCAACTCAATGGACATTGTATTCGGCGGTGACAACAACGATTTGCGGGTTCGGACCGTTGAGGGCGGCAACGCTTCGGGAATGCTCACCGTTCAATTCTTTACTCAGACTGGTTTAGGAAACATCGCGCTGCCAACCTACTTTTCTGAGGAGCAGATACTTCAAATTGCCATTGAGATAGGGGTCACGACGGCGACCTCAGTCGAACTGGCCGTCGCTGGGACGGGGCAATCCGGCATGAGCGAATTTCGCGCGCTCTATACATTCGGGTTGAATGACGCCACAGAGCCGGGCAATGACGGAAGCGGAATACTCAACAGCCCGATTGAGGTTACAGCAGCGATGGTCGATATCTCGGCAAACACGGGCATTGGAAAGCTGGGAGCCAACGTGAATATCAGCGTGCTTGAGGAGCTTGCCGGCGGCGACTTTCTCGCTGTTGACGTCAGCACCAACCTGCTCGGTTTCGACATCGTCAATACCGTGCTGACCAACACCACGAATCATATCGAACTGGTCCTGACAAATTCGACCTTCCTGCACACCAACACGCAGCAGATTATTTCGCTAACCAACATTGATCTCTGCGAATTCCGGCGACTGGTGGAGACCAATAATCCGACTCAATTGCAGGCGATTTTCCCGGATTTGGTTATCACTCGCACCAATGTAACTCCCGGGCTGATGATTTCCAACACCATCAGCGGGGCTGCGACCCTTCTCACTCCCTATCAGCCGGCATTGACGATTCCGTCGAATGTGCTGATCACTAATAGTTCCACGAATGTATTCCCGTTCTTTGAAATGGAGTTTGGCAATGTGATCACCAATTTCACCCATCCTTTTCAGACCGTTATTCTGTTGGAAACGAACGTGGTGCAGAATCCGTATTCACCCGCCGGAGTGACGAACCAGCTCACCAATGTCACTTCGAGGACAATGACTATTCCCGGCCCGTGCGGCAGCGTGCTGATCATTCCCACCAATACGAATCCGCGCATCTTTGGCTACCAGATTCTCTCGACGAACCTGGTCACCGTGACCTCAATTACGAATACAATTTTCTCGGTGCCGATTAGCAACGCCTTCGGGGGTGTCTTTTCGAACACCCTCTCGCAAGTCACGTTCTCCACAAATTACTTCTTCAACGCCTATCCGATTGAATTTCGCGATCCTCGCACAGTTGGCACCAACGGATTTGGGCTGCGTCGTGAAACAATCCGACCGATCACCACGCATATTCTGGCGGCCTATCCGATTGTGATCAACAGCAACGCGCCAGGGCTCGAAACACCGATCATCTCGGAGCGCATCGAAATTGTGCGTCGAGCCCAGGAATCGCTCCTGGAGGTCATACCCGTGAATCTGGTGGCGGGCGGCGGCACCAATGCGACGGCGATCAGGCCGGGCATCAATCAGATCAGCTTTACCAACGTTTCATTCAATTCGCTCATTGGCCCGACCTTCGAGCCGATCACGAATTTCTTCACGACCACAATCGTGACGAACGGAA
>JBLHKZ010000099.1:0-18334 GCA_047618185.1 Limisphaerales bacterium
GAGCCGTTCGAATTTGCGTTTAATTTTGCCGGGGTTGTAGATCCAGTGCGCTCCCAGTGAGAGGGCGTCTCCTGCGAAAGAGCCCCAAAGCATGCCGTTCAATCGTGCGTCCATTGATGGGAGATTCCCAGTCGTCGGGATTATTCGCGATGAAAATGTGGCGAGGCCCGCCCCATCGTGCATTCGCCTTCAATTTTCCCTCGCGTGAATAGAAGCGGCGTTATTAAGGTCCGTCTCCTATGATTCGGAAACGTCTTTTCCCGATGGCAGCCGCGGTTTGCGCGCTGGCCCTGTTCATTATTTCGACCGACGCCTTCGCTCAGGCGGAGAAGAAAAAGAAACCGCCGAAGAAGGCTGTGTCGCCCGTGCGCGATCCTGCCGGACAGCCCTTTCGACTGGCGCCCATGTCGGTGGCGCCCCGGACGGTGGCGATCCCTTTGGCGAAGGATTATCACGTGGCTTTCGACACGGAGCTGCTGCGCACGCACACGGCCTGGAACGGTCCGAGTCTGAATCTGTATGGCTCGCCCTATCGCGCTGCAAAGGTCCCGTTTTACTGTGACTTTGACGGGACGACGCTTTGGACGAATCCCGCGCTGTTTCCGTGGGCGGTGGGCCGGGAGCCTAAGGGCGTTTCGAACAAGATGCCCGAGGGGGCGCGCTACCGGGGGCTGAGCTCGAAGGGGAGGCGGGTGACGTTGATCTACGAATTGACCGCGAAGGACGGCCAGATCGTGACCGTTCATGAGACGCCGCGCCGGGAGTTGGCAGGCGGCGCGGTGACGATTGTGCGGCGCTTTGAAATCAGTCCCAGCGCGAGCGACTTGTGGTTTTTGGCGCACGCGGAGTTTGGCTCCCAGATTAAGCGATCGTCATCGGGGTCGGTCGGGTTTGGGCGCGAGAAAGAGCCGCATCTGGCCATGATGGCGCGGGGACTGGAGGGGCTTTCGTGGAACGCTCGAACCGAGGCTGTCAGCTTTTCGGCGACGATCTGGAAGGAGAACAAGAACGACACATCTCGTGAAACGGTCGAGCAGCAGGGCGATCTCGCGCAGGCCTGGCTGAAGATTCCGGCGCACAAAAAGATGATCGCGGTGGAGGTGGTGAGCTACGTCTACGGGGCCCGGCAGCAGGGCGCGTTGATCGTCCGTCCATTCGAGAAGCCGAATATGGAACGCGTCACGAGCGCGGTGAAATCATCTCCGTCCGATCCCGCGCCGAAAGTCGTCGCGGCCGCGGCGGAGGAAAAGGCGGCGCGTCCCGGTGGTAATGAGTTCTACAAGGTCGAGCATTTTCGGATTCCCGGAGAGATCGCGTTGCAGGTGAATGGACTGGATGTGCTGCCCAACGGAGATCTGGCCGTGTGCACCTGGCAGGGCGAGATCTGGATCATTGAGAATCCCACCGGCGATCCGGCCAAGGTGACCTATAGGCGATTCGCGCGAGGGCTGTGCGAGCCCTGCGGATTGAAGGTCATCAAGGGCGAAATCTACGTCGTGCAGAAGGTGGAACTCACTCGCGTGGTCGACACCGATGGAAACGGCGAGGCGGATCTCTTCGATTGCATCAACCAGGGCTGGGGCGCGACCGGAAATTATCACGATTTCTCCTTCGGTCCGCTGCTCGATGACGAAGGTAATTTCTATGTCTATCGCACCGGCAATCGGGGCATTTATGAAGTGCCCTACATGGGCTGGGCCTTGAAGATCAGCCCGGACGGCAGCCAGGTGGAAGGCGTCTGCAGCGGCTTTCGTTCGCCTAATGGTTTTGGGACCTACCAGGGCGATCTGTTCATGGCCGACAATCAGGGCAACTGGCTCGGAACCTGCACGCTGAATCACGTGAAAAAAGGGCGGTTCTATGGCTTCCCCTCGACTTCGCCCGCGCCCCTCGCGCAATTCAAGGAACCGAAGCAGCGCGACGATCCGGCGATCTGGTTTCCCTACAAACTCTCGGCCTCGACCAGCGACATGAAGGAGATCACCGACGATCGCTTTGGTTCGTTCAAGGGGCAGCTCGTTGTCGGCGATTGGAAGAACGCGAACATCATGCGTGTCCAGTTGGAGCAGGTGAACGGCGAATGGCAGGGCTGCGTCTGGCCGATGGCGAAAGGCTTTTGGTCGGGCGTGAATCGCTTCGCCTTTGCCGCGGATGGCAATCTCTACGTTGGCGGCTGCAAGAATCGCGCCTGGGCTGCGTTGGGTCCCTACGAGTCGTCGCTCGATCGCGTCAGTTGGACGGGTAAGATGCCCTTCGAAGTGAAGGAAGTTCACGCGAAGCCGGACGGCTTTGAGCTGACCTTCACGCAGCCCGTCAACGCGGAGCTTGCGGGAGACCCGGAGGCCTATGACGTGCTGCAATACAACTACCGTTACCACGAGACCTACGGCTCGAAGGAATACGATCACGCGGGAAAGGAAAACAGCGCGACGACGATTGAGGTGACGAAGGCGATGGTGTCCAAGGATCGCTTGAAAGTGCGACTGACACTCAAAGGCTGGAAGGCCGGCTACGTGACGACGATTCGCCCGTATGATGTGGAGAATGACGCCGGCGATACGCTGTGGAACGAGACTTTCTATTACACGCTGAATTCGATTCCGAAGAAGTGAGCGGGCCATTAACCGGCGGCGACCGCTGAAATAGGATATCATCATGCCAATTCTGGAAGCGGTAAAAATTACGGCGG
This sequence comes from Limisphaerales bacterium, assembly GCA_047618185.1. Taxonomy (GTDB): domain Bacteria; phylum Verrucomicrobiota; class Verrucomicrobiia; order Limisphaerales; family JAYPEY01; genus JAYPEY01. The sequence continues at coordinate 2,690 of JBLHKZ010000099.1, forward strand.
AGGAATACAGGGCAATGCCTGAGACCGGCCCGCGCTTGATCGTGGAGTGAAAAAGAAGATGTACGCGCAAGATGGCGTTCGTGAGCTTTGGATCGTCGACCCGGATGCGAGGACAATAGAGATTTTTCGGGCTTTGGCAGTGTGACCCTTTCAGGGCCATCTGCGACGGGAATGTCGCCGCTCCTTGGCGAGGATCATGGCGCTTGGCGTCGCCGTCGGCTGGCCGATGCTTGTCCTATTAGCGGGAGACTTCGCGCCCCCGCGCTTTTTGGTTCGCGCGGTGTTTCCGCTCTCAGTATGTTTCGCGCCATGATCTCGCTTTTTCGTTTCCGAATCCTCCTTGTCTTGATCGCGTTCCTGTTGGCTGGGGGCGTTGGCGCAGCGGCGGACGCCAATCGCCTTACGTACCTCGATTCGAGCGATCCCTTCTACGTTCATCGTGATTTTCCGAAGCTGACGACTCCGCAGTGGGTGGGCGAGGAGGGCGTTGAGGCGGTTGTCACGCTGGCGATCGACGACATGAAGGCGACGGCGAAATACGAGTCGTATCTGCGGCCTATTCTGGAGCGGCTCAAGCAGATCGACGGCCGGGCGCCGGTGAGCATTATGACGGTGCGGATCAATCCGGATGAGCCGCAGCTGCAGACCTGGCTGAATGAGGGGTTGAATATTGATGTGCACACGCTGACGCATCCGTGCCCGCTCTTGCAGAAGGGCGACTTCGCCGGCGCGGCAAATGTCGTGCATGGCGGGGTGGATTTGCTGAGCGGGATCCCGGGTAATCTGCCGGTCGGCTACCGCATGCCCTGCTGCGATTCGATGAACAGCGCCAGTCCGCGATTCTTTGCCGAGATATTTAATCGGGCCAATTCGGCCGGCCAATTCTTGAGCATCGATTCCTCGATTTTCAATATTACCTCCACCAACGATCCGGCGCTGCCTCGGGATTGGGTTATCGACGCTGATGGAGGGGAGCGATTTCGTAAGTATCTGCCTAAAACCCCGCCTGCGCCGGAGCGTCTCGGCATGGGGTCCTTCGTGACCACGATTGAGGATTATCCCTATCCGTTTGTCATCGGCGGCTTGTGCTGGGAGTTTCCGCCGATGGTTCCAAGCGACTGGGAGGCGCAAAATCTACACGGTCCGAACAACCCGAGAACGCTGGAGGATTTCAAGGCCTGCCTGGATGTCGCTGTGAAAAAGCAGGGGACTTACAACCTGGTTTTTCATCCGCACGGTTGGATTCGCAACGATCAGATCGTCGAGCTGATCGACTACGCGGTTACGAAGTACGGTAAGAAAGTGAAGTTCCTGAACTTCCGCGACGCGGCGGAGCGATTGAATCGCAATCTGCTTAAGGGGCGGCCCTTGCGCGCGGTCAACGGTCAGGACAACGGCGTGCGCCTGATGGACCTGAACGATGATGGATTTATGGATGTCGTGGCTGGCAATGAGCAATCTGGCTTCACGCGTGTGTGGCAACCCGAGGCGAGGAAGTGGAAAGAGGCGGGTTTTCCGGCGGCGGTGACGTTGCCGACGAAGTCCGGCAAACGGAACGACGCCGGCGTGCGGTTTGGCGTCGTGCGCAAGGACGGGCAAGTCACTGCGCTGGCGCGAAGTGAAAAGGTCTCGAAGGCGTGGCGCTTCGACGGCGAGTCATGGGTCGAAGATCTCGAACTTCTGGCCGGGCTGCAATTGGACGGCAAAGCGTTGTTCGCCAGTGAAGGCGGTCGGGATCGCGGGCTTCGCTTTCGTGATGTGGACAGCGATGGCCGTTGTGAATTGATCGTTGGAAATGAGTCGCAGAATGTCGTTCTGAAATGGTCGGACTCGCAAAAGCTCTGGGAGCCCATGTCGTTCGGGCTGCCGCTCGGGACATCGATCGTCAACGCGAAAGGACAGGACAACGGGCTGCGTTTTGTGGACGTGAATGAGGATGGCCACGACGATGTGATCTTTTCCAATGAAGAGGCCTGGTCCGTGAATCTTTACATTGCGAACGCAGTTCCGCGATTGGGTTGGTTTCTCGGGTGGTCTCACAGTTCGCGCGCCGGCCAGCGCGGCGATCCGGGCGAGATTCCGATGATTGCTCGTGGGGGCGCGACTCCGAATAACGGAGCCTGGTTTCATTCGGGCCATATGTGGCTTCAAAATGAGGACACTGCGCATTTGCCCGATAAGGTGGATCGTCGTTCGTTCAAGGATCTGCTGAGCATTCCCGTGCCGAAACCGAAGTCGCCTCAGGAGGCCTTGAACGCCTTCACTGTGGCCGATGGTTATATGGTGGAAGTCGTCGCCGCCGAGCCCATGGTGATCGATCCGATCGCCTTTGATTGGGGCGCGGACGGGCGGCTTTGGGTCGTCGAGATGGGGGATTATCCGAATGGGATCGATGGCTCCGGCAAATCCGGCGGCGTCGTGCGATTCCTGACCGACACGAACGACGATGGAAAGTATGACAAGTCCACGGTGTTCATGGACGGCGTCAATTTCCCCACGGGTGTGATCGAATGGCGCAAGGGCGTTCTGGTGTCGGCTGCGCCGGAGATTTTTTATGCCGAGGACACCGACGGCGACGGCAAGGCGGACGTGCGAAAGACGATTTTCAAGGGGTTCAAGGAAGGCAATCAACAGCACCGCGTGAACGGATTTCAGTACGGTCTCGACAATTGGATTTATGGGGCCAATGGAGACAGCGGAGGCAAGGTCATATTGGTCGAATCCCTGAACGGGAAGAAGGGCGGCAAGGCAGTCGATATCAACGGTCGCGACTTTCGTTTTAACCCTGACACCGGGGAGTTTCAGGCGCAGGCCGGGCAGACGCAATTTGGTCGCAATCACGACGACTGGGGGGATTGGTTTGGTAATAATAATCCCAACTGGCTTTGGCATTATCACCTTCCTGAACATTACCTTGCGCGCAATCCGCACCAGGCCGTTGGCTCGACCAAGGACATGTTGGCGCGGTATGCGGACGGCCAGCGGTGTTTTCCATCCAGCGCCACCATCACACGTTGGAATCAGCCTCAATCAGCGAATTATGTGACCTCGGGTTGCAGCGCGGCGCCGTATCGCGGCAAGTTGTTTGGCGAAGGTTCGGACCGCTGGGTTTTTATCAGCGAGCCGGTGCATAATCTCGTGCATCGCGAGGTGATTGTTCCTCAGGGTTCGTCGCTGACGAGTCGGCGGCATCCGGACGACAAGGGGAGGGAATTTCTCTCTTCGAGCGATAATTGGTTTCGCCCGACAATGACCAAGACCGGCCCGGATGGCGCGCTTTACGTCGCGGACATGTACCGTTTCGTCATCGAGCATCCAGAGTGGATTTCCCCACAGGCGCAGGCGGCGGTGGACGTTCGTCTGGGCAGCGACAAGGGGCGGATTTATCGGGTTTATCCGAAGGGCTACACTTTGAAGAAATTTAAGCCGCTCAATGTCGGCGGACCGATCGTGAAGATTCAGGCGTTGGCGAATCCGAACGGCTGGGTGAGGGACAAAGCGCAACAGTTGCTGGTAAATGAGAAAGGCAAAGAGGCTGGTGGACTGGCGCGCTATGCATTTCGCACGGGACCTACGGCGAAGACGCGAATCCAGGCGATGTGCGTGGCCGACGGCTTGGACGCCTTGGACACGGAGCTGTTGCTGGGGGCCTTGAAAGATCCGGACGCGGATGTGCGACGGCATGGCGTGAGGCTGTGTGAGGGCGCATTGCGCAAGGGGTTTGCGGATGTCACCGCAGAACAGGCCGGCGCGTTGGCGGAGGCTTTGTCGGCGCTCGTTAACGACGAATCGGCGAGGGTCCGGCAGCAGTTGGCGTTCACGATGGGCGAGTGGCGCGATGCGCGGGCTGGACAGATTCTCGGACGACTGGCTTTGAAGGATCAGAACGACCGGAACGTGATGACTGCGATCATGAGTTCGGCGGTTCCGCATCTGGCGGAAATGATCGACGTTGTCGTGAACGTCGAGGGAGGTCGGGAGCCTTCCGGCGAGTTGGTCGAGCAGACCTTGGGACTCGCGGCGGCGCTGGATTTGCAGCATTCCGTGGCGGACGCGCTGAACGCGGTTGCAGGAGATGAGGGCGCGCCGCTGGCGGCGTGGAAATTGCAGGCAGTCGTGGGTTTTCTTGGAGCCCTGGACGGACGCAATACAACGCTGGCGAAATTTGAAAAAGAGGCCAGTCCTGAATTGAAGGAAGCGATCGGAAGACTGGACAGAGTCTTCGTTCATGCGCGCAAGGTCACCCAGGATCCTGACGCGGATCTGGGCGAACGCCTGACCGCTGTACGGATACTCGGGCACGGGTTGCAGAAAATTGACGAAGATTCGGAGGCGCTGAGCGCGATGCTGAACGCTCGCAATCCGGTTGATGTTCAAAAGGCGGCGCTGGAAAGCCTGCGCAAGGTGCGCCACGCGTCTACTCCCGATTTTCTCATCCGAGGTTGGTCAAGTTACACGCCGGCCATTCGCGTAACCGTGGCGGACGCCTTGTTGAGCCGGCGCGACTGGCTGACCAAACTGCTCGACGCGATTCAGAAACACCAGATTTCGGGGAGCCAGATCAGTGTGGCGCATCGCCAGAAGTTGACGGGGCATCGCGATAAAAAGATTCGCGAGCGCGCCGGACGTTTGTTCACCGCCGTGGGATCGAATCGCGCGGGAATCATCGAGGAATATCAGGTCGTCAATCGACTTGTGGGTGATCCTCGAAAGGGACGGGAGATGTTTCGAGCCGCGTGCATGGTCTGCCATCGATATCGCGATGAGGGCAATGAAATCGGGCCGGACATGGCGTCGATGAGCGGCAAGGCCGCCCCGGATCTGCTGACGGCGATTCTCGATCCCAATGCGGCGGTCGAGGACAAATTCATCAGCTACACGGCGACGCTTCGAGGTGATCGCGAGGTCGCCGGCGTTATTGCCTCCGAAACGCCCACCACGCTCATCTTCAAGACCGCTGCGGGCGCCACAGAGACCGTGCTTCGCCGGGATCTGCTCAACTTGAAAGCGACGGGTTTATCATTGATGCCCGAGGGCTTCGAGGCGGCGATTAAGCCGCAGACCATGGCGGACCTGATCGCCTACATCGGCGGCGGAGTGGGGGCTGAGGTGAAGGCGAAGAAGTGAGTCCCGGCTTGGTAAAGTGGCTTTGGCCGGCAGGGATCAAGAGGGCGTTCGGAAAGCGGCAGAGGACAGCCGCAGTCCTAGACTTGCCGGAATCAGGAACGGACTTTGGAATACGCGATAGCGTCGTGGAGTGCGGCAGTCCTCTGCCGCTTTGGCAATGTGAGGGTAGGACAGTTGATTAGGGCGACCGAAACGCCGTTCCGTTGGCGACAGCGAGAACAGCGTGAGAGGAATGAGGATGCAAGCAGCGTGTCGAATTCGGATGCTAGTCGCCCAAGTACGTCAGCCCTTTTGAGACCGGGTGCGTGTAGAAGCAAAGCTCATCGATGTCATTGTCTGCGGCGGCCCTTTGGATGGCCTCGCGGATGGGGCCGATCTTGCTCGGTGGCAGCACGGATTTGATGATGCCTCGTTCGCGGTTGAGGCGAACGCCGGCGCTGGTGTGCGCGGCCTCTGATTCGATGTAGCGGCCGTAGCTGATGCTGACGCCGGGCGCGCCGGCGGACAGCGCGGCGTCGGTCAGAGTTTCCGTCGCCGTGCGCTTGGCCACGCAGGTCAGCATGGTGAAATCCTCCAGATATTTACGCTGCTTCAATTTGCCTCCGCCAAAGCCAAACCCTCCGCCCGAATTGTCCATATCGAGCACGCTCTGGTCGCGCCAGTGCCGGTCGCCTTTGATGTCGTCGATGGCGGCGACGATTTGTTGGAAACTGGCGGAGTGGCGGGCCATGCCGAAGACGCTGGCAATGTTGTTCAGCCCTTTTTCAATTGGCACGCGATAGATGAATCCGCGTCCGGGTTCGTCGATGCGTCCGGCGTTGGCCATGGCGTTGAACACCGGGTCGGCGTCGCAATTTTCAACGACGGTCTGGATGAATTCCTTTTCGGCGGATTTGGCGATGCGAAGCAGGAGCAGGCGATCGCGAATGCCGCGTCCGAGGCAATAGCTGATGGTCGGTCCGGGGCCGCCGGTTTGCACTGCGGCGCGCGCGATGGTCTCGGTCATTTGCCCCTCGGCGATGCAGAAAATGCCCGTGAGGTCTTTCTTGAAACTCAGGTGGGTCTTCTCCTCAAGCTGGGTTTCATGGTCTTGTTCCTCCCAGAGGGGATAGCCTTCGGACACGGCGATGTTATCGCATTTGATGCTGTAGATCGCGCCCGCTCCGGCGAGTTGCAGGCGACCCGATGAGACGATTTGTCGCATCACGTGATCGACCTCGGATTCGGGCGTCAGGATTTGCACGACCTCCTGCTCGGGATTCATGACCGGAAGGAAGGATTGATACCAGCGCTCCTTGATGAGGGTGCCTCGCGCGTTCAGGGCGAGGATGTTTCGATTACCCTGGGCCAGTACGGCGTCGATGACGCGTGTGCTGTTGTGCCGCGGCAGGATGGCGGTGACCAGGGAATAGCCCTTGGCTTCGCGAAGATTACTCATCGAAGGCCTCCTCGGTGGAAAGGTCGTCTTCCGGGTCGGAACTCGAGGCGCGCACGATCAGACCGACGGTTAGCACGGAGATGATCGGGCCGACCGAGGCCAGGGCGAGAATGCCAAACCCATCGATGACGCCGGGGACGTTGCCGCCGATGCCCAAGCCCATGGCCAGCACCAGAGGGACGGTGATGGGGCCGGTCGTGACACCGGCGCTGTCCCAGCCGAAATTAACAAACTCTTCGGTGGAGGCGAGCGTCAGCGCGATCAGCGCGATATAGGGCGGCAGCAGGATGTAGGTCAGCGGGATGTTGTAGGCGATCTTCAGCACGCCCGCCGCGATACCGCAGGCAACGCCGATGGCGACCGATTGCATGAGTAGGGATTTCTTGAACGCACCAACGGTGATTTTCTCCACCGTCGAGCCGAGGGCGTTAAGCGCCGGTTCGGCCAGGGTGGCGCCGTAGCCGAGGAAAAAGCCAAAGGCGATGGCGATCAGCTTGCCGCCGAATCCCACGCTGAAAAGCGGCCCGGTCGAGCCTTGCATTCCCCAGGGCGTGATCTGTGCGAAGGCGGCCGGAACGTTGGAGCCGAGTTGCTCGCCCAGCGGCGTGAGCCCCAGCGTGATGCCGAGGCCAAACAGGGTCATGCCAGTGACTGCAAAGAGGATGCCGATCGAAATTTCATCCGCCTGCCGGACGCGCTCTCGCAGGACGACGCGAAGTGTGATGAAGAGCAGGATGCAAAGGGGAATGATCGCGCGCAGCGCGCCGTAGAAGCTGGAGACGAGGCCTCCTATCAGCCCTGCGTCGGGATCCCAGCTTTTTTCATTGGGCGTCAGGGAGGAGCCGGGGCTGGCGCGTTCGAGGACAATGACGGCGTTGGTATGCACAATGCGGCCGTTTTCATCGAGATGCGACGCGCCGCCGACCAGGGAGAACTTGTAGTCGTCGGGCAGGTCGCCGCTGGTTTTGTAATCGATGTAGTCCGCCTTCGAGTAGCCGCTCGCGTTTTGCGTGCCGTGCGTGGTGTCCTGCGCGCTCGATTCGGCGGCGGCCGGTTTCGCGTCGGCGGCGGCGCGCAGTTCGACTGGATGGTTTGGCCGCCCGTAGTAGTCGTCGGAGAAATGGTGATAAAAGCCGAGGAGCAGGACGGCGACGATCGGGAAGAGCGAGGCGAGGGTGACGATGCCAAAACCGGCGTTGCGCGAATCCTCGCCGCCGACGATGCGGCAGACTCCAATGCCCAGCGCCAGCACGAGCGGCACGGTCACCGGACCGGTCGTCACCGCGCCGCAATCCCAGGCCAGCCCGATGATCTGACTGACGCCGGCCGTCAGTTGAGCCCACATTGTCAGGCCGATGAGGGCGCAGACGCAGGGGATGATCAGCGTCTTCAGCGACCAGCCGTGAAAGAAGCGAAGCACGCCGAGCATGACGGCCACGCCGACGCCGGCGCCGACACAGGTCACAAGTTGGCCAGCGTAGTCATTGAGCAGGCTGTAGAGCAGGGGCGCTTGATTGGGCAGGACGCCCGCGCCCGCCGCCTTGAGCACGGAGATCGCCGGCTCGGCAAAGGTCGCGCCCATGCCGAGAATGAAGGCGAAGCCAAGGATGACCGGCATTTTGGAATTTCGCGGCAGCACGGCGCCGATGGTCTCGCCAAAGGGCATCAGCCCCAGCCGCAGACCTTCCATGAAGAACATCAGGCCGAGCGCGACGATGAAAATGCCGACTCCGATCATCGCCGCGTAAACGACCGGCAGCTTGAGAACAATGATCTGAAAAATACAGAGGTAGAAGATGATGAACCAGATGCTCTTCACCTGCTCGAGGAACTTCTCGCGAATGTAGGGCCACAGCACGTTGAACGTGCCTTTCAGCCCGAGCCGCGGAACGCCGCTCTGATTGCGCTCGCCCTCGCTCATGCGCTCCCGCCTTCGCTGTGTGAAGGAATGGCGGTTGTCTGATCTGTTTCGGCTTCAGCCATGCGCGTTGGGATATACCGGAAGCCGGGCGCTGGGGCAATGGCGGAGGCGGAAGCACGCCTCACTTGGGCGTATGTCATTTTCTGCGGGCAACTCTATTTGTCGGCCGAACGGGGATGGTTCAGTTGGAATCCTTTGCGCCTGCACGTAGCGCAGGCATCCTGCCTGCATTCGGCATGGCAAAGGGGCGCACGACACGTTTCGAAAAGACTGGCTCCGACGCGTTGGCTTGCCAGGCGCCTACTTGTTTCTTAAATCGTCCGTCCTGCCGGAGGCAGGCAGGATGCCTGCGTTACGGGCTGAAGGCTCTCCGCCCCGGCGGCGCTTTCGCGGAACGCGTAGAGAGCCTTGATCTCCAGATCACGAGCCGCATATGTCCCTTGGCCCTGGAGGGCCTGAATGAGCTTTTTTCGTCCAAGCCAATTGTTCGGCTCCGCCTTGCGGAAATCCCGCCATACCTCTTCCGCGCGGCTGTGCTCGCTTGTCTTTGCGAGGCACATGCCGAGATTCCATAAAACAGCGCCATTTGAGGGCAGTTCCGTGCGGACCCTTTCAAAGTAGGGAATCGCCTCTTTTTCGTTGTGATCCCCCAACAATGCCACGCCGCGCTTGAATGCCGCCTGGACTGAGAGGTCGGCGGGATTCTCCGCGCTGAGGGTGACGCTCGAACAAGCGATTATTGAGAGTGCTGTGGAAAGGAGTTTGCGCATGAGCTGGGCTTTCTCTGGCTTTACGGAGTCTTGGCCAGCGCCTTGCGGAGAAAGGCCGGTCGGTCGGTAGTGATCGAGTCGAAGCCGAGCTTCTGGAATTTGCGGGCGAGCTTGGGGTCGTTGATGGTCCAGCAATGCAGCTCCATGCCGGCGGCGCGGATCTTTTTGACGAAGGCTTTGGTGACAACTTTGGGCTCCGCTTTGCAGTCGAGTCCGTCGGCCTTGATTTTTTTTAGCGTGCCGAGAATGGAACCGACGGAAGGTGTCCACTTTCCGGTTTGCGCGTCCAACTTGAAACTGGTGAGCCAAAAGGCCTTGATGCCGGGGATGGTCTGCTTCACCGCCGCGATCACCTCCTCGTCGAAGGCGATGACGATGGTCTGCTCGGGTTTAAGAGAGGATTTTTTCAACGCGGCTTTCAAAGCGGGCACGATCTCGGGGCCGCATTTGATTTCGATGAAGATTTTCTTGCCGGCGGGCACGGTCTTGAGCGCGTCGTCGAGAGTGGGCAGGGGCTCGCCTTTGTATTTCGCGTGCTTCCAGGCTCCGTATTCGAGTTTCTGCAACTCGGCGAGTGTGGCGTCCGCTACCTTGATCTCCTTGCCGGCCGTTTTCTTTGTGGTCTTGTCGTGGATGCAGGCGATTTTGCCGTCGCGTGTGAGGTAGAAGTCGCCCTCGACGGCGTCGGCGTTTTGTTCCCAGGCGAGGTTGAAAGCCGCGACGGTGTTTTCTGGCGCGTCGTGCGAAGCGCCGCGGTGCGCGACTATGAGTTGGGCTTGGAGCGGGGTGGTCATGGCGAACAACGGAATCAGAAGGCGGAACAAGCGTTTCATTAAGTGGGATTGTAGTTGTGTGGCGGGTGTTTACAAGCGTTTGGGGGGGGCGGCCGTTCGACAGGAATGGGTGAAATGGGACACCGAGGACGGCGTCCGTCTCAATTGATGAGAGAGGGACGCCGTCCTCGGTGTCCGCATTTCCAAGATTGAACGCGCTTTCCGGTGTGGCGGACTCCCGGTGTGAAGCTTGGCTGAAAAATTTCATAAAAAAATTGAACGATCATGAAGGACGTGTGTCGATGCACACGTTGACGGAAAACTGAACGTTCGGTTGGGTATGTAAATCGCTCCCTGATGGTTGATTTTTGTTGCAATATTTCTCAGGAACTATATTTCGAGCGGCCTTCACGGAATAAGAACGAGCGCTAGTCGCATGATTAACGTAAAACAATTGTCGAAACATTTTGGGCCGAAAAAGGCCGTCGATGGCATTTCCTTCACTGTCGAGAAGGGGGAAGTGCTGGGATTTCTCGGGCCGAATGGCGCGGGGAAATCGACGACCATGCGGATGATAACCGGCTACATTCCTCCCACGTCAGGCAAGGTGACGGTCGGCGGCCACGACATGTGGGGCGATTCGATTCCCGCCAAGAAGCTGATTGGCTACCTTCCGGAAAACGCGCCCGCCTACACGGACATGACCGTGAAGGGCTTTCTCAAGTTTGCCGCCGAGATTCGCGGCCTGTCCGGCGCGGATCGTGGCAAGGCGGTCGATCGGGTCGTGGAGATGTGCTTTCTGGAAAACGTCCTGCATCAAAGCGTGGACACGCTCTCCAAGGGTTATCTGCATCGGACCTGTTTCGCCCAATCGATTATCCACGATCCGGAGATATTGATTCTGGATGAGCCGACCGACGGTCTCGATCCGAATCAGAAGCGCGAGGTCCGCAACATTATTCGCCGGATGGGCGAGAAGAAGGTGATCGTCTTTTCAACACACATTTTGGAAGAGGTTGAAGCTGTTTGCACGCGGGCGATCATCATCGATCGCGGGAAGATCGTCGCGAACGGATCTCCCAATGAATTGAAGAAGCAGGCCGAAGCGTCGGGCACAGTGCTGGTGCGGGTTTCGGGCGCTGCGAAGGATGTGGTGTCCAAGACGCTGGGCGCGGTTGTCGGCGCGGCGACGGCGAAGATCGTCAGCTCCGAGGGGCAGACGGTGGAAGCCCGGGTGCTGCCCGGAGGCGATGGCGAGAACGGCGCGTTGGCTTGCAATATTGCCGAAGCGGTTTTTAAAGCGGGGTGGAAGATGGAGGAGTTGCACACGGAACAGGGCCGGTTGGATGATGTCTTTCGCAGCATCACCAAGCCCGACACGGCAAAGGAGGCTGCCTGATGAGCGCGTCTTTAAGAAATATCTACACGATCGCGAAGCGGGAATTGCAGAGCTTCTTCGGCTCGCCGGTGGCGTACGTTTTCATCGTCATCTTCCTGCTCATGACTGGAGCGTTCACCTTTATCTTCGGGCAGCTCTTCGAGCGCGGTGAGGCAAGTCTCGCGATGTTCTTCACGTGGCATCCCTGGCTCTACCTGTTTCTGGTGCCGGCGGTGGGCATGCGGCTTTGGTCGGAGGAGCAACGTATGGGCACCATGGAGCTGCTGCTGACGATGCCGATCACTCCCTGGCAGGCAATCGTCGGCAAATTTATGGCCTCCTGGCTGATTCTGTTGCTGGCGTTGGCGATGACCTTTCCGGTGTGGTTGACCGTTTCCTATCTGGGCGATCCGGATCACGGCGTGATCATGGGCGGTTATTTCGGGAGTTTCATGCTCGCGGGCGCTTATCTCGCGATTACCAGCATGACCTCGGCAATGACCCGTAATCAGGTGATCAGCTTTATTGTCTCGGTCGTGATTTGCTTTGGCCTGATTATGATTGGCTTCCCGCAGGTGACCGAGTTCCTCAATGCGCGCCTTCCGCAGGGCCTCGTGAATTTTGTCACGCAGTTTGGCGTGATGCCCCACTTTGAAGGCTTTCAGCGAGGCGTGATCGATTCGCGCGACTTGATCTACTTTATATCGCTGATGTTTTTCTCATTGTTTACGACGGGCGTGATCCTGCGCGGCCACCGCGCGGGCTGATAATCCGAAACCGAATCAAGCTATGACCGGAAAGAGACTGGAAACGATACTGTATTCGATGGGCGGCGTCGTGTTGATGTTCGCGCTGTTGGTGGCGTTAAACGTGGTTACGGGCATCGGCAAGGTGCGTGTCGACCTGACGCAGGAAAAACTCTACACCTTGACTGATGGCACGAAGGCGATTCTCAAGAATATCGATGGAGAGGTGGAAATCCGCCTTTATTTCAGTCAGGGCGATGGCGCGCCGATGTTTTTGAAATCTTACGCCGCCAGGGTTGAGGATCTGCTGGATGAGTACAGCCAACACGCGAACGGAAAGGTCTCGATCAAGAAATTGAACCCGGAGCCGTTTTCGGTCGAAGAGGACTCCGCGTCGCTCGATGGCGTCACGGGGCGGCGGATGCCGTCGGGCGACCAATTCTATTTTGGACTGGCCGTGAGTTTTCTGGATCAGACGGAGACGATCGCGATTCTCGATCCCGAACGTGAGAATCTGCTGGAATACGATGTTTCCCGAGCGATTTCGAGTGTCTTGGTCGAAAAGAAGCCGAAGGTGGGAATCATGAGTTCGCTGCCGGTGATGGGCGCGCCTCCGACCCCGCAGGCGATGCGGGCGGGACAGTTCGAAAGCACGAACCCTTGGAAGTTCGTGACGGTGTTGAAGCAGGATTTCGAGGTTTCAGAAGTGTCGTTGGCCGTCGAATCGATCGACGAGGAAATTGGCGTCCTGCTGGTCGTCCACCCGAAGGGCCTGAGCGACGGCGCGCTCTTTGCGTTGGATCAATTCATACTTCGGGGCGGCAAGTTGATTGTGCTGATGGACCCGATGCCCATCACGGATCAGAGCGGCGTTCAGCAGAACATGATGGGGCTGAACATGGCCGAGGCTTCGTCGTTGGGCAAATTGATGCAGGCGTGGGGGATCGAGTTCGACGGAACGAAAGCCGTCGCCGATATGAGCTACACCACCAAAATTCCCGGGCGCGAAGGGGCTCCGATCGACTCTGCCACGGTGTTGACTCTGACCGAGGACGCGATCGACAGGGATGACGTCGTTTTTGGGCAGATCGAGTCTTTATGGCTGATTTTCGCCGGGAAATTCTCAGGCACGCCTGCCGTCGGACTGACCAAGACTTCGTTGATCAGGAGCTCCGACAAGGCGCAGATGGTGGATCGCATACAGGCGCAGCTTTCTCACGAGGAAGTGGTGAATAATTTTAAGGCGGACGCGGAAATCTATGACCTGGGCATCCGGTTGTCCGGGAAATTCAAGACGGCCTTTCCAGAGGGCAAGCCTTCGGTTGCCGCGGTCGATCCGACGGCCAAAGATGCGGCAGCTATCGCGAGCGACGCGTTGAAAGAGTCGGCGGCGGAAAACTCCGTGGTGCTGATTGGCAACGCGGACTTTATCGCGGATAACTTCAGCTTTGAGGCGCGGCGAAATATTTTTGGCCAGGTCAGCTATTACGCGCGGAACGGCAACGTTCATTTGATCCAGAGCCTCGTCGAGCAATTGGCGGGCGACAGCAATCTGATTGGCACCCGCAGTCGCTCAATCAAGCAACGCCCCTTCACCGTCGTGAAGGACATCGAGCAGGTGGCGCGTGAGAGGCACAAGGACAAGGAAAAGGAGATCAACGAGGAAATTCAGGCGGTCATGACGCGCGTGCAGGATCTGCAGAAGAAGCGGGGCGACGACAAACAGGCTATTCGTTCCGCCGACATTCAGACCGAGATTGACAAAGCCAACAAGGAATTGGTGAGTCTGAACAAGGAAAGACGGGAAATTGAAAAAGAGAAGAAACGCGATATCGACGCCCTGCGGAACCGGCTCAAATGGCGGAATATTCTCGCCATGCCCGCCGTCTTTATTCTGCTTGGCATTGGCATGGCGGTCTTCAAGCGTATTCGCACTTCGGCACGATGAATCGAAAACAATTAGCAATACTGGTTGCGTTGGTTGTCGTGATCGGCGGCATCAGCGTCTTAACGCTCAAAGACACGCGCTCGAACTGGTCGTCGCGGGAATCGAACAGCGGCGATCGTGTCGTCGCGGATTTTCCCGTGAACGACGTCAACGGGATCGTCATCACGACCCAGGATGGCAAAGTGAAGCTGACCCGGACCGACGACGGTTGGGTCGTGAGCGATCGCGGGAATTACGCGGCGAATTTCTCCAGCGTGCAGGAGTTGTTGGTCAACGTTCTGGAGATGGAGCCGGTGCAGAAGCCCAAGGCGGGCGCTTCGAATCTGGGGCGCCTGCAGCTCGTCGATCCGGAGAAGACCGAGAATGCCGATGAATCGGCGACCCGTGTGGTGTTCGAGATTTCCGGGAGCGCAACGACGACGCTATTCCTCGGCAAGGAACATACGCGCCAGGGGCAGGGCGGCGGTCCTATGGGAGGCGGGAGTTACCCCGACGGCCGTTATGTAATGGTCGGCGACGATCTCGATTCTCTGAGCCTCGTGCAACAGACATTCGCCAGTGTGAATTCGGATCCAATCGGCTGGTTGAATAAAGATTTCTTCAAAGTCGAAAAGATCAAAGCAATTCAATACCGACCGCTGGAGGCGACTAACGCCTGGAGTGTCACACGGGAGGACGACACGAAAGATTTTGCATTCGACGGCGCTAAAGAAGACGAAACGCTCGACACGACCAAAGCCAGCGGCCTCAAGTTTCTGCTATCGTCGCCCAGCTTCGTCGATGTGGCGGTGGGCCAGAGCGCCGCCGATACCGGACTCGACAAACCGGTGACCGCCTCGATCGAGACCTTCGAGGGATTCAAGTATGTTGTAAGCCTCGGGAAGAAAGACGAGAAGGATCAGTATTTTCTCAAGTTCTCGGTGGATGCCAAGATCGAGAAGACACGGACGCCCGGCGAGGGTGAAAAGCCGGAGGATAAGGCGAAGCGTGACACGGAGCACAAAGAAAAGGTCGAGAAGCTTGCGGAGAAGCTGGCTGCGGAAAAGAAACTCGCGGGCAATGTCTACATCGTGTCCAAGTTTACCGTCGACGCGCTGCTGAAGGATCGGAAGGATTTGCTCAAGACGGAGACAGCGGATGCCGGCGCGCCGGGCGCATCGATTCCTGGTGTGCCGCACATGCTATCTCCTTCGGCGTTGGGCAATGCGGGCGGAGGCCTACCTGCGGGTTTGCCACCGGGGATAGATATGGAAGCGATCCGCAAGCAGTTTGAGGCGCAAATGAAAGGCGCGGCAGGCAAGGCCACGAACGACGCCAAGAAGGCCGCGAACAAAGTCACAACCGACGCCAAGAAAGCCGTTGATGCGACTGATGCCAAGATCAAGAAGGAAGTGAACGAATTGCTCAAGAACCAGACCGGCTTGCCGCCGCTGCCAAAAGACATCGCGCCGAAAGCAACGGCGCCGACGATCGTTCCTCCGAAAGTTGTCGCGCCGAAAACTGCCCCGCCGAAAGTTGCCCCGCCGAAAGTTGCCCCGCCGAAA
>JBLHKZ010000100.1:0-18234 GCA_047618185.1 Limisphaerales bacterium
GTCCGGCGCTGGGAGTCCTACCTGCGCGAGGCGGAGCGTCGCAAGGATCCGATCTTTGTGCCCTGGCACGCCTTCGCGAAGTTGCCGGCGGCGTCCTTTTCCGAACGGGCCCGCGACGAAACGAGAAAGCTGAACGAGGCTGGCAACGGCGCGATTCATCCCCTTGTCGCCGCGGCTTTCGCAACTCCGCCCGCGTCGTTTCAGGACGTCATCGATCGTTACGGAAAATTACTCACCGAAATAGATTCGAAGTGGGCGGCCGCGTTGAAAGCTGCTGTGGAAAAGAAAGTCGATTCGCCCGCCGGTTTGGTCGATCCAGTCGAGGAAACGCTTCGTCGGGTTCTCTACGGAGCCGACGCGCCCTGCGAGGTCCCGGATCTCCCGGTCGTCCATAACGAAACCTTTTTTGCGTCCGGAGAAACCACGGAACTCTGGAAACTGCAGGGCGAGGTGGATCGGTGGATCGTGCGGTCCAAAGCCCACGCGCCTTTTGCCTTGGCGATGGTCGACCGGCCCGATCCCGCTGACGCTCGCGTCATGATTCGCGGCAATCCGCTCAAGCGCGGTGAGAAAGCGCCCCGTCGATTTCTCTCGGCGCTTGCGGGCGAAAAACCCCAACTGTTCAAGCAAGGCAGCGGCCGGCTAGAGTTGGCGAATGCCATTGTCGACCCCGCCAATCCATTGACCGCGCGCGTCATCGTCAATCGCATCTGGGCCCATCATTTTGGCCGCGGGTTCGTTCCCACACCGAGCGATTTCGGCCTGCGCTCGGAGACCCCCTCGCATCCCAGATTGCTCGATTGGCTCACATCGGAGTTCATCACCGGCGGTTGGAGCCTAAAAAAACTGCATCGCCGAATCGTGTTGTCGGCGACCTTTCGCCAATCCTCAGCCCGACCGGGCGACGCGGCGTTTCGCATGCGTGTGATGGAAAATGATCCCGATAATCGGTTGCTTTGGCGCATGGAGCCGCGCCGGTTGACCTACGAGGAATTTCGCGATTCCATGCTCGCGGCAACCGACGATCTCAACCTCCGCGCCGGCGGCAAACCTGTCGATCTCTTTGCAAAGCCCTTTCCCGATCGCCGGACGATTTATGGATTGGTCGACCGGCAGTTCCTCCCCGGGACGCTGCGCATTTTTGATTTCGCCAATCCCGATCTCCACATCCCTCAGCGTCCCGAAACGACCGTGCCGCAGCAGGCCCTGTTCTTCATGAATCATCCGCTGGTCATCGAGCGCGCGACGGCGCTCGCCGCGGCATCCGATAATTCGGCCGATCCCGAGGCGCGAATTCGAATGCTCTTCCGCCGGGCGCTGCAACGCGATCCCGATCCGACGGAGGTCGCCGAAGCGCGGGCATTCGTTAAGTCGATCGCCGGACCGGCCGCCCAGCCGCCGCCGCCCAATACCTCGGTCGACTGGCAGTATGGCTACGGCAAGGTCGACGAAACTGCCGGAGGAGTCAGCGGGTTCAAGAAGCTTCCCTATTTCAGCGGCGAAGCCTGGACCGGCGGTCCCAAATGGCCGGACGCCAAGCTCGGCTGGGTGCAGCTCACCGCCGCGGGCGGGCACCCCGGCAACACGCGCAGCGTTGCCTCGGTTCGTCGTTGGACCGCGCCGCGGGCGATGACGATCGCTCTCCGCTCGCGTCTGATTCACGAGCCCGCCGCAGGCGACGGCATTCGCGCCTTCATCATCAGCTCCCGCGCTGGCGTTCTGAAGACGGTGAAGATCCACCGGAAGACCGTCGATCTGGATGTCGAGGCGTTGCCGGTCGTCGCGGGCGAGACGATCGACTTCGTGGTCGACATCGACACGGTCCTGAACAGCGACCAGTATCTATGGAGCGCGACCCTTGCGGAAAAGGCGGGAAGCGGAAATGCCGCCACAGTCTGGAGTTCGCAGAAAGATTTTGTCCGGTTGGAAGCGCCCAATCTCACAGCCTGGGAACAGCTCGCGCAAACCCTGCTTTGCTCGAATGAGTTTATGTTTGTGGACTGACTGTTCGAATCGCTGGGATGGTGGAATTGAATTATCGATGAATGTCAGAAGATGCATGCTGGGAATTATGTTGGTCCTATCGGCGGCGGCGATCTCGCCCAACGGCCCCTACCGGATCGAATCCACGGCCATAAGTGTTATTTTGACGCTTGTGCTTCTGATGTCCGGCGTTGCACTGATAAAAACCTCCGGGGCGAGAGCCAATCCAAAGTAGCGCTCCGCGATGAGTCGTCTTAAGCTGCAAGTAATCAAATTTGAAACGGAATGGAATCGATCGAAAGAAATCTGACGCCCCCCCCGATAAGCCGCCGCGACGTCCTGCGCCGATCGGGGCTCGGCCTCGGCGCGCTCGGCCTCATGAGCGCCTTGAGCGACGATGACCGGTTGATCGCCGCCGAGGCCGGGAAGTCCGGCCCGCTGGTCGCCCGGCCGTCCCATTTTCCGGGCCGCGCCAAACGGGTCATTCATTTCTTTCTCAATGGCGGCCCGTCGCATGTCGACACCTTCGATCCCAAGCCCGCGCTCGCCAAACATGCGGGCAAGAGGTTGGAAAACACGCTGACCACCGAGCGCAAGACCGGCGCCGCATTTCCCTCCCCGTTCAAATTCAAGCAGTACGGCCAGTCGGGCGTGCCGGTCAGTGAGATCTTTTCGCGCACAGCGGAACACATTGACGATATAGCCGTGGTGCGTTCGATGTATGCGCAGGTGCCCAATCACGAGCCTTCGCTGATGCTGATGAACTGCGGCGACTCCGCACAGGCCCGTCCGAGCATGGGCGCCTGGACGCTCTACGGCCTTGGAACGGAAAACCGCAATCTGCCCGGCTTCATCGCCATGTGCCCCGACGGCCTTCCGATCAAGGACGGCGAGAACTGGCAGTCCGCCTTTCTGCCCGGAGCTTTCCAGGGGACTTACGTCAATTCCCGGCACACGGAGCTTGGCAAGTTGATCGAGAACATCGAGCGCACGCGCATCACGGAAAGCGATCAACGTCGTCAGCTCGATTTGCTTGGCCGTTGGAATCGACGCCATCGGGACGCCCGTCTTGATGAACGCCTCGACGCGCGGATTCATTCCTACGAACTGGCCTTTCGTATGCAACGCGACGCGACCGATGCCTTCGACGTTTCACGAGAGCCCGCGCACATTCGCGAGCTTTACGGAACGGAGGTTCACGGGCGACAGACGCTCATCGCACGGCGGCTGCTGGAGCGCGGCGTGCGCTACGTGCAGCTCTGGCACGGCAAGGGCCAGCCCTGGGACAACCACGACAAGATCGAGGCCAATCATCGCAAGCTGGCGAGCGAGATTGACAAGCCCATCGCGGCGCTGCTCACGGATCTCAAGCAGCGCGGCATGCTCGAAGACACGCTCGTCCTCTGGGGCGGGGAATTCGGGCGCACGCCCACCGTCGAACTGGCCGGCGGCGGCAAATCCAAGCTCGGCCGCGATCACAATCACTACGGCTTCTCGGTCTGGATGGCCGGCGGCGGAATTAAGGGCGGCACGACCTACGGCGCCACAGACGAATTCGGCTTCAAGGCGACGGAGAACCCAGCCAGCGTCCACGACCTGCACGCCACGATCCTGCACGCCCTCGGCCTCGATCACGAGCGCCTCACCTATCGCTACGCCGGCCGCGACTTCCGTCTCACGGACGTCCATGGAGACGTCATCCGCGAGATTCTGGCCTGAGAAAATTCAGATACCGGCGGGAAAGGACACCGAGGACGGCGTCCCTCTCAACCACGGAGACGGACGCCGTCCTCGGTGTCCCATTTAGAAACGCATTCGGGATTGAGGGCGGCAAACGTTTCCCCCACAATGCCGTGATGAAACGAATGGTCCCTTTCGCGCTCCTCCTTTCCTTTTCCCTCATGTCAGCCACCTTCGCCGCAGACACAAAACCCACGCTTTGCGTCGGCAATTACCACTCCGAGGCCGATGCGGTAAAACAACTGGCCCGGCTCTCGGCGACTCATTCCACCAAGAGCGAATGGCTGTCTCGCGCTGCGATGATTCGCCGGCAGATTCTCACCGGCTCGGGTTTGAATCCCTTGCCGAAGCGCACACCGCTCAAGGCGAAGATTCACAAGCAGCGCAACTACGACGGCTACTCGGTCGAATCCGCCGCCTTCGAAGCGCGCCCTGGTTTCTATGTTTACGGCAGCCTTTATCGGCCCCTCGGCAAGAGCGGTCCTTTTCCGGGAATTCTCTGTCCGCATGGCCACGCGCTCGGGCCGAAGGGGGGACGTTATCGCGCCGATCAGCAGCATCGTTGCGCGACCCTCGCGCGAATGGGCGCGGTGGTGTTTTCCTACGACATGATCGGCTTCGGCGACTCACTCTTTCTCGGCTGGAATCACAAACACAAGCAAGCCCTCGCGCTCCAGACCTGGAGCGGCATTCGCGCGCTCGATTTCATGGAGACACTCCCCGATGTGGATAAGGAGCGCCTTGGCGTGACGGGTTGTTCTGGCGGCGGCACACAGACTTTTCTGCTCACCGCCGTGGACAAACGTGTGGCGGTTGCCGTTCCGGTGGTGATGGTCTCAGCCCATTTCTTCGGCGGTTGTCATTGCGAGAGCGGCATGCCGATTCATAAAACGCCGAAGTTGGAAACCAACAACGCCGAGATCGCCGCGCTGGCCGCGCCGCGTCCCATGCAACTCGTCTCGGTCGGCGGCGATTGGACGAAGAACACCCCCAGCGTCGAGTATCCCTTCATCAAGAATGTCTACAAATACTTCGGCGCCGCGGGTAATGTTGAGAACACGCACTTCGCCGATGAAGGCCACGGCTACCAGCTCTCCAAACGTCAGGCGATGTATCCCTTCATGGTCAAACACCTTGGCCTCGACGCAACGGGCGTGGTCGACGCCGCGACCGGCAAGTTCGATGAAAGCAGGAACGTCCTCGAGACGCCGGCTCGGATGCGCGTCTTTGACAAGTCGCATCCTCTTCCTGATGACGCGCTCAAACCCGGCTCGAGTGTGGCGCTCCGGTGAATGATATTGGCCGTTGTTGGCGCGTCGGTTGAGTCCGATCAGGTTAGGATTCGTTCATCTTTGCGAGTGACCCGCTCGCGCGTCGCTGGTTATGATCCCCGTTCGAAACCGAAACATTCAATTTCACCAATTACACAACATCATGAGCGCCGAAAAAAAAGCCACCGAACTGGGACTGGAATTCGCCACCGTTGAACCCGGTTACCTCAATCTCTGTATCCGCACGGGAAACTTGCTGATCACTTCGGGACATACGAGCGATCAAAAGGGCGTGCTCGGCAAGGACGTCACGGTCGAGCAGGGTTATGCCGCCGCCAAGGACTGCGCGATCAAGATCCTTCGTTCTGTCCGACAGACACACGGCACACTCGACGGCCTGCGCGTGATCAAGCTGCTGGGTTGCGTCTACTCCGCGCCGGACTTCATCGAGCAGCATCTCGTCATCAATGGCGCCTCCGATCTGTTGCACGAACTCTACGGCAAGGACGGCGACGGCTACCACGCCCGCAGCGCCGTGGGTTTCGCGGCCTTGCCCACCGGCGCCGCCGTGGAGGTCGAGGCAATCTTCGAGATTCGCGGGGAGTGAGGCCCGGTAGGGATGCGTTCCACCGCGTCCCAAATAAGAAAATTTGGATACGAGATCCCGCGGAAGTCCGGTGATCGAGGCCGGCCTCGGTCGTCGATTGATGCTGAACCGAAGCAGGACGCGGTGGAACGCATCCCTGCCACGTGCGCGAACTCACTTCCTCAACGCGTCACCAAAAAATTCCAGCGCCGGTTTCAGCGCGAAGGCGTGCCCTCCAGGCGGGACGTCGAATCGCGGTTTTTTGCCACCGGCCTTGAGGTAGATTGGCTCGATCAATTTCAGGCAGCGTTCCGCTTCGTCCGGCGAGAACCCATCGCGTTCGCCGTTCGAAATATGCAGCGCTCGCGGCGCGACCAACAACGCTAGCTCGGGCAGATCGAAATCTGGCAGCAAGCCGGGTATGGCGCCGCACTTGCAGTGCCGATTGCGGTCTCGAATAAAACTGACGCGCATGCTGCCGAAGATTCCTTGAACGCTCGATGCAGCGATTCGCGGCTCCATCGCCGCCGCGCTCAAGGCCAGCAGGCCGCCTGTCGAAACGCCAGTCACTCCGACGCGCTTCGGATCGACGCCCGGATCGACGAAGACGGCGTCCAGCAGGATGCGCTGGTGAGCGAACAGCAGGCTGTACCACCCGCGCGCCTCCAGCCGCAACGCCTGGTCGAGATCGAGGTGCGTATCCTTGCTGGTCTCCATGCCGACGTTTTCCATGGCGAACACGAGATATCCGGCCTTCGCAAATTCTGCGGCGCAGGCGTGTTGATAACTATTCGAGTCCTCCAGGATTTGCGTCACCTTGCCGTGGCCCATGAAGCACACGATCGTGGGTCGAATTAGAGGCGGGCTGCCAGTGGGTTCGAGCCGGAAATATCGGAACAGGCGATCGCCGTCGAGAGTCACCTCAAACTCCTGTCGTTCGAATTTAGCGTCTTCAGTTTTCTCGCCGGCGACAGTTTCGATGTTGCCCGCGTAGGGAAAGAGCATGCGATCGACGAACGCCTTGCGTCTCTTCGTCTGCCAACTGCGGATCGCTTCGGCTGAATCCAGCGTCGGAATATTCAGAGGACGCGTCTGCGCCACGGCCATCGGATGCGAATAGATTCGAGGCGGGGGCGGCGTGTTCGACACGAGGCCCTCCTTGAATCCGTCAATTTTTTGCGCGGCCGGCAGATCCGCGACGCCAAGGCAAACCCACCACGCTGGGAGTCCGGACAACGCCTGGCCTTTCTTGTGCTCGCGAAACCAGATGGAGGCGCGCCAAGGCGAACCGTCCTTTTTTTTCGGATTGCTGGAGCCTCGATAGCCGTCCTCGCGCCAAAGATGCCAGCCGTGTTTCGCGGGGCTTCGTCCGTCCGCGAAGGTCCACGAACCCGTGTCGTTGTAGTCGAATGCGGCAAAGACCACGGTCGGCTGTTTGAAGCGGCATTGAAGGCTTCCGCCGGCGCCGCCATCGAAGGCGAAACGCGGAAGGCCGACCAATTCGCGGGGGAGCTCCAGCATTTCATAATCGCGATTCAGAAACGTCCGCGCGCCAGGGTCGGATTCGGAAAGCGTCGTTCTCGCGCCCTGGATCTTGTCGATCAGGGCGTCCAGCCTCTTGTTTGGCGCGTCGCCCGCGGCGATTCGTTTGAGCGTGGCTTTTTGGCGCTTCGGGTCATCGGACGAAAGTGAGTTCGGCCGATAGGCGAGCAGGCCCAGGGTTTCCTCCCTGCCGCCGGTGGTTCCGTTGAGGTGGAGCTTGGCGCCGGTTGCGCGCACCCGTTTGACCGGGGCGTCGCCTTCCGCCAACCAGCGCGGCCAGAGCCGGATGAAATCCACGCCGGCCTCAGCAAAAGCCTCGATATCGTTCACCGTCGGTATCAATGCCAGTTGCGTCGCCTCCGGCAGTAGTTCGCGAAAGCGTTTCGCCTGCGCGACGCTGCGGACGCCGACGATGGTTCTTGCGGGTTCGCCGTGCTCGCGAATGACTCGGACGACTTGCCGATCATAGGCGTCGCCCTGTTCCTTCAGATCGAGGAGAAGACCGATCTTGTCTTTGGCGACACGGGCCGCTTCGACCAGTGATGGAATCTTCTCGCCGCGAAATTCCGGATCGAAATGCGAACCGGCGTCGAGTCGCTGAAGTTCGGCGAGCGTCAGGGCGTTCGCCAGTCCCTTTCCATTCGTCGTGCGGTCGAGCGTCGTGTCGTGCAACAAGAACAGACGGCCGTCTTTGCTCGTGCGGACATCGATCTCTGCGGCCGTCGCGCCGACTTCGGCTGCGCGGGCGTTCGAGGCCAGCGTGCATTCCGGCCGCTCCGCGCTGGCGCCGCGATGAGCAATGATCTGGGAGACCTTTGCGGCTGCAGCCTTGATATCGACATCGGCGGCAATCGATGCAGGAGTCAGCGCGGCGAGGGAGAGCGAGAGAATTCCGAATTGCGTGAGACGCGTCATAGTCGGTCATTCTCCCCACCGAAGGCGCGAATGGCAAGCCGACCTTGGCCCTGGATCGCGTTTGGAAATCTGTGGCGTCGGAGACAGGCGCCTGGGGATAAATTGAGCTAACCCACCCCGATTATCCACAAGTTGCCACCGCAGGCAGTTCTGTATCCCAACGGGGTTGCGCCACGGTCATCCCATTGTCAGCGTGTCAGAATTTCATCAGGTCCTTGTAAGAGTATTGCCGAAGGGGTGCGGTGGGGCGCTCAGTTCTTAAACAACCACAGATGGACACGGATAAACACAGATAATCGGAAAACGAGCTTAACGCTCTTTGGTTCAACCAAGAGCGCCTCGCGCGTCATTTCTTCATCTGTGTCCATCTGTGGTTACTGTCTCAATACAGTTGCCAAGCGCGCGGATTTTCTGGAAACCGGTGGCGATGAATTCATCGTTAAAACAGTTCCCGATTGCGGCCTGGCGTTTTCTGGCGGTCATCGCATTCGCACTTTGGATCGGTGGGTTCACCTTTCATACGGCGGTGACCCTGCGTGTGGGCGGCGACATCATTGGCGGATTGGAGCAGGGCTATGTGACGCAGGCGGCGCTGGGCAAGTTGCACGGGTTCGCGCTGGCGATGGTTTTGGTCGCAGCGTTGGACAACGCGCTTCACTGGCGCTCGGTCAAACCCGTGGCTCGCGGATTCCGTTGCGCCGCCTTCGCGATCATGGCGGTGTGTGTGATGATGCTATTTCAGATTCACGGCGACATGTCGGGATTGCTGGACGCCGATGCGATGACCCGGCCGGATAAGACCGCCTTTTCACCGCTGCACGAACGCTATCAGATGTTCGCCAGTGTGTTGTGGGTCACTGCGATGACGGAACTGGGAATGATGCTGCACGCGCATCGGACGCGGTGATCGGCGCCGACGAAGCGAAGCTTCACCGAGCCGTTTTGCCGCAATGAATTCCAGGGCCGAAGGTCCGACGTCATACCAGCCTGAGGCATCGTCCCAGGAAAAACCGCCCCCCCTCGAGCCAGCGCTGAAGGCGCGTTTCATGGGTTTTTTTCGATCTGATTTAACAACCACGGAATACACAGAAGACACGGAAGGGAGAAGACCAATTCATTCCGTGTATTCCGTGCCTGAAAAACTCAGGCGAGGATCTCCTTCACGATCCTCGCCTCGTGCACTCCGGTGAGGCGTTGGTCGAGGCCCTGGTGCTTCACGGTGAAGCGTTCGTGGTTGATGCCGACCTGATTGAGAATGGTCGCGTTGAGGTCGCGGATGTGGACGGGGTCCTTGACGATGTTGTAGCCGAATTCGTCGGTCTGGCCGTGTTGCGCGCCGCCCTTGATGCCGCCGCCGGCCATCCAGATGGAGTAGCAGCGCGGGTGGTGGTCGCGGCCGTAGTTGGTCTTCGTCAACGTGCCCTGGCTGTAGATCGTGCGGCCGAATTCGCCGCCCCAGATTACCAGCGTGTCATCGAGCAACCCGCGTTGCTTGAGATCCTGCACGAGCGCCCAGGCGGGTTGATCGACCTCGCCGGTCTGGCGCTTGATGTTGCTCGGCAGGCTGCTGTGGTGATCCCAGCCTCGATGAAAAATCTGGATGAAGCGCACGTCTTGCTCGGCCATGCGGCGGGCCAGCAGGCAGTTGAATCCAAAAGTGCCCGGCGTCCCGACATCCTTGCCGTACATGTCGCGGATGTATTTCGGCTCTTTGGAAACATCGACCAGATCCGGAACCGACGACTGCATGCGAAAGGCCATTTCGTATTGCGAGATTCTAGCCTGGGTTTCCGGATCGCCGAGGTCCTCGTAGACGCGGCGATTCATTCCCTGAAGTTTGTCGAGCATGAGGCGGCGCGCGGAGTGATCGACGCCGCCGGGATTGGAAAGATAAAGCACGGGATCGCCCTGCGCGCGAAAGGCGACGCCGGAATGTTTTGAGGGCAGGAAGCCGCTGCCCCAGAGGCGCGAGTAAAGGGCCTGGCCACGGGGCGCGCAGTTGAGCACGACGAAGTCCGGCAGATTGCGATTCATGCTGCCGAGGCCATAGCTGAGCCAGGAGCCGAGGGTCGGTTTGCCGGGAATCTGGTTACCGGTCTGAATAAGAGTGATCGCGGGATCATGATTGATCGCGTCGGTCCACATCGTGTTGATGACCGCGATGTCGTCGGCCATGGAGCCCTGCTTGGGAAGCAGCTCGCTGACCAGTCTCCCGGACTGTCCATGCTTCGGAAACTTGTACTTCGTCGGCGCGATGGGGAAGCGCGACTGGTTGGCCGTCATGGTGGTCAAGCGTTGGCCGCCGCGGACGGATTCGGGGAGGTCCTTGTCGAACCAGTCGTTCATCTCCGGCTTGTAGTCCCAGAGGTCGAGCTGGGAGGGCGCGCCCGCCATGAAGAGCCAGATGACGCGCTTGGCCTTGCCCGGGAAATGCCCGCCGTTGAGGACGCCGCCATCGTTCGCGCCCTGTGCGTCGCGCTGCAACATCGAAGCCAGCGCCACGCCGCCGACGCCCTTGGCCGCGCGGCCAAAGAACTGCCGCCGCGTCTCGAGGTTAATCCACTGATCGATCGGATCTGTTTTCATATTTTTACCGCCGATTCCTTTTTTAACCACGGATTGCGCGGATTACATGGATGGGAACTTAACGCCTGCGGCGTTTAGGAAATTTGCAACCACGGAAGGCACGGAACTAGACGCGTCGCGTTTGGGTGGCGTTGACTTTGTTCTCTTCATCCGTGATATCCGCGTAATCCGTGGTTAAAAATCATCCGCGGGCTAATTCTTGTTGATGAAATCGTCGCGGTTCATGAGGACGTTGGCGGCCATGGTCCAGGCGGCGAGTTCGGCTTCGGCCAGCGCTGTGTTCGGTTTGCTGTCGCCGGATGCGATCAGGCTTTTGGCTGCCTCCGGCTTGTCTTTGAACAGGGCCTTGAATTCGGCGACCAGTTCGAGGATGTCGTTCAGGTCCTCCTTGGTCCCTGGTTTGGAGAGGGCCTTTTCCAGTATCCACTGGGCTCGCGCCTTGTCGGTCGCGGCGGCTTTGATCGTGTGTTCGGCGAGGTGGCGGGCGGCCTCGACATATTGCGGGTCGTTCAGCAGCACGAGCGCCTGCAGCGGGGTGTTCGTTCGCTCGCGCCGGACCGTGCACTGCTCGCGGGTCGGGGCGTCGAACGCGGCCATGGATGGCGGCGGCGAGGTGCGTTTCCAAAAGGTGTAGAGGCTGCGCCGATAAAGCGCGGAACCGGTGTCCTGTTTGAACACCCGTGTGTTGCTGCCGGTAATGGCGACGATATTCCAGAGTCCGCTCGGCTGGTAGGGCTTCACCGCCGGTCCGCCAAAGGCCGGTTCCAACAGGCCGCTTACCGAAAGGATCTGATCGCGCAGAACTTCGGCGTCAAGGCGCAGTCGCGGACCGCGCGCGAGGTGGCGATTGTCCGGGTCCTGCTGATGGCTTTCCGGTGAAGCGGCGGCCGTTTGGCGATAGGTCGCCGAGGTGAGCATCAGCCGCAGCATGTGATTCACATCCCAGCCGGATTCGACGAATTCCACGGCCAGCCAGTCGAGCAATTCCGGGTGAGAAGGCCGGTCGCCCATGACGCCAAAGTCTTCTGAAGTCTTGACCAGGCCGGTTCCAAACAACGACTGCCAGAGCCGGTTCATCGTCACGCGCGCCGTGAGTGGGTGCTTCGGATCCACCAGCCAGTTGGCGAGGCTGAGGCGATTGCGCGGCGCGCTTTTCGGAAGAGCTGGCAACGCGGCGGGAACATTGGGTCGCACTTCGTCGCGGCGTTGGTCGTACTCGCCGCGAGCCAACACCCAGGCGCGAGGGACGTCGTTCTTGCGCTCCTCCATGACGAGCGTGGTCACCGAACGCGAATGAATGAAATCGCGTCGGGTCTGCGTCGCGGCGAATTCGCGCACGATCTTGCGATAGTCGTGATCGAGCGTGTGTTCCCGGTAGCGGCTCAGCATTTCCTTTTGCGCGGCGGGCAGGTCGGACCATTTGGCGTCGGAAGCCATCGCCTTGCGAATCTTGAATTCGTCGGCCAGAACCTGGATTTCGTCGACTGTCAGCCAGCGTTTGAAGACCCGGAGATCGCTCAGGCCGCCGGTGGGGAAATTGGGCGCGAGACGAATGGGAACCGCCTTCATTTCCACAGGCGCACAGTATTCCTTGGTCGAATTTCTTAAGCGGCGGTTCTCGCCATTCACGACGATGGTGATGCCGTCGTCGGACATGCCGCCGGAATAACGCACGCAAACGTGCTGCCACTTGCGCGGCGTCAGCGCCTCCTCGCCGGCTGCCAGACCAGAAATTTTCCGGCCCTTGCCGTCGTTGATATCCAGCGTCACCGCGCCTTGAGTGGAGCTGACCAGTCGCCAACCGATGGCATGTTTTTTCTTCCCGTCCGTGCCGACGGGAACCGAGGACAACTGATCGAAGATCGTCGAGCTTTGCAGTTTGTCGGGTGCGCGGACCCAGAAGCTGATTGAGAAAGGCTCGTCCGTCCGTAGTGCGGGCAGGTCGGCCTTCAATCCGCCGGATTTGTCAAAGCGCATGCCGCGGCGGCCGGCGGGATGCGTGTCCGCCCAGTGCGCGTCCTTCGCCAGGGCGTTCTTGTCGCGTTCGCGTTCGGTCAGAGGCAGCCAGAGCAGCAGGCCGTCATCGGCGACGGGGTGATCGCCCATGTGCTGACGTCCGGCCCACCACGCCTTGAGATCGGCTTCCGCAGAGATCTTGTCGAGCTGTTCGCGGAATTTAACCCGGCTGGCGAGCAGGCTGTTCCACTCCTTCTTGTTCTCGTCGCTCGGTAGCACGACCACAGGCGGGGTGTCCTTTTCATTGCCGTCCATCGGAGGCTGGGTTGTGTTGTTGAAAAAGGCGCCGAGCGAATAGAATTCCTTCTGGCTGATGGGGTCGTATTTGTGATCGTGGCAAACTGCGCAGCCCGTTGTGAGGCCCAGAAAAACGGTGGAGGTCGTCTCCACGCGATCGACCATGTAACGCACGTTCAACTCTTCGGGAATCGCGCCGCCTTCGGAAGTCGTGATGTTGCAGCGGCTGAAGCCGGTGGCAATCCGTTGATCTTGAGTTGCGTTTGGAAGCAGGTCTCCGGCGAGTTGCTCCACCACAAATCGGTTGAAAGGCATGTTGTCGTTGAACGCCTGCACGACCCAGTCGCGGTAGGGCCATATTTCGCGGTAGTTGTCCACGTGCATGCCGTGGGTGTCGCCGTAACGCGCGGCGTCGAGCCAATAGCGCGCGCGATGTTCGCCCGAGTGTTTGGAGGCGATCAAGGTCTCGACATAGCGGCCGAAGGCGCGGTCGCCATCGTCGGCAAGGAAGGCCGCGAGAGTTTCGGCTTCGGGCGGCAGGCCGGTGACGTCCAGCGCCGCGCGGCGCGCGAGAGTGTGCTTGTCTGCGCCGGAATTAGGTTCAAGGCCGAGATTGCGCTGGGTCGCCAGAACGAAATGATCGATGGGATTACGCCCCCATTTCTTGATGCCCTCGGGCTCGGGCACAGAGGCGCGCACAGGCGCGATGAAGGCCCAGTGAGCCTGCCATTGAGCGCCGGCGTCGATCCAGTCCGACAGGATCTGTTTTTGCCCGGCGGTAAGTTTCTTGTGCGAATCCGGCGGCGGCATTTGCTCATCAGGATCCGCGCTGAGAATGCGTTTGATCAACTCCGAGGCCGTGGCGTTGCCTGAGACGACAGCCTTCTTGCCCATGGCTCCTTCTCGCGTGGCCAGATTCAGCCCGGCTTTGCGGCTCGCCGGATCAGGACCATGACAGGCGAAGCAGTTCTCCGTTAGAATGGGGCGGATATCGCGATTGAACTCGATGGTTGCCGCGGCGGTGTCGGCGGCGAAAGCGAAGGCCAATCCGGCCAATGCAAGATTTCTGCTGAAAGCGGTCATCGCCCCGACTTTAGGCAAATTTTGCGACGCGGGTCAGTGAGAAAATGAGGGTTGTTTACTTTGTCCGAAACGGCTCGCTGGCGATGATTTGAAGGACTAGATCCTGCAATCCGGCGCCGTCGCGTTTCAGGTCGGCGACGATGCGATCGACGTGCGGACGATCGGCGATGCTCAGCGTCCGGCCCATGGAGTAGGCGAGCATTTTCTCGGTCAGGCAGCGGGTGAACTGATCCTGCTTCGACGCCAGAATTTCCTTCAGCCCGATGACATCTTCAAAAGCGGAGCCATCGGGGAGACGTCCGGACGCGTCGACTTCCGGATCCGCCTCGCGCCGTCGTTCGTAACGGCTGCGCCAGCCGCCAATGGGATCGAAATTCTCCAGCGCGAAGCCGAGCGGATCGATCTTGCGATGGCATTCGTTGCAGGTCGGGACTTCACGATGTTTCTTGAGCTGATCGCGGATGGTCGTCGCGCCGCGAATGTCCGGCTCCAGCGGCTCGACGTCCGGCGGCGGCGGATTGGGCGGCGTTCCCAGGATGTTCTCCAAAACCCAGATGCCGCGAATCACTGGCGAGGTGTCGATGCCATTGGCGCTGGCCGTCAGGATGCTCGCCTGACCCAGCAGGCCGCCGCGACGACGATCCTTGAGCGCGACTTTTTGGAATTGCGCGCCCTTCACGCCGTCGATGCCGTAGAGCCGGGCAAGGCCGCCATTCACGAAGGTGAAATCCGAATCGAGAAAGTCGCTCAGCGGGAGATTGTTATTCAACAGGTGCGCAAAGAACATTCGAGTCTCGGTCTTCATGGCCGGCTCCAGATTGTCGATGTAGTACTCGCGAAATGCGCGGTCACTCGGCGGCATGGAACCAATCTTGTAGAGCTCCAGCCAGCGGGAGGTGAAGTTATCGACGAAGGCCTGCGCGCGCGGATCGGCGAGCATTCTTCGAGCTTGTGATTTGAGAGCGTCGGCGTCGGTCAATTTGCTGCGGGCCGCGAGTTCCATGAGTTTCTCGTCGGGCATGGAGGACCAGAGGAAATAGCTCAGCCGCGAGGCGATCGCGAAGCTGTCGAGCGCGCCCTCGTTTTCATGGAGGTAAAGAAAGCCGGGCGAGCACAGGACGGCGCGCAGGCCGAGCTTCACGGCCTTCAACTCCGAGTCGCCTCGCGCTCGGCGCTCTGTGACGAGGGCGGTTAGGACCTTGAGCTCGGCCTCCGTGGCCGGTCTCCGAAACGCCCGGTCTGCGAAGCGCTTGAGAATCGCGGGGGCGTTCTTCAGCGTCGGCTGAAAGTCGCCGAATAGCGCACGATGACTTTTCGGCGGCCACTCGTCGTTGATCGGACCCTCGATTTCGATCTCGAAGACCCTGACACGCGGCCCTTTGTACTCGCTGAAAAACTGTGACCACCCGGCTGTCGTGTTGAACAGATTGCTCGTGCCGTCGGTGGTCAAAACCGCTGGAATCTTCGTCTTGCCCGGATTCTTGCGCCGGGCCTTCTGCTCCTTCAACCATTCCTCATGGCGAGGGTGATGCTTGTCTTTGAGCTTCACGTAGCCGCTCACATATTTTTGAAAAGTGTCCGGATACTTTCGGACCAGCGAGCTGCGCAATCCCTTTGTCGTCGTGGGCCCGTTGGGAAAGGTTAAACGCGGTAGAAATCCCTTGTCCAGCCAGGCTGTTTTTTCAAACCACGCCGGCGCGTTGTCGGGCAACTCAAACTCCGCGATGCGCCGATCGGACGTTGTTCGGCGGATCAGGTCGCCATAGGCCGCGGAGCTGGCAAACAGGGCTGTGCGGAGCGGCTCATCCTTCTGCACGCCGACGATGCGTTCATCATATGGATAATCGCGGTTAATCGCCTGCGCCTTGAAGCGAATCTTGTAGTAGCCGTCGGTCGGAACGCCTTCCTCAAATTTGGCTGGCCACATGAATCCGCCATAGTCGGAGGTGTTCTTTCGGATGTGTTGATAACGACCCTTCCGGTCCAGGCCGTCGTGGCGATTGCCGTGCGAATGGAACGGCGCGGTGAATCGCCATTTGCGAACCTCCGGTTTCGGCCCCGTTTGCGCCGCGCGCTCGATGAATGTCTCGGCGGCGGCGAGGTAGTGAGTCATCAGAAAATCCGAGGTGATCAACGCGGAGCCGATGTTGTTGAAATGCTCGTCAGTTTCGTTGGGCGGAAACACGTCGGTGGGATCCTCCAACATGTCCTCGAGCCCGAGCAGATGACGCACGGTCCGGTCGTACTCCACGCGATTCAACCGCCGCAGGACGGTCTTGCCTGCGTCGTCTTTCCGCGCGGCGTGGGCGCGTTTCAGTTGGTCGGTCGCCCAAGCGACGACCGCGCGGACATCGGTTGCTTTGGGCTGCTTCGCTTTCTCCGGCGGCATCTCGCCAAGATTCAGCTGATCGACGATGTCCTGCCAGAATACCAGCGAGCGATCGTTTGAAAAATCTTTTGGCAATTGGTCGAAACGCCGGTCGCCCTTTTGCTTCTCCGGTCCGTGGCATTGGACGCAGTAGGTCTTGAGAAACTTTTCGACCGATGGCGGCGCGGCAGTTGCGGAAGCGGCGGCCAGAACGAGAATGGCGGTAAGGATCGAAAGCGTTTTCATGTGGCGTTGGAACGCTGAGCGGCTCGAACCTTTGCCCAAGGCCGGCAGCGCATCCCTACCGGGGCGATTGGCCATTCCGCGTGGACTTTGGCTTTCTCTATCTGTGTTCATCCGTGTCCATCTGTGGTTGAAAAACGACTTTGACCTTGGCTCACCCAAACTCCGGCAGCGTGCCTGTCGCGGTGTTGAACTTCTCCGTCTCCACTCCGAAGCGTTGCAGCATGGTGGTGTAAAGATTGGCGAGCGGGACGCGGCGATGACGCGAAGTCGGATACGCTTTGTGCTCGCCATGTTTGAAGCCGCCTCCAGCCAGTAGGACCGGGAGTTTCTTGTTTGAGTGGGAGCTGCCGTTGCCCATGCCGCTGCCGAAGAGAACCATCGTGTGATCCAGCAGAGGCGATCCGTCGGGGACCTTCATCTGCTTGAGCTTCGAGAGAAATCGTGAGAGCTGGGCGGTTTGAAAGTTTTCGATGACGAGCAGGCCCTGGCGAAGGACATCGGATTTGCCGTGATGCGAAAAGCCGTGGTAGCTGCCGCGCAAACCCAGATCGTCGGTGTCGATCGTGCCGGGAATGCTGAGCGACGCGACGCGGGTGGAGTCGGTCTGCAGGGCCAGAGCGATCAGGTCGTACATCACCGGCAGGGTCTCCATGAAACCATTGTCCGTCGGCGTCGACATGCCGACCTTCGGTTTGGGTTTGTCGAGCCATGCCTGGGACATATCGAGCTTGCGCTCCACCTCGCGAACGGAGGTCAGATATTCGTCGAGCTTCTCGCGGTCGGTCTTGCCGAGTTTGCGTTCCAGCAATTTTGCCTGGGCGCCGATGGCGTCGAGAACGCTCGCGTTCTCGTCGTAGGCTCGGGCCTTCTTCCCGCGTGAGGCAGCGTCGTCGGCAAGAAACAGGGCCCGAAAAACTTCCGAGGCGCGATCGATCGGCGGCACGTTGACGCCATTGCGGGTCCAGGAAAGTTTGCAGGCGATCTCGTTTCCAGGCGAAGTGCGCCCGGAGCTGACAACGAGCGAGGGAAATCGCGTTTGCGAGCCGACATGCTCCGCTGCGCGCTGATCCATCGAGATATTGCGCTCGGGCCAGTCAGTGGCGTCGTTGTCCTTCAAGCCGCTGAGAAAGGCATGCACGCCGCGATGACCGCCGGAGACATCGTGATCGAGATGGGAAAAGACGGTGAAATCGGCGCGATGTTCCTGAAGCGGTTTGAGCAGCGGCGTGGTTTCGTAACCTGCGCCTGTCTTGGTGGGGAAAAAGGCGTCCGGCACGAGGCCGAGTGGGTTGCCGACGCAGACCATGCGCGTGGGTGAGGAGGAGGACGAGTTCGAGGACGACAAAGCCCGCGTGGCGGGCCGCATGGCTTCGAGAAAGGGCAGCGCCATGGCGACGCCGGTCCCGCGCAGAAAGGCGCGCCGGTCGATTTGGAGAGATTTGTGATTCATGGCGGAGAACAGGGAATTCAGACTGCGTTTATACGCTTTTCGGGGATTTCGTCAGTGAGAAAATGCCGTCTAGAAATAGCCCGCAGATCCACGTCCGGGCAGATGGTCACCTCGGCCAAGAATCACGAACGAAGGATAGAGAAATACAAACTCTCGATTGGGATGGAAACGCAATTTCGTGGAAACGAGTGGTAGGCGAAACTCATGATCG
>JBLHKZ010000101.1:0-18231 GCA_047618185.1 Limisphaerales bacterium
GCAATCGAATGTCAGGATTGTCAGGATGGGCGCCCTGAACTGCCGCCGTATCGCGATCAATTGACCATCGAAGAAATCGGCTCCGGTCAAACGTGTTGAGCTGAGCAGCTCGAAGGTTTCATTCTTGCGGTTTTCCACAATCAGATTGGCGGCCTCTGATGCAGCCCAGGCCTTAATAACTCCGTGCGATCCGAGAATAAGAAATAGACACATCGACGGATCGAAGAAATCCCTTCCCATGATCGGCAGGAAGAACACGGGAACCAGTATGATCACGCAGACGAACAGCCAGATGGCTTTTTGACGCAGCCGTTGGCGCGTCACCAGCCAGAGGATCGGGTTGATGTCGAGCAGATGGCGGCGTTTGTGCGTGTTTAGAAGGCTTTGATATCTGAGCTCGTTCTCCTCCTGCTTCGTCGGCGTCCGTCGTGCCGCGGCCTTCTTTTCAATCCGGGAGGCCACGGAGCGTCGGCAGGCGAATTGCAGCAACGACCAGCACAGCAGTTGATTCAGCGCGAGCCAGATCCAGAATGCCGCAGGATCGCTGATGTTGAGTTTTTCGAGAGTCAGAATTAATCCCAGAGTTGGGCTGAGGAATATGACGCCCCAGTCCGACGGGTGGGCTCCGAGGAAGCTGAAATGCCAAGACGGCAGAATTACTGAAAGGACAAACAAGAGTCCGAAAGCGGTTCCCATCGACGCTTCGGCGCTTCGACAGAGCGAGGATGCAAACATACCGATCGAGAGGGAGAGAAACATGCCTCCCATCAGAACAAGGCACATTCGCCCGTACTCGCCAATGGTCACGCCGCCGAGCAACAACGGGACGCCGAGGATGGGAAAGACCGCGATCAGCCCGTAGAACATCCGCGTTGAGGACGCCGCAAGCTTGCCGAGGACCACATCGGCTCCGCTCAAGTCCGTCAGGAAAAGGAGGCCCAGCGTGCCCTCGCGCCGTTCGCGGCTTAGGCAGTCGGAGGTCGCCCACATGCCGACGAGCAGGCAATAGACCATGGTGAGGCCCGAGATCATGTGAAACGAGTTTTGACCGACCTTGTCTTTGTCCTGCCAATTGATGCTCGTCCCGGCCATGACAAACAGGACGCCGAAGGCGATCACCGGCGCCGAGACGCGCATCCAATGCGTGCGCCGCTGTCGGGCGGCGATCTGAAGCTCTCGGTGAACGACGGGCAGGAACGTCATGGCGCAATGACTTCTTCGGAGGAGTCGGTCATAGGTTCTGCTATTGCGAGGATTAACATGCGTTCCTTGTTCGGGGTGAAAAACGAGCCTTTTCGTAACTATTTCCGGGAGATCTGAGAAATGCAAAGGCAAACCATCCGCCCCGGCAAGCCGCGTTCGGAGATCTCCATTACACACATGTAATGTTCGTGAAAGATTCTGGTCAGCTTGGGGTGGTCTACTCATTCACACAAGTAACACAGAACTCAAATCTTCAACTACAGAACACAAAGACCATGAAAGAATCCAAACATGCATTTGGTCCGCGGATGCGGGCGTTTGTGATGGGCGTCGCCGTCGTCGCGTTGGGCTGCAGCCTCACCGTCAGCGCCTTTAGCGGAGACGCGAAGAAATCGAAGGAGACCGTCGCCAGGGTCGAGGTCGATCATTCGCCGATCGATCGCCAGGGCGATTTGACGACCAGCTTCGCGCCGGTGGTGAAAAAGGTCGGGCCGAGCGTGGTGAACGTCTATACCACTTCCAAAGCCCAAGCGCGGAATACTGCGTTCGGATCCGGGGTCCCCGACGATCCGATGTTTCGCCGTTTCTTTGGCGACCGATTTGAATCGCAGCGTTCCCCAATGCCGGCTCCGAAGCGGCGCGGCGCGGGATCGGGCGTCATCGTGACGAAGGACGGCTACATCCTGACGAATCATCACGTGGTCGAAGGCGCGGAGGAAATTCGAGTCGTGCTGACTCCGGACAAGCGGGAGTTTGCCGCCAAAGTGGTCGGCTCTGATTCGAAGACTGACATCGCGGTCCTGAAGGTGGATGCGAAGGATTTGCCTTACCTCACGTTGGGCGACAGCGAGCAGTTGGAGATTGGCGATCTCGTGCTTGCGCTGGGCAATCCCTTTGGCATTGGCCAGACCGTGACGATGGGCATGGTGAGCGCGAAGGGGAGGGCCGCCCTGGGGCAGGAGTTGGAGTATCAGGATTTCATCCAGACCGACGCCGCGATCAATCCGGGCAATTCAGGCGGCGCGCTCGTTGACGCGAAAGGCCGATTGATCGGCATCAACACGGCCATTCTCAGCCGCACTGGAGCCAACAACGGAATTGGCTTTGCCGTTCCGGTCAACCTGGCGCGCGACGTGATGGAGAATTTGATCGAGCACGGTCGGGTGGTTCGCGGCTTCCTGGGCGTCATGATCCAGGATGTTGATCCCGATCTCGCGAAGGCGTTCGATCTGGATGACCGGGAAGGCGCGCTTGTTTCGCAGGTGGAGCCGGACGGCGCGGCGGACCAGGCGGGGCTGCAGACGGGCGACGTGATTGTGCAATTTGGCGGCGAGAAAGTGACGGACAGCCGCAGCCTGAAATTGCGCGTCGCCGGAACGTCGCCGAGAACCAAGACGGTCCTGACGATCGTCCGCGACGGCAAGGAGAAGGAAGTGACCGTGAAACTGCGTGAGCTGCCGGGTGAGGAAATGGCCGCGACGGGTTCGCGGGAGAATGCCCGTTCTGACAAGCGCCTACAAGGCGTCGAAGTGAGCAATCTCGAACAGGACGTCCGTCGTCAACTTCGGATTCCGTCCAGTGTCGAGGGCGCGTTGGTCAGCAATGTCGATCCCGGGTCCGCCGCGTATGAGTCGGGCCTGCGGCGCGGCGATGTGATTCTGGAAATCAATCGTGAATCGATTTCCGGCGCGGACGAGGCGATCGAACTCAGCAAGAATCTCGAGGACGACAGGACGCTCCTGCGGATCTGGAGCCGGGGCGGAAGTCGATACCTCGTTGTGGACGAAGGCAAGGTTGGTTGAGGCTGCCGGTTTGGTTGGCTGGCGTCTGACGCCCTTTCATGCCGCGCCCGTTGCGTGGCTTGGGAGGGCGTTTTCGTTTCATGAATCACCGAACAACCATGATTGTCTTTAGCGCCTGAATATCTGACTCTTTGGCCAACTCAGCCATGCGAATACTCGTTGTAGAAGACGATCCCAAGATTGCCTCCTTTGTCATCAAAGGACTTCGACAAAACGGTTTTGCCGTGGATGCGGCCGCGGATGGCGAGGAGGGTCTGGCGCTGGCCCGCGCCTCCACCCCCGACGTTGCGGTCATCGACATCATGCTGCCGAAGTTGGACGGGCTGAGCTTGGTGCGTCGTCTGCGGCAGGACGGCGTCCAACTTCCGGTCCTGATTCTCAGCGCCCGCGCGACCGTGGACGATCGGGTCAAGGGCTTGCAGGCGGGCGGGGACGACTACCTGACCAAACCCTTCGCCTTCTCTGAATTGTTGGCGCGCGTTCACGCCCTGTTGCGCCGGGCGTCGAACGTCGCGGAACCCACGCGACTCGTGGTCGGCGATCTTTCGATGGACCTGTTGACGCGGGAAGTCATTCGGGAGGGGGCGCGGATCGAGCTTCAGGCGCGGGAGTTTTCCCTTTTGGAATACCTGATGCGGCATCCCGGACGGGCGGTGACCAAGACGCTGATTCTGGAGCATGTCTGGGATTTTAATTTTGACCCGCAAACGAACGTCGTCGATGTGCTGGTTCATCGATTGCGCGCGAAGGTCGACAAGGAATTCGACCGGAAAATGATTCATACGATTCGGGGAGTGGGCTATGTCCTTCGAGCAGATTAAGCGCTACCTGCGTTCGACCGGGTTTCGGCTGAATCTCTGGTATGTTTCGCTGTTCACGATCAGCTCGCTGGCGTTGTTTGGCCTGATCTACGCGCTGCTTTCCGGGATCCTGACGCGCAAGGATCAGGAGGCTGTCGAGGCGCAGTGGGATGAGTATTCCGGAGTCTATCGAGAGGTGGGTCCTCTAGGCCTGCGTCGTTGGATCTACCAGCAACAGGAGACGCGCCAGCTCACGTCCTTTTTTGTGAGCGTCACCACCCTTTCCCAGCAACAGGTCCTGCTGTTGGCGTCGAAGGAATGGATTGAATTCGATGTCGTTCGACTGGGGCCATTCCTGCTCGAATCCGGAGAGGCTGCCTTGCGAATCCCGGAGGACGAACAACGAGACATGATTTTTGTCGCGAAGCCGCTGCCCGACCGAAATATCCTGGTGGTGGGCCGGAAATCGGACACGCGCGAGACCTTCTTAAAACCCGTTCGCAAGATTTTCGCGCTCGCCCTGGGGCCGATCATTCTGCTCGGTTTTTTGCTGGGCGCGCTGTTCGCCCATCGGACGATGAGCCCGATTCGGCAGATCGTGAAGACGGTCCGCGCGATCATCGACACGCGAGGCCTGGACGCTCGGGTTCCGACCCGCAAATCCCAGGACGAACTCGATGAACTTGCGGAATTGTTCAATCGCATGCTGGGTCAGAATCAGCGGTTGATCGAAGCCATGAATCAGTCGCTGGACAATGTCGCGCACGATCTGCGCACGCCGCTGGCTCGACTCCGCGGCGTTTCGGAAATGGCGTTGCGCGAGGACGCCGATCTCAATGCCGCCCGTGATGCGCTCGCCGATTGCGTGGAGGAGTCGGATCGCGTCCTGGCGATGCTTAAGGCGCTCATGGATGTCGCCGAGGCCGAGTCCGGCGCCTTGAAGCTGGATCGCCGACCGGTCGAACTGACCGCAATGTTGGAGGAAGTGGCGGAGGCGTATGAGTTCGTTGCCGAGGAGAAGAACGTGACGATCAAGCGCGATTTCGGTGAAGAGCGGTACGATGTCTCGGTCGACGTTGTGCGAATGCGCCAGGCGCTCGCCAACCTGGTGGACAACGCGGTGAAATACAGCTTTGAGGGCTCGCCGGTTGAGTTGACGATTGAACGAGTGAAAGGCGCGGTTGAGATTTCGATTGCGAACCGCGGGCCGACGATTTCAGAGGAAGATCGGGGCAGAATCTTCGAGCGACTTTACCGGGGCGACAAGAGCCGTTCTGAGCGTGGATTGGGGTTGGGCCTGAGCCTGGTCAAGGCGGTGGTCGAGGCGCATGGCGGAAGCGTCGCGATTCGAAGCCAGCCGTCGGACGACCGGGCGGTGTTTGTCGTCGCCTTGCCGGACGACCGTGCGGGGAGCGCGGTCTCGTGAAGAATGGGACGCCGAGGACGGCATCCCTCTCAAACATGGAGACGGACGCCGTCCTCGGTGTCCCAAGCTGGTTGAAAGCGCTTGCGGATCAGCGGCGGGTCGGTTTCCATGGCCACTGTCCCCGAAGCGCGCGTTGGACGGAATGTAACCTTTAATTCCGCCGAAACGTCCGTCTGGGGAAGCACAAACTTATGAAAAAAATCGCCGTCGGCTTCACCCTGTTCGCGCTTTCTGCCGCGACGTCCATTTCCCAGGATGTAACCACCGGACCCGCCGCCGGAGCTCCATTGACGCCGGTCATGGCTTATGGGGCTGGCGGCAATCACGCGGGGCCTTATGCCGGCCGCGAATTCGATGCGGTCAAGGAGATCGGCGACGGCCCGGGAGCGCTACTGTTCATCCACGAGCTGACGCGAAATATCATACCCGTGATTCGCGGAGTCGATCAGGCAGGATCGGAGTTTTCGGTCCTGGGATTCAAGTCGTTCACTCTGATTCTCAGTCCGGATCGAACAGCGGCCGAGAATAAACTGAAGGCGACCAATGGATCGTTGAAACTTCGCAATCCGATGGTGCTCAATCTCGATGGCGCGGAAGGCCCCGGGAACTACGCGCTCAATCGCAAGGCCGCCTTGTCGTTGATCCTGGTCAACAAGGGCAAAGTCGTCCGCACGCATGCCTTTACCGATGTAAATCAAAAGGACGAATCGATCGTGCGCGGCTGGATTGAGGAGATGACCGGGCCGATTCCCAGCAATCCAAATGAGTATCGCAAGCTGGTCGAATCGCAATTGCCCAAGGATGGCGAGGCTCTTCGCGCCATGGCGCTGAATCAAGCGGTGGAGATCCACCAACTTCACGCGCGTTTGAAACGGCTTCAGGAACAGTCTGGAGGACGTTATGGCATGCAGTCAAATCGCCAAAACATGCGGAAGGGAAAAGCGCCGCAAAAGCGTATGGCGCCGGCGCGCGGTGAAGCGCGACCCAATGCCGAACGGGGAGCGGGCAAGAGCAAGGGAAAGGCGAGCGGGGAATCGGCGCCTAAGGCCGCGGCGGCTCAGCGTCAGGGCAAGCCGCCCGAGGATCCACAACTGAACGATCTGTTGAGGTCCTTCATTCGAAAGACCCATGACGACGGGGCGGCGGACAAGATTTATGCCGATATCCAGGCGCGGGCGAAGGAAAGCGACGCATTGCGCGGAGAAGCGGTCGAGATGTTCAAGCTGATGCTGAGTTATCGGGATCGTTACGGCACCAAGCACGCGCAGTCGTTGGCTGAGAACTTTCTCAAAAAGCACGGCGGCTCGGAGAAGAAAGGGCGATGACGGAATAGGACTTATGCGACGAATACGACCCATGCTATTGATTGCGACGCTGTTTTTTGGCGGTTCGCTTTTCCGAGGCGTCGCGCAGGAAATTGTCTCTGGGCCGGCTGTGGGGACAAAGCTGACGTCGGTCCGCGCCTACGCGCCGCTGGGGCCGTATGCCGGCCGTGAATTTGACGCCGCCGCTGAGATCGGCGACCGTCCGGGTGCGCTGCTTTTTCTCCATGAAATGACGCGCAACACCTATCACGTCATTCGCGGCCTGGATGAGCTGGCGTCCGAGTATGCCTTGACCGGGTTTCGGTCGTTCACCTTGCGGCTGGCGGGTGATCGGACTTCCGCTGAGACCGCGATTTCCGCCCGCAATGGCAGAGACACCGGCGGGCATCGGTTTTCCGTGGTCGGCAAGTTCGGCGCGCTGCACCTGCGCAATCCGATCGCGCTCAGCCTGGACGGTCTGGACGGCCCGGGCAATTACGCGCTGAATCGCAAGGCCGTGCTCACGCTGATCCTGGTGAAAGACGGCAAGGTCTTAAATTCGATCGCGTTCACTGACACGGGCGCGAAGGATGTGGAGACTGTCAGGAAGTGGGTCAAAGAAACTGTCGGGCCGATTCCGGAGGAGGATGCCGCGTTGAGTAAATTAATTTCACAGCGCCTGCCTAAGGATCGCGACGAACTTCGCAAACTCGCGGTCGAGTGGATCGCTTTCAACAACTCCCGCTCGAAAGACACTCCACTGTTGCTTCGCCTGATCGGAAAAACTACGGGGGCGCTGCCTTCGCGCGACGAGGCTCTGGCGGAAATCATCGCTTCGCGTCTTCCCGGGGATGACGGTGAGGTGAAGGAAATGGCGCTTCGCCAGGCGGACGAGATCCGGCGCTTGAACGAATCGATCGCGAAACTCAAACAAGGGCGTGGAGCCTATCCCATGCGGCGACCGGCGCGCCCGAAGAGTAGATGAAATTCGTTTCCAAATTAATTCGATACAGCTCCTTCGCATTGGGAGCGTTGATGGCGATTGCCTCGACCGCATTGGTCGCGGCTCCGGTCGAGACTTCGGGTCGGTCCGCCTCGGAGTCGTTTCACTTTGCCCATGACATCTCCCCCTTGTTGGCGAAGAAGGGCTGCGCTGCGGCGGAATGCCACGGGAGCGCGACCGGGCAGGGCGGTTTCAAGCTTTCGTTGTTTGCGGGCGATCCCCGGGCGGATTACGACGCGATTCGCAATGAATTGGACGGACGCCGAATCGATGCGCGCAATCCTGAGGAAAGCCTCTTTCTGCGCAAGCCGGCGCGGCGCATCAAGCATGGAGGCGGGCGGGTGTTCAAGACGGACGATCCCGCCTACCAGACCTTGCTGAAGTGGATCGAGAACGAGGCGCCTTACGCCGAGGGTGAAGAGAAGACATTGGTTGGAATCGAATTGGAGGCCGATGAATCCGGGGCGCGAGTGTCGGCCAGCTTTAAATCCGCGACGGAATCGTGGCGGCGCGACGTGACCGATCTGGCGTTGCTCAGTTCGACGAACGAAGACGTGGCGAAGATCGATGAAAGCGGGGACATCGAACTCGTCGACGCGGGTGAGACCTGGATATTGGCGCGCTACGGAGAATACAGCGCGCGTGTTCCGGTGAGGCGCTCGTTTGGGAAATCTGAAAATGGCGATAAAACTGACGCAATCGTGAGCGCGCTGGACTCCGTCTGGCTAGCGAGAATGAATGAATTGGGCTTGCAGCCCGTGGCCGAGACGGATGAAGCGACCTTGTTGCGGCGCCTGTATTTCGATCTCGCGGGTCGGCCGCCCAGCCCCTACGAGGCCCGCGCATTCTCGAAACTGCCTCGTGAGAAACGCGTCGAAACGACGGTCGAAAAACTGCTGGCGTCGCGGGAGTTCGACGAAGTCTTCGGCGGTCATCTCGCGCGTTGGTTTGAAGTTCCAGAGCCGGGCAAGGACGATCGCAATGGCGTTCAACGAAACGCCGAGCTGCGCCACTTCTTTCTGGATTCCGTGCGGGAGAAGCTCTCCGTCGCGGAAATCGGCCGGCGGATTGTGACGGAGAAGGGGCCG
Source organism: Limisphaerales bacterium (assembly GCA_047618185.1). Lineage (GTDB taxonomy): Bacteria > Verrucomicrobiota > Verrucomicrobiia > Limisphaerales > JAYPEY01 > JAYPEY01. Next base: position 8,627 of record JBLHKZ010000101.1, read on the forward strand.
GATCAGGCCTGGCGGCATTTGCGCGATCCTCGCGACCGCGCGGAGTACGTCGGACGCGCCTTGCTCGGAATGAGCATTGCCTGCGCCCGCTGCCACAACCACCCGCTGGATCGCTGGAAGCAGGAGGAGCATCTCCAGTTCTCGGCGTATTTCGCGGACCCGCGACCGGCCGCGAATGGCGGGATGATGGAGGGCAAGTTTTTCCTTCCGGGCGAGGGGCGCGCGGTCGAACCCGTGTTGTTGCCTCTGACGAAAAAGCGCCCGCCGTCCGGCTTGCGGCTGGAGGACGAAGTCGCCTGGTTCGCTGTCGAGGGCGCCAGCGACCAGTTGGCTCGAAATTTCGCGAACCGCATTTTCGGCGCGTTGGTCGGCAAGCCTCTGGTCGAATCGACCGACGATCACCGTTTGAGTAATCCCGCCGTGCATGAGCCGCTGCTGGAATTCCTGGCGAAGGAGTTTCAGGCGGGCGGCACGGATCTGCGCAAACTGGTGAAGACGATCGTGACCTCGCGGATCTACGCCTTGTCCTCCGAGCCGCCCAGCCCGGGCGAACTGACCGGCGATCCGGAGCTGGATTTCATCGCCCGGCGCGAGGCGCGACCCTTGTCATCGCGGCAGTTCAAATTGGCCGTGGAATCGGTTCTGGGCGTGAAGATCGATCGGCCCGTTCCTCCGGATTCACCGCTGGCGCGTCAGCTCTACGTGATGAACAGCGGCCTGCTGCAGGCGGGACTGAAGACGCCGGGGAACCAAGTCGAGGCGATTTTCGATTTTCAGCCGGACCCGAAAGAGCAATTGAAAGAACTGTATCAGCTGATCCTGTCGCGGCGGCCGACCGAGCGTGAAATTGAGAGCCTGCTGCCGACCTTGCAAGGAGGCGATGCGCGAACTGCCGGGAACGATCTGGCTTTCGCGCTGCTGGCCAGCCGGGAATTTGGGTCGTTGCGGTAATCAGTTGAATGTGATTCATATCGTTATTAGGCAAAATCATGAACCGAAGAAACTTTCTCACCACGATGGGGGCGCTGCCCTTTTTGCCGAGTCTGGTCTCGGGCAGCGAATTCCTGAAGACCTCAAAGCGGTCGCTGATCCTGATTTGGCTCGACGGCGGCATGTCCCACATCGACACCTTCGACGGCAAGCCCGAGGCGCCGCCGGACATTCGCGGCGACCTGGTCTCCAAAGAATCGAGTCTTGAGGGCGCATTTGTCAGCGAGCACATGCCGTTGATTTCGAAGATGATGAAGGACTGCGTGTTGGTCCGTTCCATCACCAGCCCCGAGGGCAACCACGATCGCGGTTCCTGCTACATGCTCACCGGTCGGCGTCCAAATCCGGTTTTGAATTATCCCTCGATTGGCGCGGTGTTCGGCCACGAGGCGGCGAATGACGGCGATCAAATTCCGCCCTTTGTTTCCATCCCTGATGCTCATTACTACGCGCGGCAGGGATTCATGCCGATCACGCGCGGGCCCTTTGAAGTCGGCGGCAGCCCAGGTGTGAAAGGGTTTCAGGTCAAGAATCTGAATCCGCCCAAACAGATGGACCGGGCGATGAAACTGCTCAAGGCGGTGGACGCGCTGGACGGGTATCCGCGTTCGGAATCGGAGCTGGGACGCGATCGTTTTCTCGATCAGGCGCGCTTTCTTTCGCTCGATCCCGAAGTGCGCTCGATGTTTGACGTGAATCTGGAGCCGGTCGAAACGCGCGCGCGTTATGGCCGGCATTTTCTCGGGCAATCGTGCCTGTTGGCGCGTCGGCTCGTGGAGGGCGGCGTGCGCACGGCGTTTGTCCGATACAAGGGCTGGGACGATCATCGAGGCATCAAGGACGCGTTGTCCTTTGGCTACCCGCCGAAGCTGACCGCGCTGGATCAGGCGGTGTCGGCGCTGCGTGAGGATCTGGATCGGCGCGGCATGCTGGAGCGGACAACGGTGATGGTGGCGACGGAATTTGGACGCACGCCACGGTTGAATCCGTCAGCCGGGCGCGATCATTGGTCGCGCGCGAGTTCGTCGCTGCTCTTCGGCGGGGGATTGAAGAAGGGCGTCCTGGTCGGCAAGACCGACGCGCGCGGCGAGGCGCCGATCGAGCGGCCGGTGAGTCCGGCGGATTTGTTCTACACCGTCCTGTCGGCGCTCGGAGCGGATGTCGAAACGAAGTTGAGCACGGCGACGGGGCGGCCAATTCCTTTGATCGAGCAGGATATGAAACTGATCAAGGAAGCTCTGGCCTGATCTACGAGATGCGAGGGGAGGAGCGGTTTCCAAGGGTGGGATTCGAATCAAGGGAATTCGGACTCGCAGGCTCGTCCCTCCATGTTGTCCGGCCGGCCTTCATCCGAGCGACGCGGATCGCGTCCTTGCTCATCGCATCCTTTTTCCTCGGCGCGGGCGTTGGCGTTGCGACAGCCGCGGATGAGCATGTTGGTCCCGTTGTCGATTTTGCGCGGATTGGGGCGACTCTTTATTCCGTTTCTCAGGGTGGCATATTTGCCCATGAAGGAGAAAAGATTCGACTCATTCACGAACCCGAATTCCGTGTATTCGGAATGGCGGCGGTTCCAGGCGCCGATTCGAAGGAGGATCGTTTATTGCTCGCGGGCGGAACTCCAGGGGAGTCGGGTAGGGTCGCGTGGCTGAATATTCGTTCTGGCAAGAGCGCTTCGCTCAAGGTCGCCAAGGACGTGATCTACGATGTCGCTGTCCGACCTGATGGGCGAGAAGCGGCGCTGGCCTGCGCGGACAACCGCGTCCTGACGCTCCAACTTAAGTGGTTTGACATGATGCCGCCGATCTTGCGCCACAAACACACCTCGGACGCGCGCGCGGTGGCCTATTCGCCGGACGGTCATTGGCTGGCGTCCGGCGGGCTTGACGGCGTGATTCTTTTGTCCTCGAAGGCGAACAAGATGGAGCCAAACGTTTTGCAGGAGCACACAGCTGGCGTGGAGAGCCTCGCATTTTCGCCCGACGGCAAGCATCTCGCCTCGGGATCGCGTGACGCTCGTGTTCGCCTGCACACCGCGGATGGAACGTTCGTGCGCACTTACAGCGGCCTCGGCATGGAGCTGATGAAATCAGGCCTGGGCAAGAAGCCCTACATCTGGGCGCTGGCGTGGGGCGGCGGAAAGAAAGGGCTGATCGCCGGTTCCTCGCGAGGAAGGCTCTACCGTCTTTCGTCGAACGACTCCACCTGGGAGAAGCTCGACAGGACGAGCGAGAAGCCGATTTACAGTCTGGCCGTTGATGCCGGCGGGCGACTCGTTGTGGGCGCGGAAGCGGTGACTCGACTGGATTCGAAGCTGAAATAACCTGGGTGGTTAGCAGGCGCGTCGGAAGGTGGTCTTGCCGGGGTCAGCGCCGAAAGCGGCAGAGGACAGCCGCACTCCACGACGCTATCGCGATATCCCAGGCTCGTTGACAATTCCGGCAGGTCTTGGACTGCGGCTGTCCTCTGCCGCTTTTTAAGGCCTGGAATCACTCGCCAGTTTCGCGTTTGAGTTACTTCTTCTCGGGCGTCGCGGCAGGCGTTGTCGCGGCTTTCACCTTTTTCCCCATGTCCGCCATTTGCTCGTTGAGCTTGCGCAGTTGTTTTTGCAGTTCGGAGACTTCGCTTCGAAGCGCGCCGAGAGAGATGGCCGGTTTCTTGTCGGCTTGAAGTTTTTCAATCGCTTCCTTGGCGGCTTTTCCGATCGCGTCGGATTCGTCGTCCGACTGAAAGGACGCCAACAGCGCGACGGCTTTGGCGTCGCCAAGATCTCCGAGCGCCTTGATGGCGGCGGTTTGGATGATGCTCTTGGGGTGATTCACGCGGGCGGCGAGGAACTTCCGCACGGCGGTCTTGTCGTCCTCGTTGCGAGACAGAAACGCCAGGGCGCTCATGGCCGACGCGAAGCCGCGATCAGTGAACTTTTTCCCGTTGGTCTGGAGCTCCTTGAGCAGGGGTGCGATATGGCCAGCGTCGTCCTGGCTTCGCATGGCTCCGACCGCGGCGCCGGCCAGCACATGCCGATACGAGTCCGTTGAAAGGAACTTGAGCAGCGTTCCCTTGACCTTGGGTTTGGCGAATTTGCCGAGGGCGCGGATGGCGGCGCCCTGGATTTCCGGATTCTTCTCGCTGGCAAGAATGCCCTCCAGCGCGGCGTAGGCGTCGTCGTTGTAGTAGCGGCTGATGGCGGTCACGACGGCGCTGCGAACGCGGGCGTCGGATTGCTTGAGCGAGGCCTTCAACGCGGCGAGGGCGTCGTCCGTGCGTTGCGCGCCCAGCGTCTTGGCGGCCTCGTTTCGCACGGCATAGAAGGCGTCGTTGTTGAGCGTGTTCTGGAGCAGCGCAACGGATTCTTTGGTCTTCTTTTTGCCCATTTGTTGAACCGCGAACAGGCGGCCCAGCATGTCGCTCTGGTCGGCCAGTTGAGCTTTGAGTAGCGGCGTCGGGAGATTGAAGGTCGTTTTTGCCAGGAGCGTGTATTCCGGATCGACGCGGACGATTTCAGGGCGTTTCTTCAGCCGGACGTAAAAGTCCTCGCGCTGCTTTGTTACGATGACGTCGTGGTCGGTAATCTTGTCGCCGGATTTGAAGCGAAGCGTGAGCGGGAATTGAAACAGAAGCACTGTGTCGCTGGTTTTCTGAGTCTGCGCGACGGAGATCTTGGCGAGCTTCGCGGTTTCATCCCAGCTGTAGCTGATCGCGAGTTCCGGATGATGGGCGTGGTAGACCCACTGATTGAAGAAGCGGTCGAAGGAGCGGCCGGAGACTTCCTCGATGACGGAATTTAAATCTTCAGTGACCACGGACTGATAGGCGTGGCGTTTGAGATAGGTCTGGATGCATTTGCGAAAAAGGTCAGGGCCGAGTTGGGCGCGGAGCATGTGCAGGACCCAGGCTCCCTTGGGGTAGGCGAGATAGCCGTATTGCCGAAACTGATCTTCGGGGTCGCCGAACTTCCGGGAGTGAATGGCGCGGGTGTCGTTCTTTTTGGCGATGATGCCCGCCGCGTTCCGGTACATGTCGTAGAGGTGGGCGTCGCGGCCGTTCTTGTGTTCGTCGTAAAGCGACTCGTAGTAGGTGGCGAAACCCTCGTTCAGCCAGAGATGGCTCCAGTCCTTGCAAGTCACCAGATCGCCAAACCACTGGTGGGCCAGCTCGTGCGCGTCGAGCGCCTGGGAGGAGTGAAGGTTCTCGGATTCATTGGAAAAAAGCGTCCGGGTGGTGAGCGTGGTGATGCTGGTGTTCTCCATACCGCCCCACATGAAGCCGTGCACGCAGACATTGAAATACTTGTCCCACGGGTAGGCGACGCCAATTTCCTTCTCGAAGAACTCCATGATAGGCCGGGTGTCGCGAAACGAATTGGCGGCTTCGGCGAATTCGCTGGGCGGAGTGTAGAACGCCAGGGGGATGTCCTTGTGGCGGTCCTCCAACTTGCGAAGGTGGCCGGCGACGAGAGAGACGAGGTAATTCACGTGCGGCTTTTCCTGTTTCCAGTGAAAGGCGACCCGGCCGTCCGCGGCGTCGGCGGTCTGGGCGACCAGTTGGCCGTTGGACAGCACGGTCATGCCTCGCGGCACGCGGCAAATGATCTCGGTCGTGAATTTCTCGTTGGGGAAATCGTGGCTGGGAAACCAGTGGCGATGCATGTGGGGTTCGCCCTGGGTCCAGAGGTGATCGTCGCCTTTGGGATAGCCCATGGCTTCAGTCCGGAAATAGAGCCCCTGCTTGGGTTCTGCCGTGTAGCGAATGGTCACGCGGCTGTTCTTGCCTACCTTGATCTGTTTCTTGAACGTGATCACGACCTTGTCCAGCGTGGCCTGCCAGGCCTGGATTGCATGATCGGATTCAATCGAAGCAATGTTCAGATCCACGGCGTTGAGCGTCAGTTCCCGGAGGGGCGCGGCGATGGGTTTGAAAGTGATCGTGGCCGTCGCGGCGATGGTTTGCTCGGCAAAGTTCGGAGTCACATCCAGCGCGAGATGCAGCGTGTCCACGAGACGATCGGGCGCGAAGTTCTGTTGGCCGGGGATGGCGTTCTCAAAGAAATGCACATGGCCGCGAGCGCAGACGAACTTCGTCATGGCCTCGTTGGCGTGAGCAGGGGGCGAGGTTGGCAGCTGAAGCGCGACCACGGCGAGCGCTAGGGCGAGGGTCTTTTTCATGGGACGATAGGGAACGGGATTTATGGGAGGACTGGTTTATCACGAGGCGCGGGATGGTGAAAAGCCGCAATGCGTGAAATCGAAAACCCACTTTTTCCGATTGTGCCGGGCTTTGGTTCGACTCTAGATTCGGACCCGTGAACAGAATGCGCAAAACAGGATGGTTGAGAGGAGCGGTGTTGGCCGTGTTGTTGGGCTGGTTGGCGATGATGGTCGCAGGTTGCCAGACGACCAGGAAAGTGAATTGGGACGACCGAGTCGGGACTGCCACCTACAGCGAGGCCTTGAACGAGTTGGGGCCGGCGGACAAATTCGCGCAGTTGAGTGACGGCAGCCTGGTCGCGCAATGGCTGTATCGCAGGGGCGAGGATAGGCTGGCCCATAAGCTTCTCTACGGAGGGGGGCCGTCGGATATCAAGGATACCGCCCGTCTGTCGGACAAATATCTGAATCTGACCTTTGGCTCCGACCGGAAATTGCGAAGTTGGCGGTGGTCTTACAAGTAGATTTTCTTATTGTGTGGATCGCCGTTGCGTCGTAACACTCTGCAAACAGCGCATGAACGTGAATCCAACCATCTGGGATAAAGTAACGCGAATGATCGTCGTTGGGATCGTTGTCGCGATGGTGGCCGGCGTGTTTGTGTGGTATTTGCCGGTGATTCAGCAGAACCAGCGAATGCGGAAGCGGGTGTTGGATCTGGACGCGGAAATCGCGAAACAGGAGAAACGGGCCGAACGTTCCAAGGTGGAGATCGAAGCGATTCAATCAGATCCCAAAACGATTGAGCGGCTTGCCCGCGAGCGGCTCGGCTACGCCAAACCCGGCGAGACTGTGATCCGCTTTCAGACTTCCGAAGGCGGAGGAGAATAATCGGATTCGGCCGACGCAGCAGGCGTCGCCGGGCTCCGATCAGACCGTCATTATTTCCTTATCCTTGTGCTCCAGGTGTCGGTCGATATTGCCGATGTATTTGTCGGTCAACTTCTGAATTTCCTTTTCTCCGTGGGTCAGATCGTCTTCGGTAATCTCGCTGTCCTTTTTCTTCGCCTTGAGCTGATCGATCGCCTGCCGGCGTTCGTGGCGCACAGCGACGCGGCCTTTCTCGGCCATATCCTTGGCAAGCTTGACGAATTCCTGACGGCGCTCCTCGCTCAATTCCGGGATGACCACGCGGATGACTTTTCCGTCGACCGCGGGGTTCAGGCCGAGATTCGCGGCCTGGATGCCCTTCTCAATGGCGCTCACGGTGCCGACGTCCCAGGGCTGAATGAGAATCATTCTGGGTTCGGGCGTGCTGATGCCGGCGACTTCTTTGAGGCGCATGGGAGTGCCGTAGGCTTCGATCAGGACGTTTTCCACCAGTGCGGGCGAGGCCTTCCCCGTGCGGACTCCGACGAACTCGTGTTGCACGTGTTCGTCGGTTTTGATCATTTTTTCCTCGGCTTCGAGCAGGGTATCTTCGACTGACATGGCGCGGAGTCTAACAGGGAGGTTTTGAGTTGTGAAGGGGCAAGCGCGCGATCGGCCGGTTCAGGGCGTCACCAGGGTGCCGACCTTCTGGCCTAGCAGGACCCGTTTGATATTGTGCGGTTTGGTGAGATCGAAAACGATGATCGGCATTTTATTGTCCATGCAGAGTGAAAACGCGGTGGCGTCCATGACCTTGAGCTGCATCTGGAGGGCTTCGATATAGCGGATGGTCTTGAAGCGCTTCGCGTCTTTGTGCTTCATGGGATCCTTGTCGTAGATGCCGTCGACTTTGGTGGCTTTCAGGATGATGTCCGCGCCGATTTCGTTGGCTCGAAGCGCGGCGGTTGTATCGGTTGAAAAGTAGGGGTTGCCGGTTCCTCCGCTGAAAATGACGACGCGGCCCTTCTCGAGGTGACGCACGGCTTTGCGGCGGATGAAGGGTTCGGCGACGGCGGATATATGCAGGGCGCTTTGAACGCGAGTCTGCACGCCTACCTTCTCCAGGGCGTCCTGGAGCGCCAGGCTGTTGATGACGGTCGCCAGCATGCCCATGTAGTCGCCGGTGGCGCGCTCGATGCCGCGCTCGCTGCCTTGCAGTCCGCGGAAAATGTTTCCTCCGCCGACGACGATGACGATTTCGACGCCGAGTTTCTGGACCTCGCGGATTTGCAGGGCCATGTCCCGGACGACTTCGGGGCTGATGCCAAAGCCCTGTGTGCCGCCGAGCGCTTCGCCGCTGAGCTTGATTAACACTCGCTTGTAGACCGCAGCGGAGGCCTTGGCGGTTTTGGTGGCCTTGGTCGAACGTGCGGGTTTCTTGTTCATACGTTCAATTGGATGGAGCGAATCGAATTTGAAGCGGGAAAGGAAGCGGCGAGGCTGGGGGAGCCAGTGAGGTCGATTGAATTCCAAGCCGCATGATCGGGCGCGTTTGTAGCGCTCGAGCCTCGCGGCGTCAATGACGGCTGCGGCGGGATGCGAAAATGGCCTCCCAAACGGGAGGCCATTGCGAAGCTGGATTGGAATCCGGGAGGGCTTATCCGCCAATCTGGTAGCGGACGAATCGTTGAACCGTGATCTCGTCCTCCAATGACTTGCCGGCTTTGGCCAGGAGGTCTTTGATGCTGGAGTCGCCGTCTTTGACGAAGGCCTGATCGAGCAGGCAGTGCGTCTGGAAGTATTTCTCCATCTTGCCCAGGGTGATTTTCTCGATCGCCTGGGCCGGCTTGTCCTTGAATTGTTCGGCGATGATTTCCTTTTCCTTGGCGATCTCAGCCGCGTCGACTTCATCGCGACTTACCTTCGCCGGATTGGCTGCGGCGATTTGGAGAGTCAGATCGCGCACGAGTTGCTTGAATTCCTCGCTTTCGGACGAGCTGTCCTTGCCGGCTCCCACTTCAACGAGCACGCCGACCTTGGCGCCCGGGTGGATGTAGGCCGCGACCATCCCGCCGCCCTCGACCTCCAAGCGGCTTGATTCCGCGATTTGGATGTTCTCGCCGATCTTGGCGACCTGGTGGGTGCGAAATTCTTCGAGATCCGCGTTGGGGTCTTCTGCCAGTTTTTGGGCGACTTCCGCGCAAAACGCCTGGAACGATTCGTTCTTCGCGACGAAATCGGTTTCGCAATTAATTTTGACCAGCACGCCCACTTTGCCGCCCGACTGGAGGTGGTTGGCGACGATGCCTTCATTGGCTTCGCGGTCGGCTTTCTTGACGGCGATGTTCGCGTCTTTCTTGCGGATAATGTCGACGGCGGCGTCGAGGTCGCCGTTGGCTTCGATGAGCGCCTTCTTGCAGTCCATCATGCCGGCGTTGGTCATGCTGCGCAGTTTGGCGACGTCGGATGCTTTGATATCAGCCATAATAGATTCTTTTCGTATTCTGAGTTCGGGTTAATTCCAGTTCGAGCGCGCAGTCGTGCGACCGCGCGCTCGAAAAATGTTTTGTCAGGGCGGCCTCAGGCAGCAGCGGGGGC
>JBLHKZ010000102.1:0-18167 GCA_047618185.1 Limisphaerales bacterium
GTGATGAATACCCGGATTTGGAGGACGTTCCAGATATTGAAACTGTAGGCGGACTCCTGACCAGTCGACTCGAAATCGTGCCGACACCTGGGCAGTCGACCGTCTTCGGCGGACTGCGCCTGACGGCCCTGGTTTGCGACGAACGTCGGGTCCTCGAGCTACAGGTCGAGAGGTTGAAAGGGAAGGGCCGATCATGACAACGCACGGAGCCATGACGATCTTGGGGTTGCTCACATTCCTGGGATTGTCGTTCATCCTGTCGGGCATGGAGTCGGGGGTCTTTGCCCTGAATCGCCTTCGAATCCGACAAAGAATGCGCGAGGGCAAGGAATCTGCCCGAGTCTTGCATGGCTACCTGGAGGATTCGGAACGATTTCTCTGGACGATTCTCGTTGGGAACACGATCGCCAACACAGCGACGCTCAGCGTCGTGACCATCGCCATGTTTGGTTGGTTGAAGGAATCGCCGGTTTGGTTTGTCGTTGCGATGTTGGGCGTCGTTTTCGTTTTCTTCAGTCTATTTGAGTTGCTTCCCAAGACGCTTTTCAGGACTTATCCAACGCGGCTTTCCATGGCCATTGCTCGTCCTTTTCGAGTCGTTCATGTGACGCTGCGCCCGCTCGTGGCGATCGTTCGTTTCTTCGCCGACGCCTTGCTGGCCATCACCGGAGACAAGGAATACACAGGGCATTTATTCCGCAGCCGGGCGGAGCTTCGGCAGGTCATGCAGGAGAATGCGGGAGGGCTGTCCCAGGAGGAGCGGGGCATGATCAGCCGGGTCATGGATTTGCAGGTTAAAACGGTTCGGCAGGCGTCTACTCCAATTTCGAAGGCGGTTTGCGTGACGCTGCAAACACGGATGGGCGAGGCGTTGGCGGTCGCGCGGGAGCATCGATTGACGCGATTTCCGGTCTGGAATCAAGAGGCCGCGCCTCGCCGCGTCGTCGGCATGGTCAGCCTGAAACGCCTACTTTACGAAGGGGATGTCGATGAGGATCGCACAGTGGCGCATTACGTGAGTTCCGCGATTTACCTGGATGAAAACTTGCCTCTCGATCGGGCGATGCGGCGCATGCAGCGGCATGGCCACCGGTTGGCGATCGTGTTGGACCGGAATCGAAAGGAGATAGGTTTGATCAGCCTGCAGGATATTTTGCGGGCGGTGTTTGGGGAGGTTAATCTCTGATATGACCGGAAGTTATCTCATGGATTTCAGCCTGGGCTGGCTCTTGATTCTCGGACTGGTCCTGCTGAACGGTTTCTTCGTCGCCGCGGAGTTTGCGATCGTCAAGATTCGCGACACGCAGCTGATCGCGCTCATCAATCGCGGCGATCGACGAGCCAAAGTGGGCTTGAAGATTGTCGAGAATCTCGACGCCTCGTTAAGCGCGACCCAACTCGGCATCACGTTGGCGAGCTTGGGTCTTGGATGGTTTGCGGAGCCGGTCTTCGCTCGCTTGTTGGAGCCGGTGATGGACTGGGCAGGCGTTGCGTCTCCGGATTTGAGGCATTCGCTGTCATTTGCGATCGGTTTTTCGGTCATTACGTTCCTGCACATCGTGGCGGGAGAACTCGCGCCCAAATCGCTTGCGATTCAAAAACCGCTGCCGACGACGCTCTGGGTGGCGCGTCCGCTGGTCTGGTTCAATAGGATTTCCTATCCCTTCATTTGGATACTGAACCACACCGCGCTTTGGCTGTTGCGGCGGTTCGGCATCGAACCAGCGAGTGAAGCCGAGAGGGTCCACTCAGAGGAGGAGCTGCGACTGGTCTATGCCGCCAGCCATGAGCAGACAGAAGGGGGCACGCAGTTGGGACGCGACATTGTTTTCAACGCCATGTCCCTGCGGAATCGCATCGTGCGAGACGTTATGACTCCGCGGCCGGACATCGTGGCGCTGGACACGAATGACAGCATTGAGGAATGCCTGGAAGTCGCCGGCTCGACCGGCTACTCGCGCTTGCCGCTTTGCGAGGACGATAATACTGACAAGACGCTTGGTGTCGTTCATTTCAAGGATCTCTTCCGAAAACGATTGGAGGCGAAGACCGGCGCCGATCTGAAGGACATCGCTCGGGAATTAATCTACGTGCCCGAGCAGTGCCGGTTGGAAACCTTGCTGAAGCTTTTTCTCGATCGAAAGCTGCACTTCGCAATCGTCGTGGATGAATACGGAGGAACGGTGGGCATGGTCACGCTGGAAGACATCCTTGAGGAGCTCGTGGGCCAGATTCAGGACGAGTTTGATCAGGAGTCGCCCGAGATCGTTCGAATTGGTAAGCGTCGTTGGATTCTAGAGGGATCCTGCCCGTTGCATGATTTGTCGGGAATCGTTGGCGAAGAGCTCCATGAGGAAGGGATCACGACGACGAGCGGCTGGATCACGCAGCGGCTTGGCGGATTTGCCAAAGTCGGCAGCGAGGTGAAGATTGGCGAGTTCTGCCTGCGCGTCGAGTCCATGGATGAACACACGGTGGCGCGGTTGAAATTGACGCAGATGCCCTCGGAGCCTACCGTCTTGGACGAATCATGAGCGAAAAAAGCACGGAAATTGCGGCAGGCGCGATCGTTTGCCGGACTCAATACTGATGAAGATCGATTCAGTAATGCCAGTTTGTCAGGGGAGTGTCGCCTTCCGTCTGGTTCTGGCGATAGGCATCTTCGCGGTTTTGGGCGAACGGTTCGCCGAAGCCGCCCCCGCCAACGATGGTTTCGCGTCGGCGGCGGCCCTGGAGGGGCCTTCAGTCGCCGACATGGTTTCCAACGTCGATGCCAGCAAGGAAGTGGATGAGCCCGAGCACGCTGGCGATCCGGGCGGGTTGTCGCTCTGGTGGATCTGGACGGCTCCCAGCGATGGCCTGCTAACGGTGTCGACGGCCGGAAGCACGGCCGAGGGCGGTGGACCGCTGGACACCGTATTGGCGCTGTACACCGGATCGAGTTTGACCGGACTCGCGGCGACGGAGGTTACTTCCAATGATGAGGATCCAGCGACGCCAAATACCAGCCGCACGCTGTTGCTGGTGCGCTCAGGGCAAATATTTCGAATTGCGGTGGATAGTTCAGCTGCGTTTGGCCCGCCAATTGGCGGAACGGTTTTGTTGACGCTTACGTTGGACGCTTCTGGCAATAACGATGATCTCGCCGATCGTGTCGTGCTTTCGGGCGCAAGCGTGACACGGAACTGGACGAATCGCGGGGGAACTCGCGAGGCGGGAGAATCGTTGCATGGCGGAACTGGCGGAGCTTCCGTTTGGTGGGAATGGACGGCGCCATCCGACGGAGCGGTGACGATCACGACGGCCGGAAGTTTGATCGATACAAGGCTCGCCATTTACACCGGTAATCCAGGCGCACATTCGACGCTGATGCAGTTTTCCAATGACGACGATAATGGCGGAAATCTGAGCAGTCTGCTTGCGTTCACGGTGACGTCGGATACGACCTACTATATTGCCGTGGACGGTAAGGCCGGCGTTGTTGGCGACATTTCCTTCTGCATCTCGATGGATATTCCGGCGACGATTGACACCATCGAGAGACAGGGCGATGGCACGACGACGCTCGGCGTGACGATTCCCGCCAGTTGTCGCATTCGCGTTGAATTCAATGAAGATCTAAGCAATCCAGCGGGGTGGACGCGCGTGCAGAATGGCACGTTCGTCAGTCCGGCCGGGTTAATCACCGTCCGCGATTTGACGTCAAGCGCATCGACGCAACGCTTCTATCGGATCGTGGCTCCTTGAAGCGCGTAAAGATTGGAGCCGTCCCGAATTTTGCTCCCGTGGAGGAAGCTATCGAAGCCCGATCAGGCAAGTCCGCGAGTCAGGCGCTTTTTCATCGATGACGACCCGTTTTCTGCGCCGGCTTGGCTGGCGTGAACGGTCTGTTGGTCGATTCCTGGACGGAACGGGAACTTTTGCGCTTTGATCTTCGATGGTCGAATTCTATAACTGGCCGGATGTGGTCTACTTCGCTTGAATTGCTGATAAATGGCGGCCCGATGATGTTGGCGCTGGTCGCAACCAGCGCCGTGGCCATTGTCGTTTTCATTCAAAGACTGCTTCACTATCACCGGGAACAGATCAATTCCACGGAGTTTCTCATCGGCGTACGCAACGTATTGAAACGTGACAATGTGGTAGAGGCGATTTCCATCTGTGACGCAACGCCCGGTCCCGTCGCTCGAATGGTAAAGATCGCCATCCTGAGCCGCGACCGGGGTCGCGACGGCATTCGTGACGCGTTGGATGAGGCTGGGCTCATGGAAGTGCCGCGCTTGGAGGAAAGGCTCAATGTATTGGCGACCATCGCGCAAATTGCTCCGCTGATGGGGCTTTTTGGAACCAGTCTGGGTTTTATCGAGCTTTTCCGGGCGTTGGAGATCTCCGGTGGTTTTGCCGGGATAGAAGATCTGGCGGGCGGCATCTGGCAGGCGCTGATTTGCACTGCGACAGGATTGGCAGTCGCGATCTTCGCCTACGCCGGCTACAACTATCTGGTAGGCAGGGTCAACTCCATCGTTTTGGATATGGAGAAGTCTTCGACTGAAATTCAGAATCTGGTCGTGGATCTGACCAACGGAGAATCGGACGAGGCATGAGGCTACCCCGCAACGCAAAGATATTTCGAGGACGATTGGACGCGGCTCCATTTGTGGGCGTGTTTTTCATTCTGCTCCTGTTTGTGGTGCTTCACACGTCGTTGGTCTATTTTCCAGGCGTGGCCATTGAATTGCCCGACAGCGCAAAGTTGCCGGGGCCAAGCGGGCCGACGATCGTCGTCGCGGTTGACAGTCGAGGCGCGTTGTTTTTTGAAAATCAGGTCGTCAGGAAAAGCGAGATTGGGGTGCGGTTGAAAGACCGGCTCAAATCGATGAAAGGCCCTGTGACGCTGGTGATCCAGGCGGACAAGTCGGTCTCCTATGAAACGCTTCAGGACCTGGCCGAGCGAGCCCAACAAGCCGGGATTGAGAAGGCGGTTCTGGCGACCAGGCCCAATCGCTTCATTCCGCAATATCGGGATCCGAATCAGCCATGAACCCAATGCTCAGAGAGCCGGTCGAATGGTCGCGGACGCGTTGGATATTCACGATCGGAGTGGTGTTTCTCGCTCATCTGGGCTTTCTGTTTGCCTTCGCGGCTCCCCCCGTCAAGCCGCCCTTAGCCCAGAAGGACGGGCTTCAAATTACTCTGCTGATCGATGCGAAGAGCAATGAACGATGGCTCGATTCCACACGCTACGACGACCCGACGATTTTGGCTTTGGGGCATCGCGGCGGGTTTTCAGGAAGCGCCTGGTTCGGGGCGGAAGAGGTTTCGGTCGAAGCGTTGAGATGGTCGGGAGAACCCAGTTTTATGAGGCCGGCAATAGAGACGTTGGGCGGTTCGTTTCTGGCGACAGCGGGCGCTCCGTCCAAGTCAGACGCGTTATCGTCGGAGCGTCGGATGCCGGCGTTCGTGACGCGTAGCGCCTCAACGAACCCCATTAGCAGCGTCTCCAGAGTGAAGTATTCGCCGGAGTTGGATCGGCTTGGCATCGTGCAGGCGCCGCCAGCGCCGCGAATCGAATCAAACGAGTCTTTGCGTGATTCGCTGGTGGAGATCGACGTGGACCGCGCCGGAAGAGTCTATTCCTGCCGGATGTCAAACGAGCGTCGAACTCCTCCGCGAGCGACGAGTGAACGGCAACTCAAAGCGGACCGCATGGCATTGGACTACGCCAGAAAGGTGAGGTTTCAGCCGCAACCTCGGAAAAGCGGAAGCCTTCATTCGCAGTCGTTGGATCTGACCTGGGGAAGGCTCCGATTTCAGTGGGGCTATGAGCCGGTGGTTCCGGAAAAGGAACCTGACAAACAGTGAAATTCCCTCCGGAAACGCTGCTGTTCATCTATCTCATGACTCTGCTGGTCGGAGTCTTTGCCATTGCAGTCTATTCCGAGCGTCGGCGAAAGCGGTTCGAGCCGACACCGAACAAGGACCACATTTTTCGCTGCGGAAAATGCGCCTTTGTCTACACCGACGATTCGGACATAGATCGTTCTCGATGTCCTCAATGCGGGATGATCAACGAGATCATCGAGTTTTAGAAAAGTCGACGGTTTAGCGGGGGCGGAGCAAAGGAGATCCAGACGGCGGGACGCAGGCCGGCCAGATCAACGACCCTGAATCGTGTCGATGAGGCGGGTGGTGGATTTGCCCGGCACGAAGGAGACAAGTTCGACCCGTCCGCCGGCAGATTCAACGATCTCCTTTTCCTCGGCGTTCAAGGTATCGAGGGTGTAGTCGCCCCCTTTGACGTAAACGTCAGGCTGAGCGACGGAAAGGAATCGTGCGGCGAGCGTATCCGGAAAGACGGTCACGGCTGTGACAGACTCAAGCCCGGCCAGGACAATCGCACGATCACTGGCGGTGTTGAGGGGCCTTCCTTCGCCCTTCAATTCACGGACCGATTCGTCGCTATTAAGGCCGATCAACAACGCGTCGCCGAAGCCTCTGGCCGTTTCCAGATAGATCACGTGCCCGGCGTGCAGCAGATCGAAACAGCCGTTTGTCACGACCAGGCGCCGACCTTCGGCTCGCAATCTCTGGCGCCAGTCGGCCAGGCTCTCAGAGGGGACAATCTTGTCTTTCAGGCTCATTTGGTCGAGGAGTGTGGCTGAGAAAGGAACCGTCTGGCAATTCACAACTTGTCTTTTGGGGACGCGTGAATACACTGCGCGCCATATGAAAGATGTCGTGCTCGTCGCCATTCGGGGCATCCTCCCGGCCAACAGCGGATGCGCCATTTTTTTGGGCAACGACGACAAGAAGTTTGTCATTCACGTGGAGAAGCAGATTGGCGCGGTCATCGGAATGTTCCTGCGCAACCACCCCAAAGAGCGACCGCTGACCCACGACCTCATGCTGCAGGTTTTCCGGGGGCTCGGGGTGACCATCGAGCGCGTGGTGATTACTGAGTTGCAGGAAGCAACCTATTTTGCGCGGCTGGTGCTGAAGCAGGAGAACGAGCTTGGGAAGAACGTGTTGGAAGTGGACGCGCGGCCGAGTGATTGTCTGGCGTTGGCGTCAGCGGCGAAGCGACCCATCTACGTCGCGAAGGCGCTTTTCGAAAGTGTCGAGGATATGTCGGAGATTCTCGATCAAATGAACGAAAGCGGACCGGAGCTGGACGACGAATAATGGCCAAATCCGGCGCCATTCCTTCTTCTCCCCTGATCCTTATTTGCGGCGATGATGACTTCGCTGTGAAGCAGCGCGCCGCGCACGTTTTCGAGAAGCTGTGCGGCGATTTGGGAGGGATGGACCATGAGGTTGTGGACGCCGGAGCGTTCAATTCAGCCGAGGCTCTGAAGTCGATTTCCCGCTTGCGTGAAGCCCTGCAGACATTGCCTTTCTTCGGCAGCGGAAAGGTAATCTGGTTCAAGAGTTGCGATTTCCTGGGCGAGGGAAAGGTTTCGACCGTCAAGGCGGTGACTGCGGCGTTGGCCGACCTGGCGGCCCTGCTCAAGCAATTCGAGTGGGGTGACGTCCGGTTGATCATCAGCGCCGGGAAGGTCGACAAACGAAAGACCTTCTACAAGACGCTGAACAAGATCGGCGCGGTGGAATCGTTCGCCGGTTGGAGCATGGCCGATCGGGATTGGGCGGGGCAGGCGGAGAGTTGGGCGCGACAGCAATTGCGCGCCCAGCAAAAAGAGATTTCGGAGGAGGCCGTGGCACAGCTTGTCGCCTACACCGGGCCCAATGCGCGACAGCTGAACAACGAGGTTGAGAAACTGGCGATTTATGTTGGCGAACGTCGCGGGATTGATCTGTCGGATGTTAACGCCATCTCCACTCGGAACAAGCAGGCGCGGGCCTTCGCGCTGGGTGACGCCCTGGGCGACCGAAACTTGACGGCCCTTCTGCGCGCTCTGGACGAAGAGCTTTGGGCGATGAAGACCGACCCCAAGAAATCAGAGATTGGCATGTTGTACGGTCTGATATCGAAGGTTAGGGTGATGCTTTTCCTCAAGGAGATGATCGCGGCCCGTTGGCTGCGCATGGAACCGAACTATTCCAATTTTAAAACCCAGCTGACCCGGGTGCCTGCAGACGCGCTTCCGACGGATCGCCGCATTAACCCTTTGTCGATGAATCCATACGTCCTGTTCAAGGCGATGCCGCAGTCGGCTCATTATTCTACGGACGAATTAGTCCGCGCCATGGACCTGCTGCTGGATTGCAATCGCCGACTGGTGCAAAGCCGCATAGACGGCGCGCTCGTGCTCCAGCAAACGTTGACGCTCATCGTTCGCCAAGAAAAAGCGTTTCAGCCCGCGCGAGGGAACTCGACGGCAATTCACGCCTGAATGGATTTCAAGATTGAAAATGCGCCGCGATTGTCGAAAGTGTTCCATCGCCTAAGTCCTGGAAATCAAACGCCATGAACACCCCCGCAAATGAAATTTCGGTCGCCATCATCGACGGCGCCGCTTGCGTGCGGATTTGCGGTCGCGCAAATTTCAATTCGAGCCACGATTTTCGGAGATTGATTTCGGAATTGCAGAAGTCCGGTCATAACAGATTCCGCATGGATCTGTGCGACTGCCTCATCATGGACAGCACATTTCTTGGCGTGCTGGCGCGACTGGCGTTGGATGCGGGGGACGCAGCCGAGACAGAAGCAGTTAAGGCTTTCGAGCTGATTAGTCCCAGCGAACGCGTGGCCGGCCTTTTGGACAACCTTGGCGTTCTTGAGTTGTTCGAGGTGACAGAGGGGCAAGGCTTCGCCGACGCCGAATTGGAATCCGCCCCTGCCGGTCCCAAGCCAACGCGGACTGAGGCTTCCAAAAACTCCCTGGCGGCCCACGAAACATTGATTGAAGTGAATCCCGCCAACGAAGCGAAGTTCAAGGATGTCATCAAGTTTCTCGCCGAAGATCTGGCTGAATCGGGCTCCTGACTCGGTTGCTCACCGACGAGTCCGAATACGTTGAGGTGGATTCTTAGGGCTTGGGGCGCGCATTTTTCGATTTCGATTACTTCTCCTTGCCTTCGATTTGGCCGCCATTAGAATCCGCGCTCCATGTTGCAATTGGGGTCGCTAAATCCGGAACAGAGGGAAGCCGTTCGCACGACGGAAGGGCCGGTGCTGATCCTTGCCGGGGCGGGCACGGGCAAGACGCGCGTGATCACTTCGCGCATTGCCTACCTGATTGAGAAGGGCGTCCCTCAGGGGGATATTCTCGGTGTGACCTTCACCAACAAGGCCGCGCGTGAAATGCGGGAACGGGTTTCGACCTTGCTGCCGCGGCGGCGTCGGAAGTCATCCAAAAAGGACAAAGAGAAGGAGAAGGCGGATCGGCCGACCATTTGCACTTTTCATTCGCTTTGCGCCCGCATTCTCCGCGAGCACATTGAAAAGCTCGGCTACAAGCGCAACTTCGTCATTTACAGCGAATCCGAGCAACTGGCAACTGTTCGTAAGGTGTTGAGTCATATTTCCGCAAAGGGTGAGAAGACCGACCCCCGCATGGTTCTCAGTCTGATCAGCAAGCACAAGAACGCGGGCGGCGGCGCCACGTTCAGCGATCCGAGCTCGGCCGTGCTGGCGGACATGGCGCTGAAGCGATACCAGTCGGCCCTGAAGGCGAGCAACGCCGTGGATTTTGACGATTTGATCGGCCTTGCGTTGCGAATCTTTGAAGAGCATCCGGAGGCGTTGGAGGCCTGTCGTCGCAAGTATCGCTACGTGATGGTCGACGAGTATCAGGACACCAACGGGGCGCAGTTTCAATTGGTAAACATGCTTACCCAGGAGCACCGCAATCTTTGCGTCGTGGGTGACGACGATCAGAGCATCTATGGTTGGCGCGGGGCCGAGATCTCCAACCTGCTCGACCTGGAGAAGCATTTTCCGGAGGTGAAGGTGATCAAGCTGGAGCAGAATTATCGATCAACCAGCATGATTCTCAATGCGGCCAACGCGGTGATTAAGAACAACCCGCGCCGACGACCGAAGAATCTCTGGTCGGATGAGGGCGAGGGGACGCCCATTTTGCTGCAGACGTTTGATTCCGATGAGGACGAGGCGCAAGGCGTCGTTGATGAAATTGAGTTCAACCGGATCTCGCGTAAGATTCCGTGGGAGGATCATGCGATTCTTTTGAGGACCAATGGGCAGGCTCGCGCGCTGGAGACGGCCCTGCGGAAAGAAAAGATTCGCTATCATCTGGTGGGCGGACTGAGCTATTTCGATCGACGGGAGATTAAGGATTTCCTCTCGTTTCTCAGGACGATCGTGAACCCGCACGATGAGGTCAGTTTGTTGCGGATTGTCAATGTGCCGGCGCGAGGGCTGAGCGATGTGACGATGGAGCGTCTGCTTTCGCACAGTCAGGAGCGGAGTTGTTCGGTGTATGCGGCGATGAAACATACGGACGTGCTGGATGCGTTTCTGAGTCGCGCGCGTGATGCGATCACGGAGTTTGTCACTCTGATCGGAGAAACCCAGGCCCGTCTGGACTCAGAGCCGGATTTGACCTTGAGCGCCTGGGCGGAGGACTTTCTCGGCGAAATTGGATATTGGGACGAATTGCGTCGCAGTGAGAAGAATGTTGAGACCGCCGAGAACCGGGTGCGGAACTTGAAGGACCTCGTCAAAACCCTGGACGAATACGCGCCAGGTCGCACGAAGCTGAGCGCGCGCCTGGGAGTGTTCCTTGAGGACATCACGCTCGACAGCGAGCGAGAGTCGGAAAAGGACGAGAGCGGCGACGCGGTGACGCTCATCACGATGCACAGTTGCAAGGGGTTGGAGTATCCGCATGTGTTTATCGTTGGCATGGAGGATGGTTTGTTGCCGCACGCCCGGTCGAAGGAGGAGGGGACGCTGGATGAGGAGCGTCGCTTGTTCTACGTCGCGATCACCCGCGCCAAGAAATCGTTGTCGATCACGCACTGTCAGACCCGCCGGAAATTTGGACAGTCAATGCCCTGCCATCCGTCTCCCTTCCTGAAGGAACTGCCCGAGGAGCTGGTGGAGCGGGCGGAAGATCGCCCCAACGAGCCCGTGACGGAGGATGAGGGCAAAGGGAAATTCGACGCCTTGCGGGCTTCGCTTCAATAGAAAATGGAGCGGCTAGATTTAGCCGGATTGAACCGGGCGGATGATGGTGTCGCGTGAAGCGCGAAGATTCAGTCAAGCCAATGCGACCGATTCGCCGGAGTCGATCGAACGCTCTTCCGCTTCGCAGATTTCCAGCGCGATGCGGCCATCTTCCGGGCTGACGCGCGTGGGCTTCTTGCCTGATTGTATGGCCTCGAGGAGGTGCCGGAGTTCGCCGACGTAGCCGTCATCGCCATCGAGCTTCAGAGTTTGCGCGTCCTTGTCCGATTCGAAGAGACGCAAGGCTTCATCGCCGCGGGACATGTCGTAGTCCAGCGTGGCGTTCTCGAAATTCACGGTGTAGGCCATGTTGAATCCGAAGCCTGGCGTCATGGTCCATCCGCCTTCGGCATGGACGATGGCTCCAGAATCAAATCGATACTGTGTCACGACGTAATCAACAGCGCCGCTGACTTTGGCGTAACCGGTGGAATAGACGCTTCGCGGGCGGCCGAAACAATGATGGATGAAATCGACATCGTGAATATGCAGATCCAGCAGGGCGCCTCCGGATTTGGAGCCGTCGAGGAAAAATTTCTGTCCCCAGGCTGGCGGCTCTCCGACGCGCCGAAAGCGCGCGGCCTCGACCTTGCCAAATCGACCGTCGTCGATGGCTTGCTTTACAAAACTCCATTCAGGCCAGAAGCGCAGACACATTGCGGGCATCAGAAATCCCGTTGACGCCTCCGCCGCTTCGATCATTGCGCGAGCTTCGTCGGAAGTGCGCGCCATGGGCTTCTCGCAAAGAACGTGCTTCCCAGCTTTCAAAGCGGCGATCGCGAAGGGCGCGTGGAACGCTGTGGGGGCGCAGATGTCAATCAGATCGATTTTCGGATCGGCGAGGAGTTCATCAAAATCTCTGAAGGCTTTCACTCCGGCCATGTCGAGCTTGATGGGCTCGTCATTGTCGAGGTTGCCGGCGACGTCGGAAAAATCTCCATCGAGATTGCGGCCGCTGGGATTGCAGAGGGCGCCGATGCGAAGCTCCGGGATCTGCTTGATCGCTTTGATGTGCGTTACGGCCATGAAGCCGAGGCCAACGATGCCGACGTTTGTCATATTGCTGGAGAAGTTATTGGCGCGTGAAATTTTGCGAGCTCAGGCAGCGTCGTGCGATGAGCTCGGATTAAGTTTTTCAACGAACTTGAGAAAGCCCTTCGCCTGTTCGGCAAGTCGTCCGACAATGCTCTCGTCGGTCAATTTACCGGCTTCTCCAAGGAGTCCCATGACGCCGGGAATGAAAACCCTTTCTGGAAAGATGTGCGCGTTGCGATAGCCGAAAATCTGTTGGAGCTGTTCGACGGGGCGAAGGGCTCCCCACATGCCGGCAGCGCAACCCACAAAGCAGACTGGACGACGCTCGAAGCTCTCCGGAAAGGGGAGCATATCGATGAAATATTTCAACACGCCTGGCATGCCGCCATTGTATTCAGGTGTGACGACGATGAGGCCGTCGGCATCGAGCACGGCCTGACTGAACGGCGCGAATGAATCTGGCTTCTCGGCGTAGGATCCGGTCGAAAATATTTCAGGCGGCAGCCCGGCGAGATCAATGACGTTGAGCGATACGCCTAACTCGGCGTAAATGCTTTCCAGTTCCGCGCCGATTTTTCGCGACGAGCTGCCGGGGCGATTAGTTCCGATGAGCAGTGAGATCATATTAGTCTTTGTTGGCTTCTTTCTTCTCGGCGGGAGCTTCCGGTTTGTCCGTTCCGTGAGCGGCGGGCGGTTTCTTTCGAGGCCAGCGACGCAGGCCGTTCTGAAAGAGAAGCCGCCAGACCATCCAGATCGCCTCCCAGACAATGTGTCCGGACATCTTGGAATGACCGTGTTCACGATCAGCGAAAACGATGGGGACCTCCGCGATGCGCATGCCTTGCCGCCAAATCTTGTGCGTCAGTTCGACCTGAAAGCTGTAACCGTTGGATTGGATCTTGCCGATATCCAATGATTCCAGAGCGCAGCGGCGAAAACATTTGTAGCCGCCGGTCGGATCTGAAATGGGCAGGCCGGTGATAGTCCTGACATAGACCCCGGCGCCCATGCTGAGAATGAGACGCTTGAGCGGCCAATTGATCACTCGGATTCCGTTCTTGTAGCGGGTTCCCAAAACGAGATCGGCTTCCAAGGCCGCCTCGAGGAAGCGCGGAATATCGTCGGGGTTGTGGGAGAAATCGCCGTCCATTTCCAGGATGAACTCATAGTCACGTTCGAGCGCCCACAGGAACCCGTCGCAGTAGGCTCGTCCCAGGCCGTTCTTCACCTTTCGATGCATCACGTGCAGCTCGGGGTGTTTCTTGCTCAATTCGTCGGCAAGCTCGCCGGTGCCATCGGGTGAATTGTCGTCGACGATCAACAGGTCGACTTTCACCGGCAGCGCGAGAACGCGTTTGACCACTCCGGGAAGGTTTTCCTTCTCGTTGTAGGTCGGGGTGATGACGAGCGCTTTATGTGCCATGGGCAAGTGTGTTCGGAACTAATCAGGTTGCCAGTCAAAGGGCAAGATTCAATCGAGCGCGAGAATTCGGAATGCCGGGTGATAAATTGAGTTCTGTCGGTCCGGGATTGATCGGCGGCGTTCCATGGCAATCGCTACAATGTGTGAGACACACTCGAATCGAGAAAGTTCAATCGGTCGGCAGCAGGGATCGAAGTGGGCATTGCTCGCAACGCGGATTTCGAGGACGGCAATAATCTTTTCCGATCAGGACCAGCTGCGCGTGATAGTCATTCCAGTAGTCTTGGCGCTCCCGCGCCGGCTTGTGATTAAGCGCCCCGGCGCAGGTGTTCCTCAGTTCGTCATAGGAAGCGTCTTCAGGGCTCCAGTGATGTCGGCTGAAAATACGACGCGTGTAGGCGTCAACGACGAAACTGTGATGTTCAGAGGCGTAAAGCAGCATACTGTCGGCGGTTTCGGGGCCGATGCCGTTGATCTGAAGGAGCCGGCGGCGGGCTGTTTCCATAGAACCCGCGAAGAGCGTCTCCAAATGCCCCGCGCCGCCTTTGATAATTGCTTTGAGAAACGAGCGGAGGCGGCGCGCTTTGAGGTTGAAGTAGCCAGCCGGCCGAATGAGCTCCGCCAATTCTGATTCTGGCAGCGAAACCATTTCCCGCAGGTTCAATACCCTGGCCTTCTTCAGATTGACGATGGCCTTCTCGACGTTGGTCCAGGCCGTGTTCTGAGTGAGAATCGCACCGACGCAGACTTCGAAAGGGGTTTCGCCGGGCCACCATCCCTGATGTCCGGCGCGGTCGCGCATGAGGCGGTAGGCCCGCCGTAGCTCGCGTTGGATTTGACGTCGAGGCTTCACGGGCTGTTGGGCTAGCATGGTTCCCGCTTCGAGGCGAAGCTTTGTTACGGCGTTGAGGCTGGGGCGCTCGTTTGGAAAAGAGAGTTGGAATGCCGCCGAAGGACGACTAAATTCGCGCGGTTCACCGTCAAAAGACCTTAATTATCAGCATGAAGACTAGAAATCATCGCCTCCTGTTTTTCACATTCCTGATCCTCCTACCGCTCACTCTGGCCACAGCGGCGACGGCGCCGCCTCTGGAAGTGATCGATCCCAATCCCGTCCGTGGGAGATTTTTTGTGGCGCTGTATGGCAACGACGAATGGAGCGGCAAGATCCCTGAGCCTAACGCGGGCCGCACGGACGGACCCTTTAAGACGTTCAAGCAGGCGCAAACCGCGCATCGCGCCGATAACGTCGCCACGCGGATTATCGTCCGCCAGGGAACCTACTATTTTTCCGAGCCATTCGTTCTGGGAATAGCGGACTCGGGTTCCACATATGAAGCCTACCCACGAGAACGAGTCGTGATCAGCGGCGGCCGACGAATCAAGGAGTGGACCAAGGGACCGGGGAATGTCTGGTCCGCAAGGATTCCCGAAGTCATGACCGATAAATGGATTTTTCGACAACTGCGAGTCGGCGATGTGCTTCAGCCCAACGCGAGGCATCCGAATGTCGACCCCCTCGATCCGCTCGAGGGAGGTTGGTCCTTCGTCGTGCCCAGCGGGCAAATGAAAGGCGCCTTCAAGATGGGCATTTCCAAGATTCAGAATCCCGGCGATTGGATTGAATGGTCGGTTACCGTTCCGCGCGATGGCGAGTATCGAGTGTTTTTTCTCTACAATGCGCAGAATCCGCGCCAGCTAGGCCCGGATGTGGGGCCTCGCATGTCGCTCTCGGTCGACGGGTCGCCTGCCGTTAAACTGAAGAATATCAGGAACACGACGCGGAACGTTTGGAGGGAGACGGCCAAAGTGACCATGCGAGAAGGCACGCATATCGTGCGCTGGTCCAATGACGAAGGCGGGTATTTGAATCTCGATGCGCTGCTGTTTACGAACGATCCGGTTTGGAATCCGGGACGCAACCGGGCTCCGGCTGCGGGACGCGCGGCAGTCACCGTGCAGGCCGAAATCGTCGCGAAACACGGGTGCAAAGAGATTGTTATTCCCGAGGGCAAAACGCCGACCTACAAGAATCAATTCAAGTTCAAGTTTGGCGACGTGTTGGCTTACCCGAAGTCACTCCAACCGGAATACCACATGTTCGCGGGCAACGGCGACGCCAACACGATTCTCTACCAACAACGCGCGGATATGCGCATCCACGCCGTGCAGGTAGAGAAGAGCAGCAATGCCGCTCAGGATATCCGCCCGGGCAATCGCTTCTTTGTCAGCAACATCATGGAAGGGCTGGATTCTCCCGGGGAGTGGTATTTGGATCTGAAGAGAACGACCCTCTACTACTGGCCGACGGCTCGGAACTTCCAGGAGGACGGGATTGTTGCGCCGAAACTCGATCGCATCATTCATATCAAGGGCGACGCCTCGAAGAATGAGTTCGTTCAAGACATCACGATCAAGGGCATGATCTTCAGCGACACGACCTACTCCCGCCATTTCAACATCTTCCTGCCCTCGGACGCCGCGATCTGGCTCAGTGGCGCGCGCAAATGCGTGTTGGAGGGCAACCGATTCGTCAACCTCGGCGGCAACGCGATTCGGCTGGAAGAACAAAGCTCGGAGAACCAGATCATTGGCAATGAGATAGCTCACGTGGGGCAGGGCGGAGTGATCCTGTTGGGAGACAACGAAACTCAGCCGAAGAAGAATGTGATCGCGGGGAATTGGATTCATCACATCGGCGCCGTGCTGAAGCATGTCGCGGGCGTCTATTGCGTCAGCGCCAGCGAGACCCATGTCGCCCACAATCTGTTTGAAGATCTTCCGCGCTATGCAATTTCATTCAAGAGCCTCAATGCCAGGAGCTATTCACACAACAACATCGCGGAGTACAATGACATTTACCGCACCTGTCTGGAGACGGTAAACGGGGCGGCGATCGAAACCACCGGCCTGCACAAGTTGGACACAGGAAACATAATTCAATACAACCGAATCATCGACACGATCGGGCGTGTCAGCGCGGCCGGCGCGACGGGAGTGGGATTCAGGAAACCGGCGCTCAGTTGGGGCATCTTGCTCGACGCCTATTCCAGCGGCACACGGGTGCGTGGCAATGAGGTCGGAGGCAACGCGGAGGGAGGTCTTTGCGTGACTGGGGGCCGCAACAATCGAATTGAGAACAACATCTTTGCGAATGGCGTGAAGCATCAGGTCTTGTTTCGTCCGGACAGCTTTTCGCAGAATAATACCTTTGTCAGAAACGTGCTTCAGTTCTCGTTGCCGGGCGGCGATTTCATCGGTTCGGGCGGCCGATGGTCGAACCGATTCTTCGAGAGCTGCGACAATAACTATTTTTGGGCGACCCTGGGCGTCGGCCAGATCCAAAATGCAACCGTCCCGCTCACGCCGCTGGGGAACTTCGAAAAATGGCAGGCCGGAGGGTTCGATAAACACTCGTTTATCAAGAACCCGCAATTGACGGGCCCGGTCGAGAACGATCTGAGGCTGCCCCGAGATTCGCCGGTGTATAGCGATATCAATTTTGAAGCCTTGCCCTACCAGAAAATAGGACTTAAGGGATTTGCAAAATCGTGGAAGAAGCAATGAGCCGGGGCCGACGTCGTTGCGCGTTGCCCGAGGCTCCCTGGGAAAAGGATACCATTGCCTAGCGCGCCAGATGCGATACTGACCCTGATGCTGTGCATCATGTCGGTGACCCTGCATGAGGCCGCGCACGCGTGGGTGGCGCTCTTAGGCGGGGATCGAACCGCGCATGAGGGAGGGCAGGTTTCGCTGAATCCGATCCCTCACATTCGTCGCGAGCCCGTGGGAATGCTCGTGTTTCCCATTGTGACGGTTTTCATCACGGGGTGGCCAATGGGGTTCGCCAGCGCTCCGTTTGATCCACATTGGGCGATTAAACACCCGAAGCGAGCCGCACGGATGGCCGCGGCGGGACCCCTGGCAAATCTGTTGTTGATGGTGATCGCGGGCTTGCTCATTCGGTGGGGCGTAGCCAGGGGAGTCTACTTTCCTCTGGATGAGATTGAGTTTGGCAAAATCGTTGGCTGTCAGTCTCATTTCCTGGCCGGCGTCGGCTTTGTTTTGGGCATGTGCTTTTGCATGAACATGGTGATGTTCCTTTTCAATCTGCTGCCCCTGCCTCCGTTGGATGGGAGCGGAATCATGATCATGTTCATGAATGAAGAAACGGCTGAAAAGTACCTCGCAATAGTGCATCAGCCGGCCATAGGGCTGATTGGCATTCTGATCGCCTGGAAGCTGTTCTCGTTGGTGCTCGCTCCGATCTTCCCCTTCGCGGTGGGCCTGCTTTACCCCGGCGTGAGCTACGGTTGATCAGGGCTGTTCCACGATCTCCGGAGCCCAGTCGGCGGCCGGAGTGAAGGCCTCGATATCCAGCTCAAATCCGACGCCGAAGGGCGCCTGATTGAGCGAGCCAATGTCGCATATCCCATCGACGATCTTCAACGTCGGCCAGCCGGATTCTGAGGGCTGGTACAGATCGCCATGGCAGGCGAGAATTTCACTTTGAGCGGATTCAGGAAACATCGAGAGACCGGCGCAGTAGTGATGGCC
>JBLHKZ010000103.1:0-17868 GCA_047618185.1 Limisphaerales bacterium
GGTTCATCGCTTCTTTTTCAATCGGCGCAGCTTCCATACCGGGCATTCTGCGGCCAGGTCCAACGTCGCGCAACTTTCATACTCCCTAGTAAAAAATCCATTTCGCGCTTCGCACTCATTGATTTCAGCGAATTCTTCCTGCAACGCAATTCTCTTTTCTTTTGCGCATACACAAGATTCTGCGCATAGCTTCAACTGCCCATATCCAGGCGGTCGTCTCACACCGCAATCTCGCCGCGATCTGCACCTTCCCAGGATCGCTTCTCGGCCGGGCGGCCAAGTCTCTCGCCTTCCATTTCATCCGATTCAATTCCTCGGCTCTGATCCTCTCGGCCTCTTCTTTCTGCGATTCCCTGCGTTCCGCGCCATAGCAGCCCCTTTAAGCGCGCCAACGATCGATGACAGCGCCGGCCACGTCGGTCAGGCGGAAATCACGTCCCTGAAAACGATGCGTGAGGCGCAAATGATCCATCCCGAAGCGATCAAGGATGGTCGCGTGATAATCGTTGATGTGCGTCTTGTCCTTGACCGCGTACCAGCCGATTTCATCGGTCTCGCCGTAGACTTGTCCCCCTTTAATTCCGCCGCCGGCGAGGAGTGTCGTATAAGCGAATGGATGATGATCGCGTCCGGTGTTCGTGTCGCGGCCGCGACGATTCTCGCCCAATGGCGTTCGGCCAAATTCGCTGCCCCACAGGACCATCGTCTCATCCAACATGCCCCGCGCTTTTAGATCCTTGATCAGAGCGGCGATCGGCTGATCCACCGCCGTGGCGTTGTAGGTGATTTCCTTGTCCAGTCCGCTGTGTTGATCCCACGAAGCGTGAATAATATTCACAAAGCGCACGCCGCGTTCGACCAGGCGCCGCGCCAGCACGCAATTTCGCGCGAAGGTGTCCATGGTGTTCAGGTTGGGCAATGAGCCGCGCCAGTTGCCTTTGGGGTCCTTGCGCCCGACGCCGTAATTCTCCAGCAGTTTCGGATTTTCGTCGGAAAGGTCGATCAGTTCGGGCGCCGCGAGCTGCATCCGGGCGGCCAGTTCGTAACTGGCGATGCGGCTGGCGATCTCGGGATCGTGCACTTCCTGATAACGGGCCTGATTCAAATCGCGAAGCGCGTCCAGACCTTCCCGCTGCAGCTTGTCGGGAATGCCATCGGGCGTTTTCAGATTCAGGACCGGCTCGCCGGAATTGCGGAATAGCACACCGGCGTAGGATGTCGGAAGGAAGCCGCTTTGATACAACGTCGCGCCGCCGCTCGATCCCCTGCCCGCCGTGAGCACGACATAACCGGGAAGGTTTTGCGATTCACTGCCCAGGCCGTAGGTCAGCCAGGAACCCATCGTCGGCATGCCGAAGCGCGAGACACCGCATTGCATCATCAGCTGCCCGGGATGGTGATTAAATTCCTCGCTGTGCATGCCGCGAACCATCAGCAGATCGTCCGCGACCGAGCCCAGATTCGGCAGCAGATCGCTGAACTCCATGCCGCATTGCCCGTGTTTCTTGAATTTGCGTTTCGTTCCCATCAGCACGGCCGTGTCCGGTTGAATGAACGCAAACCGCGCCTTGTCGAGAATCGACTTGGGCAGCTTCTGGCCGTGCATCTCGTTCAGCTTTGGCTTCGGGTCGAACAGGTCGAGCTGCGACGGCGCGCCCGCCATGAAAATGGAAATGCAGGCCTTTGCGTGCGGTTTGAGATCCGGCCTCCGCGGCGTCATCGGATTGGACGCGCCGATGGCCGTCGCGTTTCCAATCACGCCGTCGTCGGTCAGCATCGCGCCCAGCGCCAGCGCGCCGGCGCCGCTGGCCGTGGTCGTGAGAAATTCACGCCGGGTTTTCAAAATGGATTGTTCCGTGGGATTCATGATTTTCTATTCCCGGGTAATAAACTCATCGAGATTGAGGATGATACGAACGGTCGCGACCCAGGCAGCCGCTTCGGTCGCCTTGCCGACCTCTGGTTGGTAAATGCCCAATGCCTTCGCCGCCTCGTCCGCCTTGCCTGCATACCAATCACGGCTCGATTTCAACAGCTTCTCCAACCGAGCCAGTTCGGCTTCGGTCGGAGGGCGGGCCACACAGGAGCGAAAGGCGTGGCGCAATCGTTCGGCGTCGGATTTCAATTCGCCCCGCAGCAGGCGGCGAGTCAAGGATTGGGCAGCCTCCAGATAGACCGGGTTGTTCAACGTGACCAGGGCGCCGATGGGTGTGTTGGATCGCGTGCGCTTGACGCAGGTGACGTTGGAATCCGGGCAGTCGAAGGTCGTCAGATTGGGGTGCGGAGCCGTGCGCTTGAAAAATGTGTAGATCCCGCGGCGGTGCTGATCCCCGCCCGGGCTGGTCTTCCACTTGAACGAGCTATTGTAATTCACCGCCGCCGAGGCCGCCGGCATCGGCGGAAAGACACTGGGGCCGCCGATCTTGTGCGAAAGCAGCCCGCTGACCGACAGACTGAGATCGCGCAGTATCTCCGCCTCGACGCGAAAGCGGTTCTGGCGATAGAGCGACTCGTTGGTGGGATCGACATCGGCGAGCTCCGGTCGATGCTTCGAGGATTGCCGATAGGTCGAAGACATCACGATCGTCTTGATCAGGGCCTTCCGGGACCAACCCAGATCGATGTAGCTTCGCGCGAGCCAGTCGAGCAGATCGGGATGGGTCGGGCGTTCTCCGCGCACACCGAAGTCATTCACCGTGCGGACGATTCCTTCGCCAAAAAGATTCGCCCAGACGTGATTCACGGCGACGCGCGGAACCAGAGGGTTGTCGCCATTGACGAGCCAGCGCGCTAGATCCAAGCGGTCGTCGGTTCCAGGTTTTCGCGCGGGCAGCGCGGGTAAAGTTGAAACCGTGCCCGGCGAAACGGGATCCAGCGGCTGCTTGAATTCGCCGCGGCGAAGAATGTGCGCCGTGCGCGGATCCTTGGTTCGCTGTGAAATCACCCGGACCGGCATCAGCGGCGAAGGCGGAGCAGCCTTTGTTAGAGCCGCCATTTTCGATTCCAAGACTCTCATTTCCGGACTCTTCAGCTTGTAGAAGCGCGCCGCGATGGCGCTTTTATGTTCCGCGGTTCGCTTGTCCCCGCTGGTCTTCAAAGCCTGCCTGAGCGACAGCGGAACGATCCCGCTGGCGTCGCCGGTTGCCGCCATGACCTTGAAGCGGCCGAGGGTGTGATTCTTCCCATATTGCTGATCCAGTTTGATTTCCAATCGACGCTCGCCTTCAAACGAAAGCGGCTTCGAAAGTTTAAAGGTGGCATGGTGAGACTTGCCCACGCCGCCGCCGACGGCCCAGCCGGTCTTCCCGCTTCCGTCGATGGCGTTCAGGGCCGGGAACCCGCCCTGTTGATAGTCCTCACTGGCGTCGACCAGTTTCACGCGATCGCCCTTGCCGAGCTTTGCGGACTTGCCGGCCAAAACCTCAAAACTGGTCAGAACGAGATTACCGTTGCTCGCGCGGCCGGGGCCGGATTTCGGCAATGCCTTGTCTGCGATCATTTCAATACGCAAAGCGGAGATTCCGGAAACGAACGTCCTTGCCTTGATAGTGAAGGCCGCCCTGTCAGGCTGAGGCCCTTTCGCGCGAAATGAACCGTCCTCCAATTTGTCGAATTTCACGCCGCCGGTGGCAGTCACGGAATCAACCTGAAGTTCGTGAAACTTCAACGCCGTGTCCTTGCCTGTCACCGCTGCGGAGAATTCCTTCTCCCACTTCGTTCGCTCGGGTTCGAGCTTTGTCGCCAATGCGGCAATCTGCTTCTTTAACGCTGCGGTCCGATCGTCGTGAACGTTCTTCGCGGCCTCATATTTGGCCAGATCGATTTCCGATCGCGCGACCTCGGTGTTGCTTTCGTCGCCATTGTTGAAGTAGGCGTAGAACTGATAGTACTCCTTGTGCGTGATCTGGTCGTACTTGTGATTGTGGCAGCGCGCGCAACCGACGGTCAGGCCAAGCCAGACCGAGCCCAAAGTCTCCGTCCGGTCCATCACGGCGGCGACGCGCCACTGTTCCTTGTCGGTCCCGCCTTCGGTGTTGGTCAGGGTTTGGCGGTTGAAGGCGGTCGCCAGGCGCGCATCGGGATCGGATGGCGCCAGGAGATCGCCAGCCAATTGCCGGGTAGTGAATTCGTCGAAAGGCAAATCGCGATTGATCGCCTCAATAACCCAGTCGCGGTAACGCCACGCGTTCATGCGATTGTTGTCCTTCTCGTAGCCGTCGGAGTCGGCATAGCGTGCCTTGTCCAGCCAATGACGTCCCCAGCGCTCTCCGAAATGCGGCGAAGCCAACAAGCGATCGACGATTTTTTCGTAGGCATTTGAACTGGCGTCGTTCACGAATCTATCGGTCTCTTCGACGGTCGGCGGTAAGCCGATCAGATCGTAGCCCAGTCGCTTGATCAGGGTGTAACGATCGGCCAGAGGCGAAGGTTGAATTCCCTTTTCCTCAAGACCGGCGAGCACGAATCGATCGATTTCATTGACTACTCGCGAAGTGTCCTTCAATGGGCGTGCGGCGGATTTGCTCAGTTCGCGATACGCCCAATGCGTGGGCCAGTCCGCTCCCTCTGCAATCCACTGGCGAAGTTTGGCGATCTGCTCGGGCGTCAGCGCTTCCGCCTTTCCCGGCGGCGGCATTTGTTCATCGGGATCGTCGGAGAGAACTCTTCGGATGAGCGCGCTGGCGGCGGGTTTACCCGGCACGATGCCCTGTTCTCTGCTTTTCAAGATGCTTGTGGCCGCCTCACGGTCCGTCAGGCGCAAGCCGCCTTTGGCGTCGTCGGGGCCATGGCAGAGCGTGCAGTGTTCGGCGAAAATGGGACGGATGTCGCGGATGTAGTCAATCGGCTCAGCCGTTGCCGGAAGGGCGCCGGAAACCAACAGGGCGCCGACGACTGCCTGTCCGAATAGGCCGAATCGATTTGCTTTAATGAATCTCGATCTCATGGAGGTATGGCATCCTACCCGCTTCGCCAAGCTTGGCAATCCTCTCCATCGTCGCGACTTGCGAGTCGGGTTCCGCAAATTCGTTCGAAACCGCCGCCGATATTGTAGTGACCGCGCCGAGGGACAACTGCTAGCGTCAGCGCGCTCGAAATCTCAAAATTGAAAGGACCCCGCTGAATGAGAACTATACACCTTCCCAAATTCATCTTACTTGCGACAACCGCGGCCGCATTGCTTTTATCGCAGGCGTGCTCGGACAGCGCCGACCCCGACGCTCAACCTTCGGTCTCCACACCGACTCCCCCTCCGGCGGTCGCCACTCCCGTCACTCAAGGATCCGGGCCCAAGTCGGCTGTGCCGAACAGTTTCTATCAGGTCATGAGCCGCCTGGATCAAGGCGGCAACGTCTACGGCTATATCAGCTCCGAGCATTTGCTTTCCAGCCTTTCCGGGAAGGTCAGCGAACTGAAGACCGGCATTGTGGACGCATTCCCGATTCCGGCTGAAGAACGGGCCATGGTCGACAAGGGTTTTGAGGTCGCCACGCGTTTGATCAAAAACAGCGGGTTGGAAGAGATCAGCGGAGTCGGGATCAGCGGGTTCGCCCTGGAGAAGGACCTCCATCGCACGAAGGTCCTGGTCCATCATTACCCCGGCAAAGGCGAGGGTTTCGTCTGGTCGATGTTCGGCGAGAAGTCCGGCTCCCTGGAAGGCTTGAAGCTGCTTCCGAAGAAGACAGTTCTCGCTGGCTCGTCAAATTTCGACCTGCCCGGACTCTGGTCCGTGATTGAATCGGAACTCAAAGCAGCCGACATTCCCGATGCGGATGCTGCGCTTGCTCAAGCGAAGATGATGTTCTCGGTGGGATCGGGGCTGGAGTTCGACAAGTTCATGGCGACCTTCGGCGGCGAATACGGTTTTGCTCTCACGCTCGATGAGAGCACGATGGTGCAGATTCCCGGCCCTCAGCCGATGACGATCCCTCGCCCGGATATCCTGCTCTTCCTCAAGGTCAACGATGACCTGCTCTATAACCAGGTCATCACCATGGCCAAGGCGCTTCAGATACCGATTCAGGAAAGCAACGCCGACGGAATTAAGACTGTCTCAATGCCGGTTCCATTGCCAATTGGCGCGGAGTACAAGCTCACTTTGGCGACGACTGACGGGTTGCTGTTGCTGGGGACCAGCCAAGAAATTGTTCAAGACGCGCTGGCCACCCGCGCCGGAACAGCGCCGGGACTCACCTCGACTCCCGAGTTCAAGAAGATCTCCCGCGGCGTTCCGATGGACGCGAACAGTTTCAGCTTCGTCAGTGAAGCCTTCGGCCGCGTCTATATGGATGTCCAAATGAAGGCGATGGAGGCATCCGGCCAAAACGAGATCATTCCGGTGGAGTATTTTCGACAGATGATGGAGATGTTTTCCAGGCCCTCATCGTCCTTCGGTGTATTTCAAAACACGGATGAAGGCTGGCTCTGGACGGGCAACAGCACGACGGAATCGTCCGCCACGTTGGTGGCCTTGGCCGTCGCGGCGCCGGTGGGACTGCTGGCGGCCATCGCGATTCCAAACTTCGTCAAGGCCCGGGGAACGGCGCAGAAAAACACTTGTCGCGCCAATTTGCGGCAGATTGTTGGAGCCAAGCAACAATGGGCGATTGACCATAAGAAGAATGCGTCCGATACGCCGACAAAGAGCCAGCTCTACGGTGTCTCCGAATACCTCAAATTCGAACCGACTTGCCCCTCGAGCGGTCGATACACAATTGGAACGATCGGGGAGGATCCAAAATGCTCTTTGGAGCATTCTGACGGTCACAAGATTCATTAGCTCAACGACTTAAAAAGATTCGACCGCGAAAGGCGCGCTTCATAGAATTCGGGACTTCCGATCCTATGAAAGCGCGCTTTTTATTTCGCCGGCAGATTTCTATCGCATGGGCGGCGACAACCGCTGGTTGCGTGTTCGTGGTTGCCGTGACTGCCGGAGCGGCTTCCCTTCCCCCGGCGGCCCAGAGGGCGGTTATTTTCCAAACCGAGATCGCTCCCATTTTTCAGGAAAAGTGTATCTCCTGTCACGGAGCCGAGAAGGAGAAAGGCGGCTTGCGCCTGGACGATCGCAAGTTGGCTCTTCGCGGCGGCGATGAAGGGACTGCCATTGTTCCGGGCGACAGCGCCAAAAGCCTGCTCATCCAACTCGTCGCGGGCGTCGATGAAGATCGCATCATGCCCGCAAAAGGACCGCGCCTGAGCGCTGAGGAAATCGGATTGCTCCGCGCCTGGGTCGACCAGGGAGCCAAGTGGCCGGAAAAGGGCGTTTCAACCGCGCGCGATCCAAGACTCGAGCATTGGGCGTTTCAGCCTGTTCGGCGATTTCCGGCGCCGGAGGCAGTTGATCCAGTCTGGCGTGGGAACGCTATCGACGCCTTCGTGCTGGCGAAACTTGAGGAGAAGAACTTGAAGCCCTCGCCGGAAGCCGATCGAGCCACCCTCGTTCGCCGAATTTCCTTCGGTCTCACCGGGCTGCCGCCCACGCTCCAGCAGGTTGACTCGTTTGTGAAAAGCGCTTCACCGAACGCTCTTCCACAGCTCGTTGATCGCTTGTTGGATTCGCCCAGATATGGAGAACGTTGGGCGCGTCACTGGCTGGATGTCGCGCGTTTCTGCGAAAGCCAGGGCTTCGAACGCGACAAGATTCGCCCCAATTCCTGGCGCTATCGCGACTATGTCATCAACAGCCTCAATGAGGACAAGCCCTACGACGTATTCGTGCGGGAGCAAATCGCCGGCGACGTCCTGCCGGGCGTGACCAGCGAGCGAATTGTCGCCACCGGTTTCCTCGTCGCCGGGCCTTACGATGAAGTGGGCCTGAATCAACAAAGCAAGATCATGCGTTCCCGGGCGCGGGAGGAGGAATTGGAGGATGTCGTCAGCGTGGTGGGTCAGACTTTTCTCGGACTGACGGTGAATTGCGCCCGCTGCCACAGCCACAAGTTCGACCCCATCACACACGAGGACTATTATCAGCTGAAGGCTGTGTTTGAAGGAGTCCGTCCCGGCGATAAAGACATTCTCACGGCGGCGCAATTGAAGGAGAAGGAAGCTGAAAAGAAACGTCTTTTCGCCAGCATCTATCGCCTTCGCCGAGCGCGCGCCAATCTGGAGAAAAAAGTCATGGCGCGGTTGCTCGCTCGCCCGGGGGACGTCGCAGAAGGGCTTCCCCGTCCGCTGCTCACCTGGGAGTTCGAAAGCGATGCCCATGAAGCGACGGGGCTGATGAAAGGGACGCTACTGGATGGCGCGAGGATCGAGAACGGCCGCCTGATTCTCGATGGCAAGAAAGCCTACGTGAAGACGACGCGCCTGTTTCGCGATCTTCGGGCGCGGACGTTTGAAGTCTGGGCGGCGATTACAGATCTGAAGAGTCGTGGCGGTGGTTTGTTGACCCTCGAACAAGTCGACTCCAGCGCCTTTGATTCGATTGTTTTCGGTGAGCGTGAAGCCGGGAAATGGATCGCGGGGAGCAACGCGTTTCGTCGAACCAGGAATCTACAGGCTCCGGCTGAAACCACCGCCAGCGACGACCTGACCCATCTGGTAATCGTCTATGCGGAAGACGGGACGATCACGCTCTACCGAAACGGCAAGGTCTATGGCGCTCCCTACAAACCAACCGGGCCCCAGTCGGAACTGCAAACCTACAAGAAGGGACAGTCGTTTTTCCTGTTTGGCAAACGGCATACGGGTGGCGGAAAACCTTTCTTCGCGGGCGAAATCGATGAGGCCCGTGTCTACGATCGGGCGCTGTCCGTCAGCGAACTGCAAGCGAGTTTCGCGGCCGGGCCCAGGGGCATTCCGTTAGGCAAAATCCTTTCTGAAATGACCGCTGAACAACGCGCGGAACGCTCTCGCCTGAACCTGGCGATCGAGCGAGAAAAGGCTGCTTACGACGCGGCGGCGACGCGGCCCAGGGCCTATGCCGCCATTGCGGCACAGCCCGCCATCACGCATCGGCTCGCTCGCGGCGACGCGGGCAAACCACGCGAGGCAGTCAGCCCGGCCGGACTATCCGCCATCACGAAACCGTCGCCCGATTTCGGACTCAAGCCCGACGCGCCCGAGGCGCAACGCCGCATCCGTCTCGCCGTTTGGATAACCGATCCCCAAAACCCTCTTGTCGCCCGAGTCATCGTCAATCGCGTGTGGCATTATCACTTTGGCGCCGGAATTGTGAGCACACCCAACGATCTTGGCCTCAGCGGCGGACGTCCTTCACATCCGAAATTGCTCGATCATCTGGCCGCAGAGTTCATTGCGAATGGTTGGAGCCTCAAATGGCTGCATAAGAAAATTCTACTCTCCCGGACCTATCGCCAGTCCTCGGCTCATTATCCGGAAGCCGTAAACTTGGACGCCGACAACCGGCTGCTCTGGCGGCATTCGCCCAGAAGATTGGAGGCCGAGGCTGTGCGTGATGCGCTGCTCGCCGTCAGCGGACAACTTAACCTGCGCATGGGCGGCTCGGGCTACATGCCGTGGAACCTGCATATCGACAACACGCATTTCTATGACTGGGAGGATAAGATCGGCGAGGATTTCAATCGGCGAACGGTTTATCGCCTCGGTGTGCAATCGGCGCGTGACCCCCTGCTGGATTCGCTCGACTGCCCCGACCTTTCCACCAAGACCCCGGTTCGCGCCAGCACGACAACCCCCATCCAGGCGCTGGCGCTGATGAATAGCTCCGTCGTGCAGCGTCAGGCGCAGATGTTTGCCGAGCGGCTCATTGCGGAAGCGCCAAGCAGCGTCGAGGCGCAAATCACGCGCGCGTATCGATTGGCCTACGCGCGCGCGCCCAAGAGTTCAGAGCTCGCACGAGACGCTTCGGCGTCGAAAGAGCTCGGCTTGCCCACGGTTTGTTGGGCGATTTTCAACTCGAGTGAATTCGTCTATCTCCGATGAACGCAACCTCATTGCCCTTCTACGATTCCCGCCGACGCTTCCTCTGGCAGTCGGCCAATGGATTTGGCGCCGTGGCGTTGGCCTCCCTGCTCGGCGATTCGCGCGCGGTGAACGCAACCGAGAGTTCTGATCCGAAAACAGATTCCCCCTATGCTTCAAAGCCAACTCATTTCGCGCCCAAAGCAAAACGTGTCATCCACATCTGCGCGCTCGGCGGAGTCAGTCACGTCGATACCTGGGATCACAAACCGGAGTTGATCAAGCGCGACGGCCAGGAATACAAGGACAAGAGTTACGATCCCTTCTTCGGTCAGCCGGGCAAGCTGATGAAAAGCCCCTACGAATTCAAGCGTCGCGGGCAATCGGGTCTCTGGACGAGCAGCCTCCTGCCCCATCTCGCGGAATGTGTGGACGACATCGCGTTCGTAAATTCGATGCACAGCAAGACCTCCAACCACACGCCCGCCACCTTTCTGGAGAACACCGGTTTCACGATGAACGGCTTCCCCAATCTGGGCGCCTGGATCTCCTACGGCCTGGGATCCGAGAATCAGAATCTGCCGGCGTATATCGTGCTTCCCGATCCGCGCGGTTTGCCCGCCGGCAGTGCGATTAATTGGACGCAGGGATTTCTTCCCGCCGCGCATCAGGGCGTCGCATTCAACGCCACCGGCGAACCGATTCCTGATCTCTTCACGCCAAAGAATATTCCGCCTGAGAAACGTCGCGCCGGCATGAACTTGTTGCGCGCCATGAATCGAGATTATGCCGCGTCCGATCCGCAGAACGATGAATTGCACGCCCGCATCCGCGCTTACGAACTGGCGGCGCAAATGCAGCTCAACGTGCCGGAGATCACCAATCTCAGCGGCGAAAGCGCCGCCACCCACAAACTTTACGGCCTTGACGACAAAGTCACCGAGGGCTTTGGGCGCAACTGCCTCCGCGCGCGTCGACTGTGTGAACGCGGCGTCCGTTTCGTGCAGGTTTTCAACGGAGGCGCCTTCGGCGGCAAGCCGCGAATCAACTGGGACGCTCACGCGGATTTGACCAGGAATCATGGGAATCAGGCGGCCGTCATGGACAAGCCCGTCGCTGGCTTGCTCAAGGATTTGAAATCGCGCGGCATGCTCAAAGACACACTGATCCTCTGGACGACGGAATTCGGGCGCACGCCGGTGACGCAGGGCCTCAAAAGCACGGGCCGTGACCATCACCCCAACGCGTTCACAATCTGGATGGCTGGCGCCGGCGTCAAATCCGGCCTGGCATACGGAAGCAGCGACGAGATTGGCTTCAATGTCGCCGACAAGCCGCTGCAATTTTATGACATCCACGCCACCCTGCTCCACCTGTTGGGCATGGATCACGAACGACTTTCCTTCTATCACAACGGAATTCAACGTCGCCTGACCGATGTGCACGGACATGTCGTGAAAGATCTGTTGACCTGATTGTTCCCGCCCGCGTTCGGATTTTGAGTTCAAATGCATTCGGCGCTCCGG
Organism: Limisphaerales bacterium; assembly: GCA_047618185.1. GTDB lineage: Bacteria > Verrucomicrobiota > Verrucomicrobiia > Limisphaerales > JAYPEY01 > JAYPEY01. The sequence continues at coordinate 11,415 of JBLHKZ010000103.1, forward strand.
TCAAGTATGAGGGCAAGGACATGCGCGAGGCGCACGCGCACTTGAAGGGGTTGAACGACGGGCATTTCGACGCCGTGGCGGAGAATCTCATCGCGACTCTTAAGGAGCTAACCGTGCCGCAGGAACTGATCGACGAAGTCGTGGCCATCGTGGCACCGACCCGTGACGATGTGCTCAATCGCTGATTCCCCGAGCGCTGACTAGTCCTCTACCACGCTTTCAAATTCGCCATCGTCCAGGCGGGTCCGAATTTTCTGGCCCGTCTGGACTTTTTTCGTGGATCGAATCACTTCGCCGGTCTTGGCGTCCATCGTGATCGAATAGCCCCGCTCCAAAACGCTGCCGGGCGACAACAGTCGCAGTCGATCTTGAACCCGCGCCAGGCGAACGCGCAAAGATTCCAATCGCGAAGCCGCGTGTTCCATCAGCCGATCGTTTAAGAATTTGACGGCCTCCCGCTTTCGTTGGAGCTGTCTTGAAGGCCGCAACCGACCAAGCCGGCCCGCCAATTCCGCGCCCCGGCGCTTCAGTGTTTCGAATCGATAGCCCACTGCGTTCGACATTCCCGTCTGCAAATCGTCGAGGCGTTGGACCAATTCTCCGATGCGTCGAGACGGCCGCGCCAGGGAGAGGCGTCGCTGCAACCGCGCAAGATTTTCCGACTCGCGCGCCAATCTCCTCGCCACGCATTCAGCCAACCAGCGCGGCGCGTCGGCAATGAAACCCAGACTGGAAAAAACGCCCTCCGTGATCAGTTCGGCGGCGGCGCTCGGCGTCGCTGCCCGGAGGTCGGCGACGAAATCGCTGATCGTGAAATCGATCTCGTGTCCGATCGCTGAGACGACCGGCAACGTCGATCGAAACACCGCCTGGGCGACTGCCTCTTCATTGAACGCCCAGAGATCCTCGAGGCTTCCCCCGCCCCTCGTGATCAGAATCAGATCCAGCCCGCCGCGTTCGGGCTGCTTCGCGTGAAACTCATTCAATGCGTCGATGGCTTCCGCGATCTCTTTGGCCGCCCCTTTGCCCTGGACGCGACACGGCGCAAGGATAACAGATAATCGCGGATCGCGCCTCGCGATGACGTGTTGTACATCGTGCAGCGCCGCTCCGGTAGGAGACGTGACAACGCCGATGGCGCGATTCAATCGCGGCAACGGCCGCTTGCGCTCCGGATCGAACAGCCCTTCCGCCTCCAGCCTGCTTTTGAGCTTCTCAAACTCGGCCTGCAAGGCGCCAACGCCCTTGAATTCAATCTCCCTGACCAGCAGTTGATATTGTCCTCGCGCTTCGTAGACCGTTAGGTCGCCTCGCAGTATGGCCTCTTTGCCGTCCTCCAACAGGTCGCGGTTGTCGACCTCCTGTCCGCGGAAAAGCACGCAATTCAGCTGGGCGCGTTCGTCTTTGATGGAGAAATAGATATGGCCGGAATTCTGGCGCCGCAGATTTGTGATTTCACCGGAAACCCAGACCGTCCCCAGCTCGGTTTCCAAGGCGCGCTTGACCTTGCCGGTCAATTCCCCGACCGACCACACCTGCCGCGTTTCCTCGGGCGTGAACAGTTCGCCGAAATCCCATTGACTGGAGGTTTTTTTGCGCGGCATGGCAGGCGGGAAAGTTCAGGCGATCAAGGCGGGCATCGGTTCGGAAACACGCTCGATGTCGATGGCTTTTCCTGAATCGTCGTCGATTTCGATAATGACGCCCTGGAGCAATACACGCCCCTTGGCGACCGGGAATCGTCGCGGTTCATAAGTGAGAAATCGTTCGATCACAGGCTCAAATTCGCGGCCCAGAACGCTGTCGTGCGGCCCGGTAAATCCCGCGTCACACATGAACGCCGTCCCGCCGGGAAAGATCTGCTCATCGGCAGTCTGAACATGGGTGTGCGTGCCGATGACCGCGCTGACCTGGCCGTCCAGCATGCGGCCCATGGCAATTTTCTCGGAAGTCGCCTCCGCATGGAAATCCAGGAAGATGATGGGCGTTGTTTCCCGGAGCTTCTCCACCGCGTCGCGAACCATCGCAAACGGGTTTTCCAGCGGAGCCATGAATGTCCGCCCCTGCGCGTTCAGAACACCGATAGGAGGCAGCCCCTCCTTTTGGCAAATGGTGAAACCGGCTCCGCCGGTGTCGGGCGGATAATTTATCGGACGGATAAATCGCGGCTCATTGCGCAGCAGTTCCTCGACTTCCTTTTGATCCCACAAGTGATCGCCGCACGTGATGATGTCCACGCCGGCGTTAAAGATCTCGGCGGCGGGTTTGAGGCTGATGCCCGCCCCGCCCGCGGAATTTTCGCCATTGGCGATGACCACGTCGAGCTGATGCCGGTCTCGCAACAACGGAACCAGATGTTCCACCGCCCGCCGTCCCGGCCGTCCTACGATGTCGCCAATAAACAAAAGTTTCACGGGGCGCAGCCTAAGCCTCGCGAGATTTCAGGCAAGCCCAACAAGTTACGTCCGTTGATTTTTGGATTGTGCCGGGCCCAGGCTTTGTCCATTTTGCTCGCATGAATTCACGCACATCCTTTTTCCACCGATCCCTCGCTCTCTTGACCGGCGCGCTTCTGTTAACCGGCTTCGCCACATCCAGTCTTTCCGCGACGATTTCCGATAAGATGGTCGTCTCCGCCAATGCCTTCCTGGCCTCGCTCGACGCCGAACGCCGCACGCAGGCGACCTTCGAATGGAAGGACGAGGAGCGCGTGAATTGGCACTTTATTCCGCGCGAACGCAAGGGATTGCCGCTGGACGGCATGACCGACGGCCAGCAGGTCATGGCCCACGCGCTGCTCAGCCACGGGATGAGCTACGACGGATTCAACACCTCGATGACCATCATGAGCCTCGAATCCATTCTGGCTGAACTCGAGAACAACCCGGTCAAGCGCGACTCCGGCAAATACTTCTTCTCGATTTTCGGGAAACCGGAAAAGGGCAAATCCTGGGGCTGGCGCGTCGAGGGCCATCACCTCTCGCTGAACTTCACGATCGTCAACGGCAAGCATGTCCGGGCCACTCCCTCGTTCTACGGCAACAACCCCGGCCGCGTAAGGGAAGGCACTCGCAAGGGGCTGGCCACGCTGCTTGCCGAAGAGAACATGGCCCGCAATCTCCTCAAATCGTTGAGCGCCGAGCAGAAGAAGCAGGCAATCATCGCCGATATCGCGCCGAAGGACATCTTCACCAAGGCCAACACCATGGTGAAGCCGCTCGAAGAAACCGGCATTCGCTTTTCGGCGCTTAACGACAAGCAGAAGAAGCAGCTCACACAGATCGTGCGGCTTTACGTCAATCGCCACCGCCCGGAGATTGCCCGCGAGGATCTGAAGAGGATTGAAGCCGCAGGTTGGGACGACATCCTGTTCGCCTGGGCCGGGACCGAGAAGCGCGGTGAAGCCCATTACTACCGTGTCCAGGGCCCAACCTTCCTCCTCGAATACGACAACGTCCAAAATGGCGCCAACCACGTCCACGCCGTCTACCGCGACTTCAAAAGCGACTTCGGCGCCGACCTGCTCAAGACGCACTACGCGAAGTTCCACTCAAGGAACTGATACGGGCGGCTTGTGATGTGACCGCCATCGAAGACGGCAAAAAAACTACCCGGAAACCCCGCCAATATCAGGTTATCAGGGCAAATCGACCTGATACTAAATTGTTGGACAGCAGTGAACACGTAATGCGCTCGCTCCTCACATTAACCGGAATTGCGGCAATCGCCGCCTTGTCGTGCGGTTGTAGCAAACCTATTCCCGTGGAGCAGAAATTAGCCGACTGCACAAACAGCGCTCTTCAATTTCAGATGATGGTTGAGCAGTATCCACCATACCAGTTCCTGCTTGGAATTCCGCAGACCTCGACGGGCCAATTGAGTTTTCGTGGCGAGGTCATCGTGAGCCAGAGTACTGGCACAGTTGCACGCGTCCCGATTGGTTCGCACGACATCACGCCATGCAACTGGCTTGATCATCAGGCCGGTTACATCCTGACTTGGCGCCGCACCAACAACTTAGAGAGGTTGGAGACATTCTTGGTGCGAGGACAGACTTACGACGTGCTCGTTAAGTTTTCCGAAGCTCCTCCAGTGGAGAGCTCGTTTTGGCTGTCCTCGATGGGGAGAGTTGGTTTATGACTCCATCGGCCAACAAAACGATTGAGAGAATTCGCGCCCCGCGTGGCTGTTCCAGGTCGGGTTCAACTTGCGCTCACCTCTCATCTTGACGGGTTGTCCGTAACAGCGTGCGCATGGACAAGAAGGAAGCCGATTCAATTCTCGCTGAGCACTTGGCCCGTTACCGGACACGGTCCTATGCCGAGTTGGCTACTTGGGTTCGAGATGGCCGCGTCGATACGCCGGAATCAGTCGGCCAGAGCGGGAAGGATTACCAGATTGAGATTCAGTTCTTTTGGGACGACAAGCCAGATGGCGACGTGCGAGTTCTCGGTTCTGTCAGCGATGGACGGGGCATTCGCGCTTTCGTTCCCCTCACGGACAGCTTCATCCTGAGTCCGGAAGGCAGGTTCGTCGGAGAGTGAGAAACCAAAGGACTAATCGGGTCCCCGTGACTGACTCGGAGAGCCAGCCACGGGTCCCACACCACCCTGCGTACGGGTCCGTACAGGGCGGTTCCGATTAGACGCGGGTCGAGCCCGCGTGAGGAACGAACCGAAGTCCGCTCCTGAGCGTCCACATGCTTCCCATCGTGACGGCTCTCGGTCCACCTCGCCGACCGGCGTCATCGGTGGTTTCCGTCCGACACGCGGTTAGGACGCCCCCCAACCAGTTCGGCCCTTCGTCGAGTGAGTCCTCCGGTTTCGTTGTTTACACGGGCCTCTTTCAGCCCCCGGCTCGTTTCTCCGACTACTATGGCCTCTGCTGACTTCTGCCCGGATCGCTCCCGGCAGATCTCCCCAGGTAAGAACGCGATGCTTCCCTGCACAACCGCCGCATTTACCTCCACGGGTAAACCAGACGACTTCGCTGTGTTGTGCCAGCTCGTCGTGCCGTGTCGGCCTTCTATGCGGTTCTTGTCCATCGGCTCGCAGGTTTCTCCTAGCCTTCCTTCCCCGAGTCGGTCGCCCTTCCCGAGTTGGCTTCAGATGGTAGTCTCTTCATTTTCATGTCCGGCTTTCCTACAGGGGACTTGCACCCCATTTACATCGCGCCCATGCTGGGCACACACAAGACGGCGCAGCGAACGGGAGCCAGCCGATTCGCTCAGACACAAATCGAACGTCATCGGCGGCTGGCTCCCGTCGCTGACCTTTGCGTTAGCCAAAATATTGAAGATACCGATCGCCACCCAACGTCTGGAGCTCTCATTCACGGCAGCTATTCTTCAGTGTCTAGACGATCAGAAGGAACCGATTGCAGGAGCCTTCGCAAGCGGCTTTGTTCGGCGCGAGAATGATAGGCTCTATCTCTACACCTGCTGGCATGTGGTAACGGGATTCAATCCCCATGACGTGAAGATTCCCTTCAAGCGGTCTTCTCGCGAATATTTGCAAATAGCCCTTCAGATGGCCGACCAGCGCCAGCCCGGGGTCGAGGTGATTGGCGGGGTGCAGACAATAGTCATTCCTCTTTACGATACATCGACTGGATCTTCTAAACCACGGTGGCTTCAGGATAAACGCCACATTCCACATCCCGACCTCAACAATGCGGGCATTTACGTCCCGTTCTGGCACGATTTAGTGAAGATCGAAGTGCCCTCCGAACTCAAAATATCTGATGTTCAGATTATCGATGAGACGAGGATCAATAAGTCAATGCTTGTTCCGGGAGACAAGTGTCTAGTTGTCGGATTTCCGTATGGATTCAGTTCGGCTGGCCCAGAGCAACCTACACCAATTGTCCTGACGCGATTTTTGGCCAGTCGTCGACTTGCCGGAAGACAGCAACAAGTGCTGTTGGAGAGTGCAGGTGCACCTGGAATGTCTGGAGGTCCAGTATTTATCGAGCGGGATGATGATTTGCTACTACTTGGAATCTACACCGGACTGATTTACCCGGACTACCAAAGAGAGGGTAACGAAAAGACTACTGCGCTTGGAACGGTAAACGATCTACTGCTAATGTTGCGCGGTAGTCTATCTTTGGTGGAAACTCCCTCAGAAGCTAACAATGGCTAATCGGGTCCCCGTGACTGACTCGGAGAGCCAGCCACGGGTCCCACACCACCCTGCGTACGGGTCCGTACAGGGCGGTTCCGATTAGACGCGGGTCGAGCCCGCGTGAGGAACGAACCGAAGTCCGCTCCTGAGCGTCCACATGCTTCCCATCGTGACGGCTCTCGGTCCACCTCGCCGACCGGCGTCATCGGTGGTTTCCGTCCGACACGCGGTTAGGACGCCCCCCAACCAGTTCGGCCCTTCGTCGAGTGAGTCCTCCGGTTTCGTTGTTTACACGGGCCTCTTTCAGCCCCCGGCTCGTTTCTCCGACT
>JBLHKZ010000104.1:0-17867 GCA_047618185.1 Limisphaerales bacterium
ATCACCCAGGACCGGTTGTGGTTGATTGATTCCGCCGCCCTTCCTGCCGCCCTCGCGCAATATTGCTGTCCAATTTCGAATACGCTCAAAAGCCTTGTCCGCCAAAGTTCCCCCTTCACCCGCGTCGTATTCCTTGAGAGCCTCGCGCAGGCGCAGAGCCATCTCGCCCTGGCAGGCCATCGGTGACGAGGATTGGCCGGAAGACTTCTGAGTTTTCTTTCTCATCGTCCCAACAGCTCAAACACCGCAAACACCGGTCGATGATCTGACGCCATTTGCTCATCGACGACCTCGGTCTTGAGAACGCGAAACTGTTCCGCCGAGCGGTGCAGAATGTAGTCGATTCTTGAGCGCGGATTGCGTGAGGGAGCGCTGGGGGCGGCCGGATCGTTCATCGCATTTTCCCACTTCTTGTGCAGCTCCTTCATCGGCGCGGAATCTGGCGTCGCATTCATATCGCCGCACAGAATCGTCCGCGTCGTGTCGTCTTTGCCGGCGAAGAGCTTGTTGATCGCCTTCGCTTCGGCCAGTCGATCCTCCGCCACGTTGTGCTGAAAATGCGTGCTGATGAAGCGCAGCGGTTTCCCATCCGGGCCGCGAACGGTCACCGCGATGCAGCCGCGAGGATAGGTGACGAGCTTCTCCGTCGCCTCGGTGTAGGGCAGTGGTTGAATCACGACATCGAGTATCGGTAATTTGGACAAGACACCATTGCCATAGAGCCCGCCTTGATAATGTTGCGTCGGGCCATAGCGCGAGGCCATGCCGGTCAACTCGCCCAATCGGCGAATCTGATGCTCGCGTCCTGAACGCTTCACACCGACATCGATCTCCTGCAAGGCGACCAGATCAGGCTTCAATTTCTTGATGACCTCGGCGAGCCGGGCGACATCGTATTTGCCGTCCATGCCCTGACCATAGTGGATGTTGTAGCAGAGGACTCGCAGGGTCGCGGGCTTGTCCGCCGGCTTGTCGGCGGCAAGAGCATTCGAAAACGTAAGTAATAGGACCGACGCGACACATAGGACGAATAGCGCTCCCGACAGGCGTCGTCCCGAAACCTTGCATTGCACTTGGAACTGTATTTTCTTCATCAGAGTAATCCGTGTCATCCGCGGTTAATATTTCAGGCCCAGATCATTGGTCCGCACGTCTTTCAGCTTGGCGGCCAACTTCGCCTTGTACGCCTCGACTGTCGCCTTGTGGCGTTTATCCTCGGCGAGATTCGTAAATTGCGCCGGGTCTTTTTTTACATCGTAAAGCTCGATGCCTTTCGATGCGTCCTCGGCATATTGTATGAAAGCATACTGATCGTCGCGCAACAGCAACCCGCGCCGCGAGCCGCTCACGGAAAAGGCGGCTTCGCGCACCTCGTGTTTCGGATCGTCGAGCATGCGGGAGATATCCTTGCCCTGAATTCGCGCGGGAACTTCGAGCCCGCACAGGCTCGCCGTCGTCGGATAGAGGTCGAGCAATTCAGCGAAGGAATTGCAAACCGCCGGTTTCTTTCCAGGCACGCTGATAATCAACGGAACTTGCGACGACTCATCCAAAAGGCTGACCTTCGCCCAGAAGTCGTGTTCCCCAAGATGATAACCATGGTCGCTGGTGAAAATGATGATCGTCTCGTCCGCGATGCCCGCCTCCTCCACGGCGTCGAGGACCTTGCCGACCTGCGCGTCCATGAAGGACACCGAGGCATAATAACCGCCGACCGCCTTTTTCTGCCGGCGTTCATCCATCTTCATATTGAAGCTGGTCTTGTAATTGATTCCCGCCCTGGGGATGTCGTTCCAATCCCAGGAAACCCGGTGCGGCAGCTCGTGCTTCGAATAAGGAAGGTAGCGCTCGTAGTAGGCCCGCGGCGCGACAAACGGCACATGCGGGCGCACAAAGCCGACCCCCAGCCAGAACCGTTCGCCCTTGTGCTTTTCGATCAACTCGACCGCCTTGGCCGCGGTCTTGCCATCGGAATGCACGAGGTCGTCGCCGTCGGCTTCGACCACCACGAAAGTATTGCCGCCGACAACCGGTCTTTTGCCGTCCGGATTTCCTTCGAGAGTTTCACCGTCGCCCGGAGCCTTCCACTCGGGGCCCTTGCTGTTGAAACGCTCCGTCCAACACGCGGCGTCGTCCGGGCCATCATCGCCCTTCTCGATTCCGCCCGGCACCCCCATGTGAAAGATCTTGCTGACACGGGCCGAGTAGTAGCCGTTGTCCTTAAAATGCTCCGCCCACATCGCGCGGTCGCCAATCATCGGCCGCGGGCTCTTGTAGCCCAGCATGCCCGTCGCGTGCGGGTAATAGCCCGACATGAACGACGCCCGCGATGGTCCGCAATAGGTCCCTTGGCAATACGCCCGCGTGAACCGCGTCCCGCGCGCCGCAAGCCGATCGATGTTCGGCGTCTGGCAAACCTGGTTTCCGTAGCACGACAAGGCCGTGGACGTCAGGTCGTCCGAAATGATGAAGAGGACGTTGTACCGCTGCTTGGCTTGGGCCGCATACGCGGTGGTGAACGTTGCAGTAAAGAAGAACACGCCAAAAAGCGCGACGACGGCCAGATATTTCGTTTTAGATCTCATAAATGAAGCAAGCGTCCGGTAGGGACGCGTTCCACCGCGTCCGATTCTAGTCCTTGATGGACTTCTGTGTTCCCGCCCTTTCAGGCCTTTGATATGGGACGCGGTGGAACGCATCCCTACTGATTGACGTGCAACCACTACGCCCGAATCCCGTCGATCTTCCGCCCCTGCCGATCATTCGGTCCGAGGCGACGTTTCGCGCCCATGGCGCCCAGCATCGTGTTGTAGACATCAACGCCCTCGGCCTTCACGTCCATGATCTGGCCCGTCTTAAAGCGACCGTTCGCGCCAGTGATGCAATGGAAGACGCCGGACAATTCGCGCTTCACATCCGAGTGACGCCCATCGCCTGACTCCGTTGAAATCGTGATCAACGAATTCTCCATGATCGACTTGCCGTTGGCTTCCTGGGCGTTCGGGCCGTTCAACGCATGGAGGAAATACGCAACCTCGCGCATCTTCATGTGGGCGTGCGCGCGCAGCTCCGTGTTCTTCTTGTTCTCGTTAAACTTGTGCCACCATTCGTGACTGCAGCCCTTGGAGCCCGTCGCGTTGTGCTGCGCCGCGTCGTCGAAGGCGTAATGCTTCCTGCCATTGTAGAAATAGTCGCCCTTGACGCGAAGGCGCTCGCCAGCGGCAAGAAAAGTCAACGAGCCGAAGCGCACGCGATCGGTCTGAACCGACAACGCGTAGAGATCCGCCATGAGCCGCCATTCGCTCGTCAAGTCGTCGATGTTCATATCGATTCCTTCCCCGCCCGGATCGGCCTGACCGCCGTGGGCAATGTCGGAGCGCGGCGGCAACTCCGGCGCGCCTTCGACCTTCGCCTTCATTTCATAGGCTCGCTGCTCATACTCGCGAATGCGATCGAGGTGATCCTTGACCCGCGACTTGGACGCGGCGCCCAGAGGCGAATTAGCGCCGGTGAAATGCTTGTATTGATCCACCATCGAATCGAGCACGCTGCGCTTGAGGCGCTCGCGGCGAAGATCCTTGTCGTCGCCGGACAGTGAAATCGTTCCGAACACCCGGTCGAAGAGGTCCCGCGGCTTCTCCTGCATGGCGCCCGCGACGGTGCCGTCCGGGTTGTAGCTATGCACGTAGCGACCGACACGGCTGCGTCGAAAAAATGTCCCGCCAATCAGCGTCGGCACCATCCCCGCCGGCTGTCCCTTGGGATAATGCGCCTCGCGCACCAATTGATCGATGGAACCGCCGCCCGCCTTGGCCTCGCCATCGGGCGGCGTGGCGGTGAAGGCGCCGGACGCGCCGTCATAGTGGGCGTTGATGCCGGATTCATCGCAGCGCACCTGATCGACATTGCGCATGATCAGCAGTTTGTCGCCGAGCGGTTTGAGCGGCTCGAAGACATCATTGAAACCCTCGGTCTGCAAGGGCGCCGGAATGCCCAGCCCGAAGAACACATTGAACGCCCGAACTGGGACGTCGACCGTCTTGGCCGCGACCGCGGACGAGACGAGCATTTCTTCGAGAAAGGGCAGGCCCACGGCGGCGGTCCCCAGCCCTTTCAACATCGTGCGACGGCTGATGGGTTTTCTGTTCATAGCTGTTGTTGGCTCTAACCTGCTGGCGATTAGCTCTCAAGAATCATTCAGCCCGTTCGGTTCGGGTCGTTTGCACCAGATCGCTCAGGACGATCGCGGTGATCAGGCTTTCGTAAGTTCCGCCATTTTTCTGAGCCTGCTTGTGGATATTGTCAAGAATCGGGGCGTCCGCCGCTCCCAGAGGACGCCCAAGGGCAAACTGGGTGAGCTTCCAGGCAATGGTCTGGCGAACGCGATCACTGCCGGCCAACAGGTCCATCAATTCCCCCGTCGTCCGGTAGGAAGTCGCCTTCGCTCCCCCCGGAATGAGAATTTCGCCGTCCTCGCGCAGCTTATTGCCATGCTCATCGACCTCATGCCAGGCGCCCACGCCGTCGAACTTCTCCAGCGCAAAAGCCAGTGGCTCGAACTTGGAATGACATCCGCCGCACGACTTATTCTGAATGCGCTCCTCGGCAATCTTGCGCTGCGGCAGGCCGGGCTTGGTCGGGACGGGCGTGGTGTCGAGCCCGGCGGGCGGGTCCTTGACGACGCCCCGAAGGACGTCGTGCAGCACAAACAAGCCGCGCGTGACCATCGAGGCCTCGTCGCCGCCAATCGTGAGGATGCTGCCTTGGGTCAACAAACCGCCGCGTCCGGGCACGCTTGAAACGTCATAGCGCGCCAATCCCTCCCCGGCCGGCTTCAGGCCGTAGTGCTTTGCCAGACGCGGCGTCGCATAGGAAACCTGGGCGTTGAACAAATCCGAGAGCGGGCGTTTCTGCTTCCAGACGATGTCGTGAAAATAAGCCAGCGATTCCGCGCGCATGTCGGCGGCGAGCCTGGCATCCCAATTGGGAAACGTCTTCGGACTCGGCGCCATGTTGCCAAGGCGATCAAGGTGCAGCCATTCCTTGGCGAATTCCGCCGAACGCTCAATCGCGCGCGGTTCGGCCAGCATCCGTTTGACCTGCGAGGCGACATTTTCCCTCGAGAACAACGCGCCGTCCTCAGCGGCGCTGAGCAGCGACCTATCCGGCGGGGCGCCCCAGATGATGTAACTCATGCGCGAGGCCAATTCGTATTCCCCGACCGGCCAGGCGGCGCCGTCGCCCTTCTGATTTTCGATCCGGTAGATGAACCGCGGAGATTGCAGCATCGCTTCAATCACATACCGCACTGCCTCTTCATAATTGCCGCCGGCGCTGGCGACCGTCGTCGCAATACCGCTGTAGGTCGCTTCCTCCCGGGTCTCCAGCGGTCCGCGCAACAGCCACTTGCCCATGCTGAGGACGAATTTCCGCATGGTCGCGTCCGTGGACAAATTCCGGCTCTTTGAAAATCTCGCCGCAAACTTCAGCGCATCCATTCGCTCCACGATGATTCCAGCGAGCTTCGCGTAAGCCTCAACGTGTTTGAAATCGACGTTCAGATTGTATGCCGTGTTGCTGAATCCGTCCGCCCGCAGATCACGAGGCAACAACGCGCGCGCCTCCTTCTCGATATCGACGCCCGTCGCCGCGCGAACCGTCCGGATGTATTCATCGACGGTCAAACGCCGCAGCCAATTCTCGTGAGTTCCGTCGTCCCCGTGGACATAGGTCGCCGGGTCGATGAAGTCCAACGACCATTCGGCGCCCGAATCGATCCAGCTTTTCAGCAGCGCCTTCTCCTCGGCGTTAAGCGGCGTTCGCTCGTCGGGCATGTCGTTCGATTCGACCGCCTTCCACATCACGCTGTCGGCGGACTTGCCCGGCTTGAGCAGATCCCCATTCTCCCAGGCCAGAGCCGCGCCCTTGCGCGACAGGTCCAGCTTGCCCTTGCGCGAGCTGCTGTCGTGGCATTCGAGGCAATGCTTCGAAAGCAGCGGCGCGATCTTCGTGTTGAAATAATGCGCCTTCTGAGAAATTCCTTCGTGCGCCAGCGTTTCCTGCGAACCGGGTCCGGCATCGGGTCCCGCGCGGAAATTTTGTAGGACCTCGCGCTCGTGCAGATCCCGACTGTAAAGCGCGACCATGCGATAGGTTCCCTTCCATTGGCGCGAGCCGTTGATCTCATCGGCGAAGGCGAGTTGAAACTGGCCGTGCCAGTTGTCCGTTCCGCCGGGCACATTGCCCTCCTTCGTTTTCTTTCCATTCAAGAAGATCCGCGCCCTGCCCGCCCGATCACGGGTGTAGACCACATGAGTCAGGGAAGTCTTCAACTTGCCGCCGGACGTGGCGAGCGAAGGAATGCCATTGCCGCTCGTGCTCAACGTCCGAAACCGGACCTCGTAATCGTCTCCGTCCTGCCCCAGCGTGAAATTGCGTTCGTTGCCATTGCGGGACAACGTGACGATTCGCGCGGGCCCCGCTTGCCTCGTGTCCGCCGGCCGCACCCAGGCTTCAATGGTGATCTCATTCGAACGACGAATCGCCTCGATGATTCGCCCCGGCGGCTTCTGAGACTTGATGATGGTTTTACCGCGCACGACGAGCGAGCCCTTGGACCGAACGACGGCGTCGGGATTGCCAATCCGCAAGTCTGCCGGCTCACCCGCTCCCGATCGGTCTTTGACAACCGCTCCCTTTACCGAGCTGAAATCATAGAGCGCCTGCAGGCCCCTGGTCGCGCGGGTGGCGGCATGCGCCCCGCACAGCGAAAGAGCGAAGAAAAGCGAAACGGCGACAAACCGACGGCCGAAAAAAGGAAAGGAATGCAGCGGTATAAGTTTCGGAATAATCGGACGGATCATGGCAATGCGCGATTCAGATTCCGGCGAATCTATCACAGGCGATTCCCGGATAACAATCACGCACCCTCGACGAAATTCGAAGCGGGTTCACATGACTTGATCGCACAAGAAGAATTGAACAGGAGGAAACAGAGAGAACGGAGGAGAAGCGCTTCTCACATCTTCGTTCTCTGAGTTTCCTCCTGTGAAAAGAATCAAACCATCTTGTAAAACTCTTCCCAGCCTTTGCGCGGCGGCGGTCCGTCCAACAAGGCATTCGCCCGGTCATTGCCAAGGAAGCGCTCCTTCTTCCGATCGAAATTCAGCTCCTCGTTCAGCCGTTGGCAAATCACGCCAAGCATCAGGGTCTTGGTCAAATCCCCGGCGATGCTGAAGGGCGAGCGCGTCTCGTCCTCGCCCATGCAGGCCGCCGTAAACGCCTGCTGATGACCGTTCTTTGGATTGCTCGCGACGAGATGCTCCTTGTGCTGCTCGGCCTGCGCCGTGGGGATGACGCTCGATTTGCTGGAATGCGAGCCGCGCGTGATCGCGAAGTCGCCGCCGTCGCGGTAAAGCACGGTGCCCGCGCCGCCCAGCTTCGGCGCCTTGCGCCCGCCCTCCTTTTGGGCGCTGTGAAACTGCTCGGGGATTTCCGGACGGCAATCCGCTCCGTCGCGCCAGACAAGCTCCAACGCGGGATGACCGCCCCGTTTCGGAAATTGCATCGTCAGCTGTGAGCTGAGCGGAAAAAGCACATCATTGTGATCGGCCATCAGATGCGGAGTAAGCTTCGTCGGCTGACCGAGTTCGAGAAAGTCGTGAACGAAGTCGATGATGTGCGCGCCCCAGTCGCCCAACATGCCGTTCCCATAAAGCCAGAACGCGCGCCAGCTGAACGGATGATATTTAGAACTGAAGGGCTTCTTCTCCGCCGGTCCGCACCACAAATCCCAATCCAGCGTCTCCGGCATCTTCTCCGCCTTCGGGTATTCCGAGAATCGCTGCTTCGCGTCCATGAAGAACAGCCCGGGCGTCTTCCACGCCTCGACCTTCGTGATATCGCGCACGATGCCATGCTTGACCATGTTGGCGAACTGCGCGGAGCCGCCCGAGGTGTGCCCCTGATTCCCCATCTGCGTGACGACCTTGAACTTCTTCTCCGCCCGCATCAGCAGCTCCGACTCGCGATACGAATGCGTCAGCGGCTTCTCGACATAGACATGCTTACCCATCGACATCGCCAGCATCGCCGCCGGAAAATGCGTGTGATCCGGAGTCACCACGCTGACTGCGTCGATATCCTTGTCCATCTTCTCCAGCATGACGCGGAAGTCCTTGAACTGCTGAATCCCGGGAAATTTCGTCAAATTCTTCTCGATGCTGCGCGCCTTGAAATCCACGTCGCAAAAGGCGACCGGATGCGCCTTGCCGCCCGAGCAGATGCCCGGGATGACGCCCGTCGCCCGGCCGCCCACGCCGATCGAAGCGAGATTGATCCGCTTACTCGGCGGCAACTTGCCATCCGCCGCGCGAGCGCCAGTGACGAGATACGAAGGCAGGATGGTGAAGCCGAACGTGGCGGCGGCGGATTTCTTGAGGAAGTCGCGACGAGTGTCTTGAGTCATGAGAGTGGTTAGATTCAATGAGTGTTCCGGATCGCCGCGAATCGTAGCAATGAGCCACGCCCGCGCCACAAGAATCTTCCCGTCGTCGAAGCGTGAATGTCACCTAAACCCGGCAGGGCTCGCATTCCACCGGATGTCGGCCCCTCGTTGGATGCGCTGCAAAGTAATAACGACTGCGCCTCCGATCAATCATCCATGCGGGTTGGCGATCAACAAGAAGCCTGATTGGCTGTCGCCAAATAGTTCATGCCGCGATTGCTTCGATCCGATCCCCCCCTACAATCCGCTCACGCATGAAGATTAAATTCGTCGCCGTCCTGTTGACAACCTGCCTTGCCGCTCAAATCTGCGTCGCCGCCGACCCTGTCGTGCTCAATCTCTGGCCGGGAAAAGCCCCCGGCGAAACGAAAGAATTTCCGCCCGAGGCCGACACCACCAAGGACGATGGCCGTCTGGTCGCCGGCCGGCGCGTCATTCGACTCGGAAACGTCTCCACGCCACAGATCGCGATCTATCGTCCGCCCGCCGACAAGGCCACCGGCGCTGCGATGATCGTCGCGCCCGGCGGCGGATTTCATATTCTCGCCTACGATCTTGAGGGCACAGAAGTCGCGGAGTGGCTGAACACCATCGGCGTCACCGCCATCGTCCTGAAATACCGGGTGCCCGCGCGCGACCGGGAAGGCGTCCGCTGGCGCGAAGCGGTGCAGGACGGGCAACGCGCCATGAGCCTGGTTCGAAGCAAGGCGGCGGAACTCGGAATCAAACCCGACCGCATCGGCATGATGGGCTTCTCCGCCGGAGGAGAAACCGCCGCCCTCACCGCCCTGCTCAAGGAAAAACAATACCCGGAGGTCGACGCCGTCGACAATGTTTCCCACCGACCGGATTTCGTCGGCTTGATCTATCCCGGCGGCCTCGTTCCGAAAGGCGGGACCAAACTTGGCGACCATGTCAAAGTCACCGACAAGGCGCCGCCATTCTTTTTCGCCCACGCCAACGACGATCGCGTCACCCCGCTTAGCAGCGCCTTGCTCTATGTCGAATTGAAGAAGGCCGGCGTGCCTGCGGAATTGCATATCTACGAACGCGGCGGCCACGGCTACGGCCTCCGCAAAACCAGGGACGCCGTCACGAAGTGGCCCACTCGCATGAAAACCTGGATGGAAGCCCAGGGACTCTTGAAGAAAAAATGAAACTGCTCTGGAAGAACCCCGTTCGAATCGCGGCAACACTCGCGTGCGCCGCGACACTAACGGCCGCCGACGTTTCCGTCCCCAAGA
This sequence comes from Limisphaerales bacterium, assembly GCA_047618185.1. Taxonomy (GTDB): domain Bacteria; phylum Verrucomicrobiota; class Verrucomicrobiia; order Limisphaerales; family JAYPEY01; genus JAYPEY01. The sequence goes on from JBLHKZ010000104.1 coordinate 9,751, forward strand.
ACTTGATCGGCGATTGGGCCATCGATCAGCCCAACAACGAGCCCGGCTGGCTCAGCGTCAAGTTGACCGACGGCAAGCCCGATATCCGCATCATGTGGGCGATCGGCGGAACCCGCCCGATCACGGAATTTCAGGTCGACGGCCGTGAACTCACCTTCGACCTTCGCAAACAGCGCGCGAAAAAGAACGGCACGGTGGCTCCGACGCAGTCGGTTTCCGTGCGCATTCTCGACGGCGCGCTTTACGGCGTCCACCGCAAGGTTGAAAAGGGGCAACGATCCGAAGCCTCCTTTACCGGAAAACGTCTCCCCGCCATGCCTCCGAAGCCCGACCTGTCCAGGGTCAAGTTCGGCAAGCCGATCCAGCTCTTCAACGGCCGAGACCTGACCGGTTGGAAAAAACGACGCGCGCACAAACTCATGGGCTGGTCGGTGAAGGACGGCCTGCTGGTCAACGACACGCCCAAGACCGATTTCAGCAATAAGGGAGCCTACGCGAACCTGATGACCGAACGCGAATTCTACGATTTCAAACTGCACATCGAATTCAACATCGGCGCACAACGCAACAGCGGCGTTTATCTTCGCGGGATGTACGAAGCCCAGGTGGTCGATCGCGACAGCCGCATGCAGGGACTTCAGGGCGTCGGCGCCATTTTCAGCAGGATCGCTCCATCAAAAAACGTCGGCAAGCCCGGCGGTGAATGGAACACCTACGACCTCACTTTGGTCGACCGACACGTGACGGTGATCCTCAACGGCGAAAAGGTCATCGACAACCAGCCCGTCGAAGGCCCCACCGGAGGCGCGCACCAGACTGACGTCTCCAGCCCCGGCCCGATCTATTTGCAGGGCGACCACACCTCCGTGAAATATCGTAACATCGTGCTGACACCGGTGATTAAGCCCTGACGGCAAGCGCCTTTCCCGGAGGGACTCAAAGAAAATGGACTGAATGCCGCCCCCCTGCCCGGGCCAGAAGGTGAACCGCCGGTTGCCCGCGGCTTCAGCAAACGCGTTTCCTCTATCCCAACGGGATTGCCTCTCAATGCCCAGGGTTGGGAGGAATGACCTACCCTGGGATATCGATCCGAAACAGGTTTCAACCCCACCGGGGATGCGTCCTTCCGAGCCGCTGGGAAAACACGAGCTCGATTGGATAGGACGCGATCATGGGACCGACGGGGCGCAACCCCGTTGGGATTCAAGACCGGCCACTGTGAAAACGTTGCTAACAATGCACGACTCCCGGGAAGAGCCCGTTCCTCAAATTGTTCGCGGATTATCCGGGGAAACCACTTCATGCTGCTGGCCGCAATAGAAGAAGCGCTCACTCGGGAGCCACCAACGTCGGTTTCCACTCCCGGGCGCGCTTCTCCGACTCGGCAATTTGCGCCGGCGACATTCTCACTGCGATTAGCTCCCTCCTCCCGGGCGCGATTGAGGATCCCTTCGCTTCCGCGACGAGAAAGCATTTCAGAGCTTCCACGTCGTCCTGCGGAACGCCTTCACCCCTTTCATACATGACGCCAAGATAGGTTAACCCCTGATGAATACCCTGGTCGGCGACCTTGCGGAACCAAGTCACAGCCTCACTGTGGTCCTGCGGAACTCCTTCCCCTTTGTAGTATTGCCGCCCAAGGTTGTATTGCCCCCTCGCAAAACCTTGGTTGGCGGATTCACAATGCCACTTTGCGGCTTCTGTGTCGTCCTTTGGAACGCCCCGGCCCTTGGCATATGCGACGCCGAGATTGTATTGCGCCAGGGCGGCGGCCTTGCGATGCCAGCTCACCGCTTCATCGAAATCCTGAGGTACGCCTTCGCCTTTCTCGTGCATCACGCCGAGGTTGTATTGCGATTTCGGATGGCCCTGATCTGCGGCTTCGCGATACCAATCCACAGCCTTTTCGTCATTTTGCGGGACGCCTCGGCCCTTGGCGTAGTTCCATCCGAGTCTGGCCTGCGCAAAGGCGTCTCCCTGTTCTGCCTCTCTCACGAGGCTGGCGATATCGTGTGTTTCGTCTGATATGGGCTTGGCGTTGAATCAGTCGCCGTAATTCGCGGATGACGCAAGGGCAAGCGCGGGATTTCTTGACGCGGTTCGATTCCGGCAGCCGGGAAAACTCAATCGACGGGCGCTCGAACCCGTTGCATGGCGCTGCACCGATACGGATGATCGACGATAGCCCTCAATCAACTTTCCACAGAATCTACGGCTGAAAGGTCAACGGCATTCGTCTCCCTCACGATGAATTCGGTCGCCAATTTGCACGGCAAGAAAACGATTTATACAGAGGCGCGTCGCAGCCATGATCCAACCGTGATTCATCCGATCAGAAAGACGCGTGTTTTTGCAGCCTTATCGGCATTCATCGCCGTCATCCTCCTCAGCGGCTGCGTGTCCGCCAAACGGGAGCCAGAGCTTCAACTCTACGAGGCAATCCAGCCGCACATGGGCACGCTTGTTACGATCTCGCTCTACGCGCCGGATAAAGTCGCCGCCGACAATGCCGCAACGGCGGCCTTCGCGCGCATCGCCGAGCTGAACATGATCCTGTCCGACTATGAGGAGGAGAGCGAACTGCGGCGTTTGGTCCGCGAACCGGTCGGCATGCCCGTCAAGATCAGCGACGATCTGATGACCGTGCTTTCTCACTCCCGTGATTTGTCGAAGAAAACCGACGGGGCCTTCGACGTCACGATGGGCCCGATAATCCGATTTTGGCGACGCGCGCGCCGACAGCGGACCTTGCCCGATCCCGCGCGCCTGGCGCAGGTTCGCTCCGCGGTCGGTTACGAAAAATTGAAGCTCGATCCGCGTCGGGGAACGGCAACGCTGCTGGCGACCAACATGTTCATCGATCTCGGCGGCATCGCCAAAGGCTACGCGGCGGACGAGGCATTGGTCACATTGCGCAAGCTCGGCATTTTACGCGCGTTGGTCGCGGCTTCCGGCGACATTCGCGCCGGCGATCCGCCGCCCGGTGAAAAAGGGTGGAACGTCGGCATCGCCTCGATCGACGCAGTCAACGGCGAACTGACCGATCGGACCCTGCTGAAAAACGCCGCCGTCTCCACTTCGGGCGACACCGAGCAAAATGTGCTCATCGACGGCGTCCGCTATTCGCATATCGTCGATCCTGAGACCGGCCACGGCCTGCGCAAACGCATTGGGGTGACCGTCGTCGCTCGCGATGCTATGACGACTGACAGCCTTGCCACTGCCATCAGCGTGCTTGGAGCCGAGAAAGGACTGAAGCTGATCGAGTCGTTCCCGGGGACTGCGGCAATGATCGTCGAAGTGACTGATGAAAAGACGACCCGCGTCACGTCGCGGGGATACCTGGAACTGCCCCGACCGAAATAGGCCTCCAAGTTCGGAGCGCGCGAAAGCGCGAACGCCGCCCTGACGACATCAGGCCGACGTAAACTTCCCGCTCCGCACGATATCCGCCAATTCCTCGATCGAGTGTCGGCGCGATGGGTAGCCAACGTTGGCGACGTCAAATCCCTCCGCTGAAAGGAGTCGCTCCATTTTCGCCATGGAACGCGGCGTCCGCCCCACCCCATGAAGCAAGACGACCTTCTCGCTCGCGAACGCGGACGCAGAGCAACTCAGGATAACCAACGCCAAAGCCGCGTGGAACTTCATTGCCTCAGGTTTCATCGTTCGTTCAAACGTTAGCGGCATCAAGTCTACTTCACGCGACTTGAGAATTCCAAATCGATCCTCAGCTCCCGCATTCCCCTTCAAGAAAGAAAAAGGCCGACCGTCGCCGGTCAGCCTTTCGAAAAGACAATCTAAAACCGCCTCAAAAGCGGCTCTTGATCTTATCCATGATCTGCCCGGACAAGACCTTGTCGCCCTTGATTCCCACCCGAACATAAATGGCGGTGACCTCTGCGCTCTCGGACTTGAGACTGATGCGCACGCGGCGATCGTCTCCGGTCAAGGCCTCGACTTTCGACGTGGTCTCCCCGGGCGATTTGGCTTCGGCCAGAAGATTCATGTCCTTCAAGCCCGCAAGCGTGGCTTCCCACGCCTTGTCCATTTTGACGGGCGCGACGTAATCGACATCGCTGGTCACGTAGTAAGCGGCCGCCGCGCCGCCAGCCGCCGCCGCGATGCATCCGCTCAGCGTCGTTAAGCTCAGCGCGCAGAAAGCGGCCAGCAGGAGTTTCTTTAAATTCAGTCTCGGTGAGTCGTTCTTTTTCATGTTCGGGCGTCGTTCCAATTTCAGTATTCAGATTGGCGAAAGCAAGCTTTGGGCCATTCACGTTCAACGCGTGTAGAAACGATGAATCGTCGTTTGCCGGTAAGTTTGCCCTGGACGAAGGATCGTGTTGGGGAAATTCGGTTGGTTCACGGAATCCGGGAAATGCTGCGCCTCCAGGCAGAATGCATTGCGCTGCTGATAGACCGCGCCATTTCGGCCGGTCAGCGTTCCGTCGAGGAAATTGCCCGTGTAGAGTTGGACGCCCGGCTCGGTGGTGGAGACTTCCATCACCCGGCCAGTCTGAGGCGAATACGCGCGGGCGATCAGGCGGAGCGAACTGCCCTGCCCCGGACGCAATATATAGTTATGGTCGTAGCCGCCCGGATCGTTCGCCTCGGGATCGCCCGGCAGTTGATCGATCCGCGCGCCAATTGCGATCGGACGGGTGAAATCCATCACCGTGCCGGCGACCGGCGCGAACTCTCCGGTCGGAATCATCGCCGAATCCACCGGTGTGTAGTGATCGCCAAAGATCTCAAGTTCATGGTCGAGAATGGAGGAGGCGCCGCCGTCGGTCAGATTCCAGTAGGCGTGATTGGTCAGGTTGATGGGCGTGTCCTTGTCGGTCGTCACTTCGTAGTCGATGCGCAGTTCATCGTTGTTGGTGAGCGTATAGGTGACGATGGTCCACAAATTGCCGGGATAGCCCTCCTCGCCATCCGGGCTGAGGTAACTGAAGCGCACCGCCGGCCCCAGCTCGGCCATCACTTCGACGGCATTCCAGATGCGCTTGTCGAACCCGACATCGCCGCCGTGCAACGCGCCCGGAGGATTATTGATCGCAAGATTGTAGGTGCGGCCATTCAATGTGAACTGGCCCTTGGCGATGCGATTAGCCACACGGCCGGTCGTGCTCCCGAAATAAGGATGCCCATCGAGATACTGACGCAAGTTGTCAAAACCGAGGGCGACTTCGCCGTGACTGCCGGCGCCATCGGGGACTTGCAGCGAGGTCAACATGGCTCCATAGGTCGTGATCTTGGCACGCATGCCGCTGCGGTTGACCAGCGTGTAGATCGCGACCTCCTCATTCAACTCGGTCTTGCCGAATCTTTCCTTCTTGATGCCGTATTCGGTCATGGGTTTCACTCGTTTCGCTTTAAAGAATTTTTGAGGCTTTTTAGTTCTTACCTGAGCGTCCGCATCCGCAGTTAACGTTGAAGCCAAGGCTACAAAAAGAACTCCGGTCAGGAGCGCCGAAAACCGCCGCGAATATCGATTCTTGTTCATAATAACCTCGCCAAAAAACAGGATAAACAGTTGACGCGTTGTAAATCCGAGGGGGCCTCAAGTCAACCGGAATGGGCCAGGGAGCCAGGGCAGACGCATCAAAAACGGGCAAGCCTGTTGGGTTGTGGCGTAAACTTGCCCGGGGACGTCGGTTTTCGGGCTGAAAGCCCGGCCGCGCAAAGCATAGGGCTTCAGCCCTATGAAACCCGCCCGGAATGCGAATGCGGGACCGCATTCGTTCGTGAATCACAAGACACAGGGTTGAAACCCTGTACTTTGTGCGCTGGGGCTTTCAGCCCCGAGCGCGGCATTTCCTGCGCGAGTTAGATGCGTCTGCCCTGGCCAGGGAGCTCCGTCATTTCTTCCCCTTCTTCGTCTTCGACTTTCTTGCCTCCGCATCTTTCGCGCGCTGCATGGGATTCTTTGACTTCGGGGACTTCTGCAAGCGAAGGGTCTGCTCCTTCATCTGGCGCGGAAACACATTGTTACGTCGATCCAGATCGACGGTCTCATCGCGCGGGTCGAGCGTCACGCTGCGAACCTCCTTCCGCGAATGCAGCAATCGGGAGACTTTTTCTCCATTGCGCCGCCAGATTTCCGCCGGAATGCGCAGCGTCTGCTTCTTCCCATCGACGAATTCGACCTCCAAAATCACCGGCATCACCACGCCGCCAATATTCTCCAGATCGATCACGTAGAAGTTCCCTTTGGTTTTAAGCAGCTCGCGTTCCTCGGGCGTCAGCGCCTTGAGCAATTTCGCAAATGCCTCCTTCTCGTGGGGGACCACCGCCAACTCGTCATACTTGTCATAGAAATCCTTCAGCTCGGGATTCCGATCCATTCGTTTCTCGATCTCGCGGTTGCGCTCGACGACCAATGACTCGGGTTTCTGATCGCGCTGCTTCCGCTTTCTCGCCTTTTCGATCTCCGGGTCGCGCGTGTCGAGCGTGTAGCGGCTGACGTCCGCGATCGCGATATCCACGTGATCCGTCGAGTAGAACCAGCCCCGCCAGAACCAGTCGAGATCCCGGCCCGAGGCGTCCTCAATCGTGCGGAAAAAGTCGTAGGGCGTGGGTCGTTTAAACTTCCAGCGATTAGCGTATTCCTTGAACGCGAAGTCGAACACCTCCCGACCGAGAATCGTCTCGCGAAGGACGATCAACGCCTGGGTCGGTTTCGTGTAGGCGTTGTAGCCGCCGGAAATCAGCGAATCGGCCGTGGTCATGATGGGCATCTTGTTCGCCTGTTGCAGATAGGCGTAGAAGCCCTTGCGGCGTTCGGGATCGGTCAATCGGGTCGGATAATCATCGCTCCATTCATGCTCGCTCAGAAATTGCACGAAGGAGTTCAATCCCTCGTCCATCCAACGCCATCGCCGCTCGTCCGAATTGACGACCATCGGAAACCAGTTGTGTCCGACTTCATGAATGATCACCCCGATCAGGCCAATCTTGGTTCGCTCACTGTAGGTTCCGTCCTTCTCAGGCCGCGGACTCTGAAAGGTAATCATTGGATATTCCATGCCTGAAATCGGCCCGTTCACCGACTGGACGACCGGATAGGGATAATCAAAGGTGAACTTCGAATAGGTCTCCACGGTGTGAACCACCGCCGCCGTCGAATACTTGCTCCAGAGCGGCTCGCCCTCTTTCGGCCAGAACGACATCGCCATAATTTGCCGCCCGTTCAGATCAATCCCCTGCGCGTCCCAGAGAAACTTACGAGACGAGGCAAAGGCAAAGTCACGCACCTGCTTCGCCTTGAACACCCAGGTCTTCTCCCCCTTCGGCTTCGACGACTCATTCGCGACCGCCTCCTCCTTTGTGACGATCATGACCGGCTCTTTGGCCTTCCGGGCCAGATCCAGCCGCAAGCGCTGTTCCTCGGTCAAAACGTCGTTCACGTTCTGCAGCTCACCCGTGGCCGCGACGATGTGATCCTCCGGGACCGTGATGCGGGCCACGAAGTCGCCGAACTCCACCGTGAACTCGCTGCCGATGCTCTGCTTGTTCTGCCAGCCATGCACGTCGGTGTAGGCGCACATGCGCGGATACCACTGCGCCAGCGAATAAAGATAGTTCTTATCCTCCTTGAAATATTCAAACCCGCCCCGCACGCGAATCTTCTTCGCGTCGGTGATCTGGTAGTTCCAGTCGATGGAAAATACGATCCGGCCGCCGCTCGGCAGAGGCTCATCCAGATCGATACGCATCATCGAATGCACGAGCGTGTATTTCAGCGGTTCGCCGCCGTAGGCCTCCACCGCCGTGATTCGATGTCCACCCTTGAAATCGTTGCGATACAGCACGCCGCCCAACCCCTTGTAGGTCAATTTCGCCATGTCGGGCGCGTTGGCCGTCAACCAATCATGCGAATCGGGCTCGTAACGCTGCTGGTCAAGCTGCACCCACAAATAGCTGAGCGAATCCGGCGAATTGTTGTGATAGGTGATTTGCTCCGAGCCGGTCAGCGTCTGCTTCTTGTCGTCCAGGCGAACCTTGATCAGATAGTCGGCGCGTTGCTGCCAGTAGGCCTTGCCCGGCGCGCCCGAGGGCCGACGAAGGTCATTCGGAGTCGGCCAAATTTCATCGAGCTGACGAAAATGATCCAC